>CAZTKP010000096.1:0-9790 GCA_964614215.1 uncultured Spirochaetales bacterium | reverse complement strand
CCAGGCTAAACCTATGAAAACAAATATTCCGATAAAACTTATGAGTCTATACATGTTTTGTTATTCAACAGGGCATGCTACAAGACTTTCACTACTTATATCTCCACCGTAGATAGGTGCCGCTTTTGGACTGTAGAGCTGAATTGTCCCGGTAACAGATACATTACCTGAAGCGCCAGCAGTAAGATCAACTGATGAAAAGTTTACGGTTCCAAATCCGAATGCATGTCTACAGACGAGATCGCCATTTGTATCAAATTCAGAAACCCAGATCTGAACGGTATCTTCAGCTGTAAGACCGACATTGTGGTTCCCGACACTTACATCTGCCTGAGCCATAATGAGATATGGCATAGGATTTTTTAGCAAGTCGTCCGTATATTCCTGTGAAAGTATCAGAATTGGGTCTCCAGTTGTCGGAGTAGCAGCATTTGCGTATGCAAAAGTACTGGAGGATGTCGGGTCAATCAGATTTCCTGCGGTTCCGAAAGTTCCAGTAATAAACTGGGTAATATACATGTCTGATGAAAGTGATGTTTCATCTGTGACAATATATGTGAAATTTCCACTTATTGTGGCAGTTCCATAAGGTTTCGTATAGGCCGGGTCTCCAGCTAGACCGCAAGCTGCAGCTTCAGTTTGACAGTTTTCCCAATTACATTGGTAATTGCCGGAGCAGCTATTGGTTGAGTCACATGACCAGAAAGCGTCATATTCGGTTTGTCCCTGAGTGCTTCCATTATCATAACAGGCCTGGGCACATGCAGTGTCACCGGAAGTACATTCATCTATACAATCCATTATTAACTCACATTCGCCTTTTGTGTATCCAGTATTTCCAGTATTCCCGGTGTTTCCTGTATCACCAGTATTTCCGGTATCTCCTGTGTTTCCGGTATCTCCTGTGTTTCCAGTATCACCAGTATTTCCTGTATCTCCGGTATTTCCGGTGTCTCCGGTGTTTCCTGTATCACCAGTATTTCCGGTATCTCCTGTGTTTCCAGTATCTCCGGTATTTCCGGTATTTCCGGTGTCTCCTGTATTTCCGGTGTCTCCGGTATTTCCGGTATCGCCGGTATTTCCGGTATCACCGGTTTCATTGCAGGAAAGCCCGGCAGTAAGAGCTCTGCAATACTCCCCAAGATTTAAATTGCATGTTTCTTTTACTGTCCAGATTCCGTTAGAACAGATGAGGATCTGAGAGTTGTCATAACTGCACTGTTCCTGATTTGGTACGGAACATACGCTGCCTTCTGTAAATCCAGGATCTTCATCTTCAACACATGAAAATGAAAGGGAGAACAAAACAACTGTTAAAATAAAAACGAACCTTTTCATATTTACCCCCGAATAGAATAAAATCATAGTTGCAATTAGAAATGATAAGGATTTAGGGATTAGTGTCAAGAGATAGATTTAAAATCACTCAGAATTTTCATTTGATGTGTCAAATGAATCAAGCAGCATTTTTATCGTTAAGGGCGGAAGTCGAAAATGTAGTCCTTCGGGTATTTCAACAAGATCGTAAGGATAGAACTCCTCTATACCGGTAAAGCTCATTTTCTGGTCAAGTATAGCTGCCTTACTTTTCTGTCCGGTGTTCCTGAAAATATCGACAGAGCAGGCAAGCTGGTTCTTTCCTCTGACTTTCACAACAGTTCCGGGAGGAAATATCCCGAGGGAGCTGAAAAGAGCTTTAGCTGCGATCGGTGAAAAGCATTTCATGCCGCACATTTTGAATATCATTTCTATGGCGTCTGTTCGTCGCAGCGGCATGGTTTTTCTTCCGGGCCACCATCTTGTAGCCAGATCGTAATAGTCACAAACCTTGATTATCTCACCAAGCGGTGTTGACATAACAGGTTTTTCCGGAGGTGATGGTTCACACATGTAAGTATACGTATCGTGATGTCTTCCTGCGTTTATAGCAGCTTCCATCATAGCGAAATTAAGGGAATTCAGTCTGCTGAGAACTGCAAATCCTCCGCCTGTATGAGAGACATTTTCTCCTTTTGAGTTTTCAGGTATGGAAATATCATGGAAATACGCCGCGACGCCGATCCTTGTCATAAGGTTTCTGTCAACTCCTAACTGAGTTGCTGCAGCTACGCTTAGTATGGCTGTATTTGCAAGATGCGTTGCAATAAAACGACCCTGCAGGCTGTTAAGAGATGCCAGAGTAAGGAGATGCGGTTCCTGTGTATCTTCAGTTCCGTCTGTGATGAGATCAATAATATTCTGAACATTTCTGATAGCTTTTCTAAGCGGGATCGGTTTTCGGGTCTTTATCTTATTGGTAAAAAGTTCGTGATCGGTTATTAAGTTTCTATATGTAAGTCTTGTAAGCTGACATTTATCAAGAATGCTGAACATATCATCGGCATCGGAACTGTCTCTCTGAGTGATCTCTATATTAAGGTTCTCCCTTTTCAGTGCATTTAGGAAATGATCAAAGACATCGTCAGGTTTAAATTGTTTCTGAGCGACAGTGAAACCGGTAAGAATGAATTTCACCATTTCTGAGGGACGTAAAGTCTTATGGAGGGTTATCGAAGCGACCTGAAGATCAATAAAAAAACTTTCAAGATCTGTAAAACTTATCTGTGAGTTCTTTTTCTTTCGTACTCTGGTATCATTTATAAGAAAATCATGGCCGTTAAAAGTAAAGCTCAGAAGAGAATCTGTTGAGAAAAGCATTTTTATAGTTTCAAAAACCTTTTCAATGTTCTTTCCCACAGTGTCATTTTCCGGACCGTAGAGGCGTAAAGCCTTTACAAGCGAGTTGATCGACACGATAAACTCGTACCGCATCTGACGTTCAAGTCTTTCAGTGTTCTCAAAGAAATCCTGAGATATTGCGTTTGAACTTTTTTCTTCGCTCATATGAACTTACCTGCAATTTTTTTGATAAGTGATGCAGTTTCTCTATTTCCCCGGTCAATTCCTTCATTAAAAAAAC
The DNA here is from genome assembly GCA_964614215.1 of uncultured Spirochaetales bacterium. Classification (GTDB taxonomy): domain Bacteria; phylum UBP6; class UBA1177; order UBA1177; family UBA1177; genus CAZTKP01. The sequence continues at coordinate 6,831 of CAZTKP010000096.1, read as the reverse complement.
TTCTAACAGCCGGGTCCTCTACATAAATAAACAAAGCTCTGAATATTATTTCTTTAATGCCTTTGTATGATTTTATCAGCAGACCTCCCGATGCGGAATATGTCTGCTTCAGTACTGGAAGCAACTCTTTGTATATTTCAGGCTTAAAAAGCCTGCAGAAGTTCTTTAGGTTTTCAGGTTTCATCTTCGCAAGTGTTTCAAATCGTGAGGCTTTTGCGATATGTTGTGCGAATGGAGTGAGCGTGGGAGCTTTAACAAGAACATTAACTGCCTTATTTCTTATGTAACTGTCTTCAAAAAACAGGTTGTTGGCGAGTAGATCATAGAGATCGTCCCGTCTAAGCTTGATTATAAGGTCAAAATATTCCTCTATTTCGTCGTCTTCCAGTTTTTTGAGGTTGTTTGGCTGCATGGATCTATTTACGATCATTTTGATCTTCGGTTCACGTAGTTCAAGTATCTTTCTGAAAGCAACGCCCCTTATTTCTCTTTGTGGAGAAAAGACGGCTTTTTCGAGGGCGGGAAGTGCCTCTTCAATGGAGAATTCCATCAGAACTCCGAGAGCCTCGATCCTAGCCTGTTTCTGAGGATGCATGAGAGCTTTTCTAATCGCGGGAACAACCCGTGTATCCTTTTTATTTTTCATAAGTGCCAGAGCGTTTCTTACAACTTTCCAGTCTTCATGTGAGGCAAGGTCAAGAAGATCGTCATTAATGGTTAAGTGTTCAGAAAGTCCTTTAAGAATGGTGATCCTGACGTCTGCAGATTCCATGCCTGTAATATTTACAAGAATATGCTCAAGCATTTCGCTCGGGATCATTGAAAAAAGCTCTCCGACAGCATTGAGCTCTTCTTCAGGAAGGTCATTGATCGTGGAAAAGACATCGTTAAGAAAGTCGTGATCAGACAGAGAGGCAAGTCCGTTATTTATTTTTTCTGCGTATTCCGGTTTTGAACTTTTAAGTTTTTCGGCTATAGTTTTCAGTGTCTTTATGAAGAGAATGGCTCCTCTTACAGATCCGAAAATGAGAAGTTTCTCCCATAGCTGAGCAGCTGTTTCAAGCAGCTCGTCACCTGTTGCATTTCCCTGGTTTGATACAAGTCTTGAAGAAAGTTCTTTGAGGAATCTGTTTACAACAAAGGAGTCATCGTTATGTGACAGAGCTTTTTCAAATTTAAACATCTCCATCTTTCCGACAGATTCATTCTCTATTCTTTTGTCCAGACTATCTTTGTAGACAGTCAGGTCAATATTATCACTTTCTTTAAATATCAGAGCTGAATACTTCTGAAATTCTTCTTCCGTGAATCTTGTTCTCGTTGAAGATTCAGATGCCGAATCTCCGCCTGAACCATCATCGTCGTCATCGGAAAATTCATCATCAATACTGCCGAGGCCATCAAGTCCGGGACCTATAGAAAGCTCTTCCACTTTGATCGGGGAGAACGGGGTATCCTCAATATTGGTGGCGATCGAATCCTTTATAAGCTCATCTTCAGTAATGTAGCCGATATTGTCAAAATTATGGTCCCACAGAAGTGTTGCAAGGTCGTAGTCTTCATTTGCAAAGAGAGTACACTGAGCAAGGACGTTAAAAAGCTGTGAAACTTCTTCTTTTGTTGTTCCCTGCTGAAAGAATATCTCGCGGAGCCCGTCATTGAACAGGAAGTAAACTATTTCTTTATCTTTCTCTCCGGTGTCAAGAACTGCTGTTCCGAGCATAAAACCTTTGGGGGTAATTCTCAGCGAGATTGACGGCATACGGGAAAGGATCTCGTCGAGTTTCTTTCTAAACTGAAATGCAAACCTGTCAAAAGCTGGATTTGTCCTCGGATAGAGCTTGTATCCTCTAATAACTTTTCCAAAAAGGGCGACAAGTTCCTTTGCCTGATCGATAAGTCCAGAGTCCCCTGCAACGCTTTCAGCATTTTCCTTAAAGAATTCAAAGACATCTCTTTTATTTTGAGCGGCAGTTTTCATCTTACCTGTCTTTTAAGGTTCTAAACTATCGCGGTAATTGTATCAGATTAAGAAATTAAAGTACAAAGAAAACTGGTCTGTGGTAAAATGAGAAACTATCTGACTCTCTGCTTAACTTTCATGGATCTCTGCTGAGAGCGCATCATCTTGTTCTGAAGCCTGGAGAGAGCTTTTTTATCAAGCATGAGCTGATACCACATCTCTCCGTATTTCTCCATTTTGAACTGTTTATTGTTCTGGAAAGCGGTGAGGTGCTCCTTTATTTTCTGGTTGTCAGGCATAGCCTTGATGGCCTTATTGAGTATCTCAAGAGCTTTTTCTCTGTTGCCGAGTTCTTCCGAATAGAGATAGGCCGCTACTGAATACACAAAGGGATCTTTTTTGTTGAACTTTATAAGCAGCTCGATGTCCTTATTGACCTTATCTTTCTTGTTGTTCTTGATGTGTCCTATTATCATCATCGTATAGCCGAGAGTGATCCTGGGGTTTGATTTCTGAAGGTATTTGTATGCTTCTCCGAACTTTTTCTGGGTGTAGAGGATGATACCGATCTGAGAGTCTATCTGAGCTTTTACGAGAAAGGCGTACTTATTGTATATGTAACCTCCTTTAAGCACTTCAACGGCATGATTAAAGTTCTGTTTCTGCAGGTCGAAGTTTGCATTAGTGAAAACTTCCTGAAGTTTCTTTGTATAGTGTCTCGTGAGAAAAAAGAAAAGAGCGATACCGATAACAAGGCCGATAAATATTCCGAAACCGATGTTGATGAAGTATCCGATAGCTCCGCCGACAAGTAACGCCGCGAGAAACGAGAAAAGCAGACTAAGCATGTTGTCCTCCCAAAAAACAATTTACACCTAATGTAGCTAGAGAATGAATAATTTCAAGAAAATTAGGACACGGTCTTTTTCGGGGTCATCATAAAAATAAAAGGAATGGATAAAAACGCTAGCGCTGCGCTTATAATATAGGTCAGGTTAAATTCAAGAATATCGCCCATCCATCCGACAGATAACAATGTCAGAGATCCTATTCCGAAACTGAGAGTCATGTAAATTCCGTTGAAAAAGGAGGGATGTTCGACTCCGACATCCTGAACAAGTGCAAGCATCACAGGAGATGCGGCAAAGATCATGATCCCGATCGGGATAAGACAGGCTAAAGCCATGTAACTGTCCAATATCATAAATAGAAACATAAAGATGGGTGCGATGATCGATGCAACGATAAGAGTTGTTCTTGCTCCGATCTTATCGGACACCGGACCTGCGATAAAGGTTCCCACGGCTCCTGAGAACTGTATGACCGTCAAAGCGATCCCGCCGGCCCAGAGAGATTCGCCCTTACTGGTGAAATAGAGTGGCAGATACATTGTCAGAGCGCCTTTCATGAAGTTTCTAAAAAGTATGAAAAGACTTAATCCGGTAAAAAAAGGAAGATGTTTTTTTAAAGCTCCTTTCGGTGTAGTGGTGAGTGTTTTTTTCTTAAATTCTTCGGATATTTTTATCTTTCCGATCTTAAGATAAAGAAGTAGTGAAGCGGCAATACCGAATCCTGCAAGACGGTAACTGCCTTTAAGTCCCCAGAGAGATATTGCACCGAGTATTGTTAAAGGTCCGAGTGTTCTCGCGAACTCTCCTCCAAGCATGTAAAAGCTCATTCCGCGACCGACGTGATCTCCTGAGAGCCTTTTTATCATGACTGGAGCCGGAACATGGAACATCGTCGAACTGATCCCTGTGATAAGCAGCATAACCACAAGCAACGGATAGGATGGAGCAAGCCCGAGGATGCTCATGAAAATCGCTGATATGAGTGGTGCGAGGATTATGAAGTATCTGACAGAGACCTTGTCAGCAATGAGGCCGATAAAAGGGTTTAAAAGTGAAGGAATTCTCTGCACAACTGACAGAAATCCCGCCATTGAGTAGCTAATTCCAAGCTGAGAAGTAAGTATTGGCAGGATCGGAGCAAGAAAAGCCGTAAAAACATCATGCACAAGATGAGCAAATGATACGAGGATCACATTTCCCGTCTGAAAGCTATTCTTCTTTTCCAAAACACTACCTTTTTAAACCGTAGGACGGGCAATAGTAACTTTTAAAGGGGAATTTGCAAGACCAACAAATTTTTAAGGTTTAAAAGATGTTATCAATTGACTTAAAATCTTCTTAAAATATAATGATTTGAACGATTGAGGAAGAATCATGGATCTATACAGCGAATTTTTTTCAGTGATAAAAGTAATGAATGACAACGGGATCAAATATGCTGTTGTGGGAGGTATAGCCCTTTCTTTTTATGCTGAGCCCAGATACACCAAAGATATTGATTTCCTTGTTCTTTCAGAAGATATAGACAGTCTGAAATCCTTGTTGAAAAGTGAGGGGTATATTTATGAATCTCCGGCATGGGATTTTAAGAAAACGCCTGTAACATTGCACAGATTATCCAAAATCGAAGGAATGGAGACAATGACCGTTGATATTCTGGTAAGCAAAGAACAGAAATATAAGGATATCATTGAGAATGCAGTGACAGAACAGACGGAATTCGGCAAGGTTCGCATTGTTAGTAGGCAAGATCTTATCTGGATGAAAAAGATTAGAAATTCCAAACAGGATATTGCAGATATTGAGGCACTTTTAAAATGACAAGTAGAATAGAACAGGTAATTAGAGAAATTCAACAGTTGAGAGATTTCTATAATAAAACTGAAGTCTTAAGAAATAAAATCAAAGCAAAATCCGACAGGAACTTTAAGTCTGCTTCTGAAAAAAGTGCTAATCTCGTAAAAGAAACTCCTAAAGAAAAGTACGGTCATAAAAAATAATCTGAAAATCCAATGAAATTGACTTTAAACGCGCAGAGAGTAGAAATATGTGTGTTGAATGTTTATTTTCCGGAGGATGATATGAGAAGGTTTTTAAGTGCAGTTTTTTCATTTTTTCTAATTTTTACAGTTGTTTCCTGTGCTTCGGCTCCAAAAGAGGGTGAAGTGGAGAAAAAGAAGGCTCCTGAAAAGAAGGAAGCTCAAAAAGAGGAATCATACGGAAAGCTCGGTGACGAGTTCATGGCTCATTGTAAAAAAGAAAAGACAGCGATCGATGATATTGCGGCGAACATTAAGTCGTCTCCTGCTGAAAGGAAGGCGATAGAGATCCTTGACCTTTTTAATAAAATGGAGATGAGACAGGTTGATGTCTTAACAAAATCAGGCATTTACCAGATGAATCATCCTGATGAGGGAATGAGGAAATCCGCAATGAAATGTGAGCAGATCCTCATGGCCCAGAACTCTGAACTGGTTCTTGATTTTGAGCTTTACAGCGCAGTTGCCGCTATTGTTCCTGATGATTCTAGTCTTGGTGCTGAGGATAAATACTTTCTTAAAGATGTTATAGATGATTTTAAAAGAAACGGCGTTGATAAGGATGAAAAGACAAGAAAGGAACTTAAAGCACTCAGTCTGAAACTTACTGAACTTGAGCAGAAGTTCTATTCCAACATCGGTTCAGACAGAAAGAGCATCGTTATTACCGATATGACCAAACTTAAGGGTCTTCCGGAAGATTTTATTAAAAACCACAAACCGAACGAAAAGGGTGAAGTTATCCTCACAACTGACTGGCCGGACTACATGGGTGTTATGGAGTATGCCGCTGATTCAAGTCTCCGTGAGCAGATGTACAGAAACAAAAGAACTACCGGCTATCCTGCGAATACTGAAGTTATGTCAGAATTCCTTAAAACAAGGATGAAGTTCGCTAACATGCTCGGATATAAGAACTGGGCTGAATATTCCCAGGCAAAACTGATGATAGAGAATCCCAAAAACGCTGATGAGTTCATCAATAAGGTTTCTGAGCTCACAAAAGAGTATTCAGACAGAGATATGGCTATTCTTCTTGAATATAAGAAAAAGGATCAGCCTGAAGCTACAGAAATGGAGCCGTGGGACAATTCCTACTACTCAAGAATTGCAAAGATGGATAAGTATGATTTCGATCCTGATGTTGCCCGTAAATACTTTGAAATTGACAAGGTGATAAAGGGAATGTTCCTAGTTGCTTCAAAGATCTACGGTGTTGAGTTCAAGGAAGTCAAAAGAGACGATGTCTGGCATCCGAGCGTAAAATCATACAGTATTTTTCAGGATGGAAAAGAGATCGGTCAGTTTGAGTTCGACCTTTATCCAAGAGAAAATAAGTACAAACATTTTGCTATGTTCACAAACGTTCTCGGTGTTAAAGATGTAAGAAATCCCAGAGGAGCTATCATCGGTAACTTCCCTGAGCCTAAGGACGGAAAAGCTTATCTTCCTCATAACGATGTTCAGACACTTTTTCATGAGTTTGGTCATCTTCTTCACATGCTTTTTGCCGGACAGCAGAAGTATTCCAGATTCTCAGGCACGAACTGTCAGAGAGACTTTGTTGAAGTTCCTTCACAGCTTTTTGAAGAGTGGATCTGGGACACAGATGTGCTTCAGCTTTTTGCAACAGATGATGAAGGAAATCCGATCCCTGCCGAGCTTGTTGAGAATATGAAAAAGGCAAGTGAGTTCGGAAAAGGTTTCAACGTAAGACAGCAGATGTACTATGCGATGCTTTCTCTTGGAATTTATCTTCAGGATCCAAAGGATTTTGACTTCCATAAGTATGAAAAGGAAATTGAGAAAAAATATTCACCATGGAAGTCTTATGACGGTATTCACATGACAGAAGGTTTCGGCCATCTCATCGGTTATGCGTCAAACTACTACACATACATGTGGTCACTCGTAATTGTTAAGGATCTTTATGAATTTATTAAGGAAAACGGCGGAATGATGAATCCTGAGATCATGA
>CAZTKP010000095.1:0-9896 GCA_964614215.1 uncultured Spirochaetales bacterium | reverse complement strand
CAACCTTACAGCGAAGATTTTTGATGTCTCGGATAAAAAAGGACTTAAATGGCTTGTGTCCGGTGGAGCAACGAGAGAATATATCGATCCCATCAGATATATCACGAACGGTTCTTCAGGAAAAACAGGGCATTTCATTGCCGGTGAAGCGGCTGAAAAGGGTGGTGATGTGACATTTGTGGCCGCCAACGTTAATATTTCTGCGGACCATCGTTACAGAAAGATCGACGTTGTTACTGCCGGTCAAATGTATGAAGAAATTGTTAAAAGAGTTCCTGAAAGTGATATTCTTGTCATGAGTGCCGCAGTAGCTGATTTTACTCCCGACAAGGAGCCGAAAAAGATAAAGAAATCAGATAGTTCGCTAGAGATTAAGCTTAACAGAACAGAAGATATTCTCAAAAGTACAATAGATCTGTCCGGCGAAAAAATGGTTAGAATAGGTTTTGCCGCCGAGACAGATGATCTTGAAGAAAATGCTTTGAGAAAAATGAAGGAAAAGAAACTGGATATGGTCGTAGCCAATCTTGTTTCCGTCAGCAGTGATCCTTTCGGATCGGATGTGAATTCTGTAAAGATCATATCTTCAGAAGGGATGGAGACTTTTAACAATTTAGATAAGAGAGAACTGAGCAGGCTTATTGTTGAGAGGGCTATCGGTTTGTATAAGGTGAAAAATGACAGCTAGAAAACATGAAATATCTCTGACATCAACACAGGAAGATTATCTGGAGGCGGTTCTGGAACTTACTGCCATCAGACAGGTTGCAAGAAACAAGGAATTGGCAGAAAAGCTGGGAGTTAAGAGAGCAACTGTTTCAAGAGCTGTTAAAAATCTTGTGGATAAAGGTCTTATTGAACATGAGAATCACAGTTACATCACTCTTACCGAGACCGGAAAGCGGATAGCAGTAGAGATCTTTGACAGGCACAGGCTTTTTACACATTTTTTCAGAGATATTCTTGAGCTTGAAGAGCAGGAATCTGATAATCTTGCCTGTGAGGTGGAGCATCTTATATCAGGGCGGGCTCTTAAGAAGTTCAGGTGCTTAATAGAAAAGATCGATAGCTGCGAGCATAACTGTATCCAGACGATCGATGCGAAGGAGAATGAATAGATGCAGAGGACATTTTCTGTCGGTGATGTCATTGTAGAAAAGAATACTTTTGCTCCCGGTCTTTTTATTGTGGTTCGGGGACGGGTGAAATTTGAAGGAGAAAGAGCAGGCTTTTTTCTGTCAGACGGAGATGTTTTCGGAGAAGAGGGCATCTTTCTTGATAAGCCTTCACCTTTTAATCTTATAGCAGCTGAAGAGACAATTGTAGAGGTCCTTAATAGAAATGAGGCTGAAAAATATTGTATCGAGAACCCGCAGATGCTTTTTTCCTTATTTATAAAAAATGTTGCGCGACTTTGGGGAAGTTATGAAAAGTTTTCCAAAGATAACGAGATCTATATCAGACTTCTGGAAACGATACTGCCGTTTATTAAGGAAAAAGACGGAGACGAGCCGGTTAATGAAGCGGATATAACAGTTGAAAAACTTTCTTTGAAGACAAAAACTCCTCGGGAACAGATGCTGATGATCCTTTCGTCAGCTGAAAGATTAAAACAGATAAGGATCTCTGGAGAAAAGATCAAGACAAACGGTAGAAATGATATTCTTGATACTATGGACAAATATTACAGAAATAGATATTTCAGAAATACCGGAGTTAAAGGAGCAGGGAATTTTACCCTTCTTAAGAGTTTTGCGTTTAAAACAAGGAAAAATATTATATAGATAAAAGGTCGAGAAATGAAAATTAAATGCCCTCATTGTAACACAGCGTACAACATTGATGATTCGAAGATTTCAGCCAAAGGCCTGTTGGTTAAATGTTCTGTATGTAACAATCAGTACAGGGTGAAAAAGAAGGCTGAAGAACCGGAAGAACCGGAAGAAGATGATATCGTAGGTAAGATCCATTCTCAGATGAATGTTCAGTCAGAACAGGCTGTTAAGGAAAACCTGCCCAACGATAATGAGCTGATGGACGAAGGTTCTGATCCTGATGAGGATCTGTTTGCAGATGATGATAGTCCGGTTGAAGATCCGGGGCAGAAAGAGTCTTCCGATTATGATCCACTGGAGAATGATGATGATGGTGAAGAAAATACAGTGAATTTCAAAATAGGTAGCGGTGACTCTGCAGAAGAGGCCCCTCCACCCGAGGAAAAGATACAGGAGTCTGATCCTGATGATTCACCCAAAATGGATCTTTCTAATGACAGGTATGAGTCGGATGACCTTTTCGATGACAGCCCTGTAGAAAATATTGAAAGAAACGAAGCTAGTGATCTTTTCGGTGATGACGATGATGATTTTTCGCAGGACGATGACCAGGTCAGTCTTTTCAAAGACAATCCGTTAACTGCTGACAATAAAGATGATCTTATTTCTGATGAGATCAGGTCGGATTCAGGAGAAAAACCTGCTGAAAAGCCGGATGCATTCCTGGATGATCTTTTTAACAAGGCTGAACCGGCGGAAAAAGCTGGCGGAGTATATTTTAGAAAGAAAGATACCGGAGAAGTTCTGGGACCTTATGAAGAATCTGAAATTGAATCACTGATGGAGAACGGGGTTATATCTCCGGATGATGATATCAGTGATGACGGTTTGACATGGAACGATGAAGAACCTAAGAGCGGCAGCTCTCTTTCTATGGATTCCGGGTATGATTTTTCTCTTGAGGGGGATGATGATCTTTTTAAAACACTGGAGCCGGAAGATGACCAGTCTTACTCTGAGACAGGAATCTCGGATACAGGAATTTTCAAGGATGCTGTCGGAGAATTTGAAGGAACGGCCATAAATCCCAAACATGGAGGACAGTCGGGCGAATCAGTTGATCACGTCTTTATTCCGGAAGATCTCTCGGATGTCGAAGACGAAAAAACAGGAAAGGGTAAAAATATAAGAAAGAAGAAGAAAAGAGACGGAGCTTTCGGATTCTATCTGGTTCTGGTTCTTTCGACTTTTATAGTGATAGGTCTGCTCGGAGGCGGTTATTATTACTATGTAAACTATGTTCAGACAGATCAGGGCGATATCCTTGACAATATTAGCGAGTCCATTGCCGTTAATACAGGAACTCTCGCGGATGTAAGGGAATCTTTAAATAAAGATATCCCTGACGAATATATTAAAAGTATCGGTATTCTGAAACAGTATATCAAAGAAGATGATTCTGCTCCTACAGCTGTCGGACTCGATGGTCAGGTTAAGTTCAACCTCATACTCTCTTACAATAAGAGGATCGAAACTGTAAAGACAACAGAGGAAAAGATTGACAAAGCTCTTCAGAATGCTCCGTCAAACATTGACCTTATTAAGGCAAAGGCGCTTAATCTTATAATCAATAGAAACTTTAGTGAAGCTATTGTTCTTGTTGAAGAATTTGTCAAGAGTAACGATCCTGAGATATTCTATATTCTCGGACGGTGTGCTGTCGGTAAAAAAGACCTGAAGAAAGCAGAGGAGTTCTTCAATCACGGTTTCATCAACAGTCAGGGAAAAAGTGCAAAGATCATGTTCTCTCTGGCTGAAATGAAATATAAGAACGGAGATGCACAGTCTGCCACAGCTTTTCTTAACAGGATAATTGATGAAAATAAGAATTATCTTAAAGCGCATCTGCTTAAAGCTAATATTTTTATGAACACTAAAGATAAGCTTGCAGAGGCGGAATTGTTTTTGAAGAGTGTTTCAGCATCTGTAATTTCAAGTGCAGAGGATTTTCAGAAGGCTGACTACTATCAGATGATAGCAAATATCGCCTATCGGAAAGGTGAACTTGAGGAGGCGATAAAATACTATGAAAAAGCTGTTGAGATAAATAAAACTGACATTGAAGCTCTTGTAAAGATCGGTGATTTCTATGTCAAGACGTCTAATTCGTCAAAAGCGATGCAGTACTATGAAAAAGCACTGAAGATCGATCCTAAGCATCCTTCTGCTGTTCTTGGAAAGACGGAAATATTCATCCAGCTCGGTCAGAAGCAGAGAGTTTATCTTGAGCTTGCAAAAATAGATATTCAATCGGTGAAGGATGCAGAGTCTCTTATCAGACTCGGAAGGATCTATGATATTATCGGAGATAAGGCGAAATCTCTGGAATTTTATAATCTTGCGATAAAAGCAGATCCTGCGCTTATTGAACCTTATCTTGCCAAAATGGTCATTCTGATAGATTTTGAAAAGATGCAGGAGGTCAACGAACTTGCTGCGATAGTAGGTAAACTTGGTAAGGACGGGTACGCCTATAACCTGATAAAGGCTGTTATCCTCCATGAGGATGGCGAATATGATAAGGCTAGAAGATTCTATGAGAAAGCTATTGAGAGAAATACTATCGGAGATGAAAGGGTTTACTTTTATTACGGTAAATTCCTTTTTGATCAGCAGAAGTTCTCCAGAGCTACTAAAAATCTTCAGAGAGCCTATTTTGCAGATCAGAGAAAGTATGAATATCTTCAGGCTTATGCTGAAAGTCTCGAGAAAGAGAAAAGATGGAAGGATGTCATTAAACTTCTTGAGTCGGGTGACTATCAGGAAAAGAACATGTTCAAAAGCTATCTGTCTCTTGCCAATGCGTTCTATAACCTGAAAAAGTACAAGGAGGCTATCAACAATGTTGACAAAGCCCTTGAACTTAATAGCCAGAGTTCCTATATCTTTTACATGAAAGCCAAGGTCTACTATGCGATGGGCAAATATGATAATGCCGAAAAGGATATAGATACCGCTGTAGTTCTTGATATGAAAAATTTCGATAACTACACAATGTATGCAAGGATACTTTCTAAAAAAGGTGATTTTAAGGGTGCTATAGAAAAGATCGAGGCTGCGGAGAAGATAGATAGTGATAATCAGGAACTTATGCTGATGAAAGGCATCGTCTATAAAAATATTGATGATTACAGGAACGCATTAAAATATTTCCAGAAAGTCAAAAGCAAAAGGCTCCGCAAGGAAGCGTATCTTGAGATCGGTGAGAGCTATCTTCAGCTTAACAGACCGAAGAAGGCTCTTTCATACTTCAAGAGGGCTCAGAGGTCCGGCAATAAGCTGGCAAGCAGACATCTGGCGAGAATTTACTACGAAGCCGGTAATTTAAACATGGCGGTAAAGTTCTATAAGGAAGCTCTTGCAGCAGACAGTTCAGATACCCTTGCACTGAGACAGCTTGGATATATCTATAAAGAAAGAAAAAACTGGTCAAAATCTCTGTCCTATTTCAAAAGATATCTCAAACATGTAAACGATCCTTATGAAAAGAAAATGATCGAGGATGAGATCTTTTTCCTCAGAAAGAGTATGCCTGCAGGTGAGGCCGCAAAGGCTGCTTTAAGGACAGACGGTTTCCAGGGTATGGACCAGGCCGATGTCGAGGCTATACTTGAAAGGGCTAAAGAGCTGTATGTGGAAGGAAGAGCTTTGAGAAAAGAGAACCCTGCAGCCGCAAAACAGAAGTTTCAGGAAGTCATGAAAATAGTTCCCAAAGGAAATCGTTACTATGAAAAGGCTTTCAAGGCTTTTAATAAGCTGGAGAACGTCAAGTAACTGTATCTTAATATTTTCCTTGATAAATAAAAACTAACCTGTATAGAATCCGTTGTTTTCTGTTTATTATTCTATTCATCAAAAAGGAGATTTGTATGTCGAGTGAAAAAAGAATTCTCTCCAGCAAGGAGCTTATGGAAAAGGAACATGTTTACGGAGCTCACAACTATCATCCTCTTGAAGTAGTTATTTCAAAGGCTGAAGGTGTATGGGTATGGGATCCGGAAGGCAAAAAGTACATGGACTGTCTGAGTGCTTACAGTGCAGTTAATCAGGGCCACAGGCATCCGAGAATTATTAACGCACTTAAAGAGCAGGCTGATGTTCTGACTCTTACAAGTAGAGCTTTCTTCAACGACAGATGGCCTGAATTCGCTGAAAAGCTTGCGAAGTTCACAGGTAAGGACATGGTTCTTCCGATGAATACAGGAGCTGAAGCTGTTGAAACTGCTATTAAGATGATGAGACGCTGGGGATACGAGAAAAAAGGTATAGCAAAAGATAAGGCTGAGATCATCGTTATGAAAGAGAACTTCCACGGAAGAACGACAACGATCGTTTCTTTTTCAACAGATCCGGATGCTTACAACAATTACGGACCTTTTACTCCCGGTTTTAAAGTTGTTGACTATAACGATCTTGATGCTGTTAAGGCTGCTGTTACAGAAAATACAGCCGGAATCCTTGTTGAGCCTATTCAGGGTGAAGCAGGTGTTGTCGTTCCTCATGACGGATACCTTAAAGGTCTGAAAGAGATCTGCGAACAGAACAACATGCTTCTTGCATGCGACGAAGTTCAGACAGGTTTCTGCAGAACAGGAAAGAGCTTTGCGTTTATGCACGAAGGTATAGAACCTGATGTTATCATCATGGGTAAGGCTCTCGGCGGCGGTGTTTTCCCAGTTTCAGGCGTTGCTGCAAATAAAGACATTATGGGCGTTTTCACTCCGGGATCACACGGATCGACTTTCGGTGGAAATCCTCTCGGCTGTGCTGTAGCTATTGCGGCTCTTGATGTTCTTGAAGACGAAAATCTTGCCGAGCAGTCAGAAAATCTTGGAAAATATTTCAGGGAAAGACTTGTTGCAATGAACAGTCCTAAAGTTGAAACTATCAGAGGAAAGGGACTTCTCAATGCTGTTGTTCTTAAAAAGGAAGCAGGAAAGGCAAGGATCTACACAACAGCACTTAAAGAAAAAGGCGTTCTTGCAAAAGAAACTCACGACTGGATAATCAGATTCGCTCCTCCTTTGACGATCACAAAAGAGGAACTCGACTGGGCTCTTGATATTATTGAGGACGTTCTTAAGTAGTTTTCTGAATTAATATTTCTGAAAATACTGCTCCCCGACCGGAAGATCGGGGAGCTTTTTTTTATTTAAGGTGTGATCTTGAAGAATGCTCTGTATTCGGATCCAATAGGATTACCTGAAGCATCAGTAATATCTGCAGAAATGATTATGCCGTAATTATCACCAACCGTGAAAGAACTGTCAGGTGCGAATCTGATAGAGGTCTCTCCGTTTTCAAGTGTAACAGTTCCACTGACTTCTTCACTTGTATCAGCATTGTAAACTATTACCGTTCCGGCTATTACGCTTGTCGGCTCAAGAGCCTCATTGAAGTAGACCTCAACATAGCCGCTTGTTGATGTCGGCAGTTCGCTGCAGATCGGAGTTGCCGGGCCGTCATCTCCAAGTAACGTGTCAAAAGTGACATCCTGAGGATTGGAGAGAATGTTGCCTGCGTGGTCAGTGATCGTGTCGTAGATGCCGAGAGTGAATGCAGTTTCATCAACGAAGTAGCCGCTGTATGGAGTGAACGTAACACCAGTCTCTTTTCTGTCGATAGCGATACATCCTTCTACAACACCTGTTTCAGAGCTGTTGCAAAGTCCTGGAAGTGTGAAAGTCACATCCATGCCTGTGGCAAGTGTAGATTCGCTTACAGCCTCGCTGAAAGAGAGACTGAGAGGATCACTTACGCTCCAGGCTGCATCAGTATCAATAGGATCGGTTCCTGTTACAGTCGGCTGAGTTGTCTCAACACCGAAAGTGGCTGTTACCGGAGCTGCAAGGAAGTTCCCTGCAACATCCTTAACATCTGTGGAGACTGTTAGCGTGTAATCACTCAGAGTGCTCATAAGTGCAGTGGCAGGTGTGATCGTTACAACGTTGTCTCTGATCTCGTAATCACAACTGACAACAGCTGAATCCTTGTCTGTAAGCTTAAAGTTGTCGGCATAAACAGAGTCAGGATCAATATCCTCGTTAAATGTGACATAGATCTTTGAATCATGCTCGATATCTGCTGCTCCTTCGGCAGTTACAAGACCAAGTGATTCAGAAACAGCCTTTATATCAGCCTGATCAAGTGTCGGAGCTTCGCTTTCAACTGTGTAGTAGTAGGTTATATCTTCTCCGGTAAGTGTTGAGAAGTTGTAAAGGTTGGCGATAAGTGAGAAGTAGACTTTAAGCCTTATGGTTGCTCCTGCAGGCATGTAGAATGCATCTCTGCCGCCTTCGATAGGCTTGAACTCTGCGACATCACCGTTATCCGGAAGGTTCGGGAAGTAATTTGCTGTTATGGAGTATTTCTTAACGACTGTCCATGATATTGTGGTGCTGTCGGAATTAAACTCATGATCAACGGTCAGAGTGTTGACGGTTGCAAAAAGGACCTTAAATCTTCCGTTGTCATTAGGATCAGTTGCACCGGTAACCTCAACATAGTTGCCGACAGTATCAAAAATGAACGGATCAGTTGAGTCAGTAAGCACAGGAGAGCCTGTTGTTATAGAAGCATCGGTTCCAGTGCCGAGAATCTGTACAAGATCACACGTTCCGTCATTGACCATACCTGCATTCATCGAGTATCTCTTGTCATCAACACCCTGCCATGCGAGTCTGAATCTCTGATTTCCTTTGATGTCAACTCCGTCAACAGGAGTAACTACGGCACCGTCTCCGGGAGTAATAGCGTTCGTTGCGGGAGCTCCTCCGGACAGTCCGAGATAGGTCTGTCTTTCAACGACAGGGTTTCCTCTGTAGTCGTAAATATTAGAGGTTGCTACAAGATTAATGGCCAGTTTCCCATCTTTATATGAAGGAATCGATGTCATCAGCACATATCTGAGATCATGTGAGTAGAAAGTAGGAAGAGTGTAGTATTTTGCACCGTCAACCATGTAGTAAAGTGTATCCTGTGTTACGGACTGGGGAACGATAGGACGTGAGAAAAGTGCCATTGAGCGCTGTCCTTCCCCGGGATTGATAACAGCTTCGGGATTAAACTTCACATAAGTTTCAGGCGAGGTTGTGAATTTGAGTGTAAGTATTCCCGGAACAGGATTTCCGATAGCATTCTTAATGAAGCTGGCCTTACTGTTTCTTGTTCTTCCAAGTATTTTGATCTGATAGTAATCCTTGTCTTCATGTATCCACCAGTTAAGTCCGTTCTCTATAGTTGAGAAGGTCTTATCGATTGTAACACTGTTTGCAACTGTATCGACTGCAGTGATCCTGGCTGTAATGTTGTTGTCAGAATCTGTTGAGCCGGAGATGGTGATTAGTCTGCCGAGGTCTCTCTCTGCTTTGATCTCGAGGTTGTTATAGAGAGGGTTTATCACTACTGTGGTTCCTGTCACACTTGCGTTGTTCCCGCTGTAATCGCTATGGTGGGCAAGGACTGTATCAGGTGTAACTGTAACTGATGTTGCATCACCTGAAGCTGTGAAATCAAATCCTGAACCGTCAAGAACTCTTGACCATGAAACTTCTGCAGCTGTAGTGGTGAGTGCAGTATCAAGTTCAACGCTGGTGTCTGAATTTACTGTTACTATCTCGTACATTCCGGCATCATCACCGTAAAGAATATGTATGAACTTTCCTGTGTCGGCAGATGTGAAAGTTCCAATCGCCGTAACATCAAAAGTTGCGTCACCGTCTACTGTAATACCGTCATCTCCTCTTCCATCCTCGAATTTAACTGTATCACTGTTGACAGTTGCCGGGTCAATAGCTTCGTTGAAAGTGATCTTGAAAACAGAATTTACAGGAACATCGTCTGCTCCTCCGAGAGTTGTAGTGCCAAGTGCGACATTCGAGTATGTGACGCTTTCGATTATTGATGCTTCCGGTGTTTTAAAACTGTAGATAAATTCGTTGTCTCCAACTGTAGGTGGAACAAAAAGAGGTGTGGTGGCCCATGCGCTGTTCTTGATAAATGTGGAGATATGAGCATCAAAATCAGTATTCATCGGAAGTTCGTACTGTGGATCTGAAGATG
>CAZTKP010000094.1:0-9969 GCA_964614215.1 uncultured Spirochaetales bacterium | reverse complement strand
TAAAAATTTATGTAAGTTCCTGAAAAAGTATAGCAATGTTGAAAAATGAGTCAAGGGGACGCAATTTGACAAAAAACCTTTTAGGCGTACCATAACGGATGACTATTTCAGGTCTTTGAAAAGTGGGGACGACTTGGTTTCGACGGGGAGGATGGAATCTTTAAGTTGCATGTCGAGGTGGGCTGGCCTCGTAAAAAGCCCAAACAAACGAAACGCAGAAAATAATTTTGCATTAGCAGCATAAGCTGCTCGTCCTGCTGCGGTAATCTCGCGGCTTCAGACAGGGCGTCAAACAGCGGGATAGCGACCTGAACCCCTCCGCAGGGTGATGGAAGCGAAATTAATTGCGGAACAGTGTGATGAATCCTGCTGCCGGGAGTCTGAGCACTTATTAAAACGGACAGCTAAGCATGTAGAGGCTTACTGAGGCCCCTTTTCGGACGCGGGTTCGATTCCCGCCGTCTCCACCAGAACTTTTCATAATCTTTTCTATACCCGGGCGGACACATTGGTACCGCCCCTACACTCGATTTCAAGGGATCACCCCTCTTTCAAACTCTTAACCACAAGCAGTCTTAAAGTATTTTCAGATTTATTTGCCCAGAAGCGTAAGCAGCCCGGATCCACGTGGATCATGTCGCCGGGAGTCACTGTTTCAGTTCTCTGTCCGTATGTGAAGGTGCCGGTTCCTTCGATGACGAAGAAAACTACTTTGCTCGGCATGTCGTGCGGCTTTAAAGCACTTCCGGGCTCAATTTGAAGCTCAAGGACTTCCAGAGCAGGGGTTTTTACCTTTGGTGACTTGAAAATTCCTGACATAAGTTCATCTTTTGAGCTGCTATTTTTTTTTATAACTTCCACGGGTTTCCTCCGTTGAAAATGAAATAGGACACTTGTATCTTAATTGATGGAGGGAATGATGTCAAGAGGTGAGTTGTTAAGCGTAAATTGACTCCGATCCTCCTTCAGGATAGAATCCCATCGTGTGATCAAAATTCTTATGGAGATTCAGATGGTAAAAAGATTCGACCCGAAGAGGTTAAGTGAACTTGTGAAAGAAGTTGCGACTTTAGAGATGGAAAAGGAGGAGAAGTTCAATCTCCTGGTGCAGAAGATAGACAGAGAGTATCCGGGGAAGCTCAATACGAAGAAATTCTCATGGATATTCAACAACGCAAACGGTGCAATGGGGATAATGACGCTGCTTTACGGTTCTCTGAGCGAATATCTCATTATCTTCGGCAGTCCCATCGGAACTGAGGGCCATTCAGGCCGTTACTGGGCCCACGTCCATGACTTTATGATCGATGGCGAGATGTGGACTTACGACGAGGGTACGATTGATAGAAAAGTTTTTAAACCCGGCGATTGGGCTCACCTTAAGCTCAGGCGCTCAAAAGGTTACTGCATCCGCGAAGAGGGTTGGATGCTTGAATACAGCACAGGTGCGATCCCCACAATGCTCCCGATGGGTATCTGGGATAATCTGTTTTCCAACCTCGATCTTAAAAGCATGTTTCAGCTGTTCTGGCAGTACGGAATAATGGTCGTGAAAAATCTGTTGAGGGGTAGGGTGTAATAACTCCTGAAATCCCGGGCCTACGACTTCGTCTGCAACCGCGGGCTAAGGAAGCACCGTCCTTCAGACGGTTTGACCTCTTCCTCGTTCCTTCTCCTAAAGGAGACGGAAGTAATCTCAAATGGAAAAACTGGCTTAAAGTCCCTTGCCTTTAGGTAAGGGATTTAGGGAAAGGTCCAGCGGACTGAAGGTTCGCGTTATCTTGTATCATTGAATTAGATCATTTAAAGGTTTATTATTTAGCACATCAACATCAATTATTTCACGACAAAGTTCCATTGGTAAAATGGAGGGTGAAAGAGGAGGGCGTTGTCTTGTGCTTTGAGCCCGTGGCTAAGTTTTTCCCTTTCACCAACTTAAAAGTCGAGGAATAACCTGGTGCAGTGACACCGTATTACAAGGACGATGTTGGTTAAGTTGTTATTATTAATTAATTCAAGAGGTTGAAATGAATTATTATTTGGGAATTGATGTCAGTAAAGGGTACGCTGACTTCATCATGATTAATGAACGATTTGAAACAGCCGAAGAAAACTTCCAGCTTGATGATAACTTTGAAGGTTATGCACAGCTCTATAATTTTCTTAAGAATTTTGTTTCAGATCATGATGTTGAAACTATTGTTGCTGGTGTAGAAAGTACTGGAGGACTGGAAAATAACTGGCATGCAAATATTCGTAAATTTCAGGATTATTTACCTGTCAAAGTTACTAGGATTAACCCGATAGGCATAAGTAATGCGAGTAAAGCAACAATGAATCGGAATATTACGGATGCCATAAGTGCTAGAAACATTGCAGAGTTTATGGTCAGGTTTCCGGAAAGACTTGATTTTATAGAGAACAATAAAATGAGTGAAATAAAAAGAATGTGGTCTTTAATGCGTTTGCTGAAAAAACAGAGGACACAGCTTCTTAATCATCTGCAAGCAGCTTTATATAGTGCAAATCCTGAGATTCTATCATATTGGCACAGTCCTCTTCCTAAATGGATATTAACACTTATAAAAATGTATCCTACAGCAAAAAAACTTTCCCGCGCAAAAGTTGAGAAGGTGTCCGGCATTCCATTTGTAAGTCGGGAAAGAGCTGAAAAACTGATTGCTGATGCAAAGAAAAGTGTTGCATCATACACAGATCATGTTGCAGAAGAAATGGTTGCAGTTACGGTAAACCATATTCTTTCATTAGACAAAACCATTAAAAGCACTGCGGAAAAAATGCGAAAAGAATTTGATGGACCGGAGTTAGATCTTCTTGAATCAATACCGGGTTTCAGTAAAGACACCGCTGTCGGTCTGCTTGTTGAGATTGGTCATATTGAGCGGTTTTTAAATGCTAAGAAGTTGGCGGCATACTTTGGAATTCATCCAGTGTTTCATGTCAGTGGAGATGGAAAAGGAGCTTGCAGAATGAGCAAGAAAGGCCGTAAAGAGCCAAGACGAATACTGTTTCTTGCTGCTTTTACAGCAATCCAACACAATGAATATTTTAAAGAGTATTATCAGGCTCAGCTTGAAAATGGCATGGCTAAAATGTCCGCTATTGGTAAAGTTATGCATAAGTTGGTCAGAATTGTTTTTGGTGTGTTAAAAAATCAGAGGTCATTTAATTGTGAAACCGATAGAAAAAATATAAACAAAAGACCATACAGAATGAATATGATAAGCAAAAAAGAAAACAAAATCAGACGATTTCAGAAAATAGGCATCAATGCACCTGTTTCAAAAAGACAGAGTAAAAAAAGAAAAGAGCAACAAGTGGCCAAAGATGGAAACTTGCCATCTGATGCGGGCTCCCCTGTTGCTCAAAACGATAATATTAAAAAGGCAGGATGATGTCAATTTAGGGTGGAACAAAAAAAGTGAGATGTTGCTTGACTTTAAAGGGAATAACTTAGCCCACGCCTGAAGGGCTGGGAAATTAGTTCTTAAGTTGGATTATTCCTCTTTATAACATGAAACTCGCCATTTGTTTCTAAAAAGAGTTTCATGACTCCGCCTTTTTCAGTGAGATGTTCAAAGTCTATGCGGAGTTCTTTTTCATTAAGGTTCTCGATGGTGAGAATTTTCTTAAATGTATCAAAGTCTTCTTTCTCTTTAAATATCGCCGAGTAGTGTTGAAATTTCATTGTGCGCAGACTTTTTTCAAGCTTTTTTATCATCTCCCTTTCAACGGGAATAAAGGCTTGAAACTCAATGCCTGTCCCTGAAAAGACAGTGTTGAGCTTTGCAAGAACCTCTCCCTGATCATAATCTTCCGTAAACCAGATGGTTCCGTGTTCTTCTTCTATCTCAAGTCCGACAGGAGCAGGATAGATGAGACTGAATCTGGGAAGTGGATGAAAGCCTTCTGAATAAAGGATTTTCAGTCCGCTCATTGAAAAACCTTTGAGCATAAAAGAGACCATGTCGAGATGACCGATGGAAATAGCGCGACCTCTTTTTGAAAAGGTGAAAAGCCATGGTGTGGAGTTCCCGCGGTTGGTGTCAGCCTCTTTGATTTTATCATAAACTTCGGCAGCACCGGTATGGACCATCGGTTTAACTTCCTTAAAGTCGCATGCACCGCACTGATGACAGGTGTCAAAGGCGCAGTCGGTTGTCTCTTCATATTTATAAGCCTTTTCACGCTCCTTAAGCAGAAAATCTCTATCGATAAGAAGATCGATGTGTTCAAAAGGCATGAGCTTATCAGTCGGTCGTTCTTCAAGCAGAGCTTTTCCGTCAATTTTCAGCTCATCCATTGCGTCATGCCAGAGCTTAAGATCAAAAAAGTCATCATCAGACTGAAGTCCTGTCATGTTGCGGGCAACTGACTCAATAACTGCATTAAATTCGCGACCGCCGCGAGTGAGATATCCCTCAATGGTACTTACATCGCTACTGTGCCAGTTGAGCTTGAGGTTTCTAACTCCACGCAGATTATCGATGATGATCTTCTGTTTTGCCTTTATCTCATCAGCTGTTGCCATCTTTTCCCATTGAAAGGGGGTGAACGGCTGAGGAACGAAGGTGGAGAAACTCGCTGTGACACTCGCCTTTTTGCCGTAACCTTTTGCAATTGAGCATATCTTCTTAACAAGTTCTACAGTTTCATAAATATCCTCGTCCTCTTCAAGCGGAAGACCGAGCATGAAGTACAGTTTGACGTGTTTCCACTTGTTGGCGAAGATGAGCTTTACGGAATTGAGCAGGTCCTCGCTGGTATTCCCCTTGTTTATCACCTTTCTCAGCTTTTCGCTTCCAGATTCAGGCGCAAGAGTGAAGCCGCCTTTCCTGCCTTTCTTTATCGCATCTATCATCTTTTCAGTGAGACTGTCGGTTCTCAGACTTGGTAGTGAAATTGAAATATCGCGACCGTATCTGCCCATAGATTCAACAAGAATTTCCTCTATCTCGCTGTGGTCGGCAGCGGAAAGTGAGAGAAAGCCCGCCTCATCGTAACCTGAGCTCTGAACTACCCTGTCAAGCATTTCACAGACGTTATTCGCGCTTCTTTCACGGTGCGGACGGTAGAACATTCCCGCCATGCAGAAACGGCATCCTCTGGTGCATCCGCGCATTATCTCAGTCGTGAAC
Organism: uncultured Spirochaetales bacterium; assembly: GCA_964614215.1. Classification (GTDB taxonomy): domain Bacteria; phylum UBP6; class UBA1177; order UBA1177; family UBA1177; genus CAZTKP01. The sequence continues at coordinate 4,810 of CAZTKP010000094.1, read as the reverse complement.
CTGTCATGAACAGTTCTCATCGCAAAGACAGGACAGTCAAAAGTTACATCGTTATCAAGGTTGAGATCGGTCTGCACGGACCGCTTCACTTTTTTATCACTTTGGGGAAAGTAGAAACCGTCGATAGCTGACAGTTTTTTAAGTCTGGCAGTTTTTGTTTTCACACTGAAAGCATCCATTATCGCAGTCGCCGCAGGTTCTATCTCGCCGATAAAAGCAGCATCCACAAAGTCAGTTATCGGTTCGGGATTACACATCGCAGGACCGCCTGAAAGTATGATGGGATCTGTCTTTTTTCTATTTTGAGCCCTGAACTCGATTCCCGCCATATCAAGAATTCGCAGAAAGTTAGGAAACTGAAGCTGATACTGAAAAGAAACGCAGATAAGATCGAAATCACGGAAGTCTATCCCGTGGATCATGGAAGTCATCTTCTTATCATTGATGATCTCCTTTTCAAAGTCCTTAGCGACAGCAAAACCGAAGTCAGCTGTGAAACCGCCGCGCCTGAAAAGCGAATACAGTATCTTAACACCGGTATGACTCTGTGCGACCTCGAAAATGTCCGGAAAGAGGATAAGAACTTTAGGTGCGTTCTCATCGACGGGTTTTGAGTCCATGTTTATGAAAGGAGCGTAGTACCGCCCCGGTTTTTCTATCTTACGGAGAAGGGATGTGATCATTTCCAAAGGAATACCTCAAGAGAAAGGATTAAGTTAAAGAAGATGCTGTCTGAAGCCACAAAGTATTTTCCGAAAGCCGGCGCGAAGAACAGGTTTACCGATTCATGGGGAGAGATATAGACACCGGGCTGTAGTTCAAGTGAGACAAGAGGGTCATCGCCTACCGAAGCATAGACCATGGAGTATACAACGCCTTTAAAACCTGCAACGGGAACTCCTGCACAGATCGATGCGTTCGCATATCCGCCGAGATACACATCATTCATCTGGCGGTTAGTCAGAAAGATCATGTCAGCCCTGATAGTTCCCGCAACGTGTTTGGAATCTATCCACTGAAAATCAATTCCGAAGGCAAGTCCCGGCTGAGTCCATTTGTTGACCATAAGCCCGAAGTTGAGATTGATATACTCAATAAGAGGAGCGTTGTAGAGAAACTCAGATTTCTCAAGTGAGATCTCCGATGTAAGCGATGGGATCTTGTTTCCTTTTATTCTGCCTTCATTTAAAGCTGAGAGTGAAAAAACGGTGCAGATAATAAAAAGTATGACTAAAAGTTTTTTCATCTAATGTTCCCTTATTTCACGGAGAATATTGTCTATAACTCTGTCGTAGAACTTTCCGTTACTAAGCGGTGTGGAGCATTCAAGGATGAGATCGCTGCCATCTTTTCTAAGTGTTGTGACAAGGCCCATATTGTCGTAACTTTCTATCGTGAAATGAAAATAGAAATTCTTTTTTCGGTCTAGTCTTATAATACGGTGCCAGCTCATTTTTCAACCCTTCTAAAGATCGTGAACGGAGAAAATTCATTATCAAGGAGAACAAATTTGGAATGGTTTGCAACCTTGTCAGTTGTTCCGTCTGTCATGTTTAGAACTTCAGGAAGAGTGTAGGTCGATATTTTTCCACTCGGTTCAAGAACCTCGACAGTTTCTCCGGCCAGTGTCTGGTTCCTTATCTGCAGAACAGTCTTTCCGTCGATCTTTTCTTCCATTATATTTCCGAGGAACTCTGCTTCGGAATTTGAACCTTCCCCCATGATCTGATAATCGTCAGGAGTAACGTTTCCCTTCATGAAACCTGTGCTGTAACCGCGATTCTTGATCCTGTTCAGAAGCTCAAAAGCCTCCTGCTCACTCACATCCTCTCCATCGAGTATTCTTCTATGCAAAGAAACAGTTGAAGCAATGTAATGTATTGATTTCATTCGTCCTTCTATTTTAAAAGAGTCAACGCCGCTCTCTGCAAGACGGGGCATGTATGAAAAAAGCGCAAGCTCTTTAGGGTTGAAAAGATAGAGACCTCTTTCATCTTCTCCGACGGGGATATATTCACCGGGTCTTTTTTCTTCAACAACGCTGTAGTTCCATCTGCATGGATGCGTGCATTCTCCACGATTTGCCTTTCTTCCTGTCATCCAGTCGCTGATCGCGCATCTTCCCGAAAAACTGAAGCATACTGCTCCGTGGATGAAAACTTCTACTTCTGTATTACCTTTATTTTTTGCGATCTCAGCAATGCGGTCAAAGGAAAGTTCTCGCGCAAGATTCACTCTTTTTGCTCCGAGCTCACCGTAGGCATTTACTGTCTGATATGAAAGGGTGTTTGCCTGTGTCGAAATGTGAAGAGCAGTCGTTATTCCCGCTTTTTTAAGAGCGAAAAGAACTCCCGGATCGGAAACTATGAAAGCATCGGCTTTGCATTCTTCGAGTTCATGCGCGGTTTTTATAAGCTCATCGTACTCGTTTGAATAAGGATAGATGTTAAGTGTCACATAGCCTTTTTTCCCTTTTTCGTGAAGATAGCTTAGAGATTCTTCAGCGTCCTTGACAGAGAAGTTTCCTGCAAAAGACCTCAGAGAAAAGCTCTTTACGCCGAAGTAAACTGCATCGGCCCCATAGACAGCGGCCCATTTTAATTTTTCGGGATTTCCTGCAGGTGCAAGTAGTTCAGCCATTTATTTTTCCAGATAAATTTTCATCAGCTCGTATCTGTTGTCGCCATCATTGGGAACTTCATCAGGATTTGAGATGTTTCCGCGATATTCTTCCTGATAGATACCGATATATGGAATGTAGTAGTTGTTCTTTGACCCTTCGGGAATCTTGACCTTGATGGGATGTCTGATTATCTGGCCTTTTTTCCAGTAAGTTGTCGGATAGTTTCCTTCGGCCATAAGTCTGTCACCCTTGGTTCTCTTATCTTTCATGTCTCCCTCCGTATGGAGAAAAACATCGTAATCCTTCTTTATGTTGGACCCCAGAGCCTTAAAATAAAGATCAATGGTGTAGGATCCGCCTTTTGAAACATACTTGCCGTCTTTTTTCTCAAGTCCGCCCTTAACTACCTTGTACCCGATCAGTTCGATCACCTCGTCAAAAAGAACGTGGGCTTTTACCATATCTGACGGTGGTGTTTCGGTGATATATTTCTTTGCGGCTGAAAGATCTTTTTTCTTTCCGGGGCCTGTTACTTTATAAAGCCTGTTTCTCGGACCTTTTTTGATCTGGGTGACCTTTTTGTTAATACGTTTCATCAGAGATTTAAAGCGTTTGAAATCATTTTTACGCATTATGACGAACTGATCTCCCGGCTGATCAAAGAACCTGAGAACAGATTTTTCCTTATCTGTTTTTAAAAAAGTAACTTCGTTTCGAAGTGAGAAGCCTACAGATTTTCTAAGCCACTTATAATAATCGGCTATCGGTGCCCGTTCAGGAGAGACAGCCTTATATTTGTCAACAAGAGGTTCAAGTGAGTATCTTGTTGCAATAGCAGGCATACAGACGATGAAATAATAGACCATAAATCCTGCAGTGAGAGTAAAAAGTCCGTAAAATCCGTATTTTCTGACTTTAGAGTTAAATATCATCGTAAAAAGGATAATGGCAAAAATAGTAAAAACAGGGATTATGACATAAAGCCATGAGCCTATCCTTGGAAGGGAACGGTTGTTGTAGAAAGTGATTATATGCAGCCATAAACCATATTTGTTCCCGATGTCTCTTCCAATTGCAGCTACAAGCATAATGGCTATGATCGCCTCAACTTTTGTTGCAGCTTTCCAACGTGCTTTCCATATTTTGTCAATGTAGTAACCTATCAGAATGGCAAGAAACGGAACGATCGGAGCAATATAGTGATAGAATTTTGTTCCTGAAAATGAAAGGAAGAAAAATGGCCCCACGGATAAACTGAGTATAAAAAGTTTTTTGATTCTTGAAAGTGTCTCGCTCTTTTCAGATGCAAAGTGATAGATGGCAGCGGGAAGAAATGCACTCCAGGGGAACATTGAGTACCCGAGTATTCTAATGTAGAGAGTGTGCAGATCGTTAGGTTTATGGATGACTCCCGCAACTCTTTTGAAGTGGTGGAACCAGATAAATATTCTAATAAATTCAAAGCCTTCACTTGCCCACATATATCCCAGCCAAGGAAATATGACGGCAAGATAGACAAGAACTCCAATAAGATGTTTTTTAAGATGTTTCCAGCTTAAGAGATATCCCGGATCTCTTGTAAAGATCATGAAGATGAGAAGAGCTGTCCCGGGAATTGCAACGGAAAGAAGACCTTTGGAGAGAAAAGCGAATCCTTCAAAAAAGTAGAAAAGATAGAGATAGAGATCTTTTCTTGGAATCTTCCATATTGTTTTGTTCTCAGGAAATTCCTCTAGAAAGCATATTCATTCTTGCATCTTGGATATAAGACACAAGTAATGCTATTGCCGTTAAGAATCCACTACCTATTGCATAACCTTTTCCAATGGCTGCGGTAGTATTACCAAGAGAATCAAGAGCATCAGTCTTTTGACGAACTGAAGGATCCTGGCCAGTCATTTCAGCATTACCGCCAGCATTATCAGCGATAGGACCATAAGCATCAGTAGCTAAGGTAATACCTAAAGTTGCCAGCATAGAAACAGCTGCAATACCGATACCATAAAGGCCGGCACAGGCGTTGGCGATAAGAATCGCCAGTTCGTTCATGACGACCGGAGCGACGGTACTTTCCAGACCGACGGCGAGGCCGTGGATGATATTGGTGGCGGGACCGGTTTTGCTCGCTTCGGCAATCCGGGTCACCGGACCTTTCGCGGTGTAGTACTCAGTAATCTGGCCGATGGC
>CAZTKP010000093.1:8314-10137 GCA_964614215.1 uncultured Spirochaetales bacterium | reverse complement strand
ACGAAAAAACAACCGTAAAAATAAAGAAAAATCTTATTATGAAATAGTAGTAGAGGTGATTCCGAAAATCTTCCCAGAAGATGGAGTTCATCCGACAGCATTTCCCATACTGAATATCGGCAGATACATGGCAACCATCATGACTCCGACAATTCCGCCGACAAATATCATCAGTATCGGCTCGATCATTGATGTAAGTCCGTCAATAGCAACATCAACTTCTTCCTCATAGAAATCAGCTATCTTATTAAGCATTGTATCCATGGCGCCTGTTGCCTCTCCTACACCTATCATCTGAACGACCATTGAAGGAAAAATATTAGTGTCTGTTAGAGGGGTCGTCATATCGTTACCTTCAATAACTTTATCCCTCGTATAGACAATCGCTTTCTCGATCACAAGATTTCCGGAAGTTCTTGAAACAACTTCCAGACCATCGACCAGGGGAACACCTGAACTGACAAGAGTTCCCAGAGTTCTGGTAAAACGGGCAACAGCGGATTTTTTTATCAGATCTCCAACCAACGGAGCTTCAAGCATCACTTTATGAAAACTGAAAAGGAACTGTTTATTTTTAAGAGCCATGTTGAAACCTACAATCCCCCCGATAATTACTGCAAGGATAACAAGTATGTAATCCTGAACAAAATCACTCATATCTACGACCATCTGGGTAAGACCGGGAAGTTTCTGTCCCTGACTCATGAACATCTCTGCAAAGGTTGGAACGACATAGTAAAGAAGAACCATCGTAATACCGATAACAGCTATCATGACAACCGTCGGATACTTCATAGCACTTTTTATCTTTGCGTTGATGGCGGCATTTTTTTCAAGAAAAATAGCCAGACGGTCAAGGATCGTATCAAGGATACCGCCGACCTCTCCGGCTGCAACGAGGTTGACGTACAGATCTGTAAAAACTTTGGGATGCTCCTTTAAAGCATCACTGAGCGACTTTCCTTCTTCAACAGCATTTTTCACCTTTCTAAGCACACTCCTGAAATATGGCGTTTCAGACTGAGCAGCAAGAATTTCCAATCCCTGAATAATTGAAAGACCGGCATTTATCATCGTTGAGAACTGTCTTGTGAAAATAACAAGCTCCTTTTTGCCCAGACCTCCACCGCCAAGTTCTATCCTTGTCCAGTCCTTGGCAAGCTTCTCTACTCTGACACCTTTTGCTAAAAGTGCCTGACGCGCCCCTTTCTCATCATCGGCATCAAGAACACCTTTTACCTTCTCGCCTTTCTTGTTAACACCTGAATATTTATACCACGGCATTATTACCTCCCTTTCTTGTCAGATTTTGCAAGCAGAGACTGAAACTCATCAGGATATGGAACGATAACCATTGCCTCCTCCATACCTATCTTATCTTCTTTCACAGCCCTGGCCAGAGCCTGTGTCATAGTCTGCATATTACTTTCTTTCTGTCCAGCCTGCATCATTGAATATATCTGCTGAAGTTTTTCCTCTCTGATGAGATTTCTGATCGCGGCAGAAGGTACCATTATTTCACAGATAGCAACACGCCCTCCACCATATTTTTTGGGAACAAGAGTCTGAGCAACAATTCCCTGAAGAACAAAACTGAGCTGAGCTCTTACCTGAGAGTGCTGGTTTACAGGGAACATATCAATGATCCTGTTGATAGTTTCGATAGTGCTGTTAGTGTGAAGAGTGGCCAGCGCGAGGTGCCCTGTTTCTGAAACACTCAGAGCTGTTTCCATAGTCTCCAGATCTCTTATCTCACCGATAAGAACGACATCGGGATCCTGTCGAAGAACAACTCTCAGAGCACTTGCAAAAGAACCTGTATC
>CAZTKP010000093.1:0-8214 GCA_964614215.1 uncultured Spirochaetales bacterium | reverse complement strand
CGGATAGCGCAACTGATCGCTCCTCTCTGCATAAACACATTCGCTCGGAACCTACTGAGATTTTTCACACCGAAACTCAGATCGAGCTCGTTCTTTTCTTCGAAGACCTTTTTCTGTTTTTCGGTAAGAATACTGTACGCAAGCCTCTTCGTCTCGGTCGGAGATAAGGGAGGAACGTTTACAGGTCTCAGCGTTCCGTCAATTCTAAGCTGAGGAGGACTTCCACTTGTAAGATGAAGGTCCGATGCATTCTGTTCTATCATCAGTGTAAGAAGATCCTGTAAGGATACCTGTGCTGCTTCTGCCATAGTTAACCTCTAATTATTCATCCGGTGCAGTATTTCTAAGAACTTCGTCTATAGTTGTCATTCCTTCGAGGAGTCTCACATTAGCGCTCATTCTCATTGTTTTCATGCCGTGTTCAATTCCCAGCTCTTTCAACTCCATTGAACTGGCACCATTAAGGATCGCATCCTTGAGAGGATCGCTCATCTTCAGAACCTCATAGAATGCTATTCGGCCTTTATATCCTGTTCCGTTACAGATCTCACATCCTTCTCCTTTATAGATCTGATAGCCATCCTTTATCTGGGATTCCGTTATTCCCAATTTAAGAAGCTCATCTTTATCAACATCAATCTCTTTCTTACATTTTGTACAGATCTTTCTGCCGAGCCTCTGGGCGACAACACAGTTAAGTGAAGATGTAACAAGGAAACTTTCAATACCCATGTTGAGAAGTCGGGTGATCGTTGAGGGAGCATCATTCGTGTGAAGAGTACTCAGAACCATGTGACCTGTAAGAGCCGCCTTAACAGCGATCTCACCAGTCTCAAAGTCTCTTATCTCACCGACCATGATAATATCAGGGTCCTGTCTAAGGAATGATCTCAGAGCCGCAGCGAAGGTAAGTCCAACCTGCTCCCTGATCGCTACCTGATTGATGCCTTCGAGGTTAAACTCAACAGGATCCTCTGAAGTTGAGATGTTAACTTCATCGTTGTTAAGCTCGGAGAGAGCTGAATAAAGAGTCGTAGTTTTACCGGAACCGGTAGGACCGGTAACGAGAACCATGCCGTATGGCTTATGAATTGCTTCTTTGAAAATATCCAGCTGATCCTGAAAGAATCCCAGCTTGGTCATGTCCAGCTGAAGATTACTCTTATCAAGAAGACGGAGAACAACTTTCTCACCGTAGATGACCGGACAGACAGATACACGGAAATCCATAGCTTCCTGACGTCCGATCTTGATCTTTATACGGCCGTCCTGAGGCACTCTTTTTTCAGCAATATCAAGATTAGCCATAACCTTGAAACGGGCAATGATAGCATCCATCATGTATCTTGGCGGATGAAGCGTATCGTAAAGCACACCATCCATCCTGAGCCTTATTCTAAAGCTGTGTTCATACGGCTCTACGTGAATATCTGAAGCGTCCTTCTTAATAGCATCAAGAAGAACCATGTTCACAAGTCTTACGACCGGAGCGTCTCCTGAATCTCTTATTGTATCTTCCAGAGAAACATCATCATCGAAGTCCATCTCATCTAGATTGACATCGTCAACTTCCTTAAGGAGATCCTCCATATCAAACGTGATATCACCGAAGCCTCTTCCTGAAGACTTTTCAGAACTTGCTCCGTAGTATTTTGCTATTGCAGCATCAATATCACTGCCGGCTGCAACAACAACCTCAACATTGTAATCGGTAAGAAACTTGATATCATCCTGAGCATTCATATTAGAAGGATCGGACATTGCAACTGTGAGAGTGTTCCCTATTCTGGATATCGGCACAACCTTATATCTGTCCACGATCTGATCACTCAGAATGTCAATAACTTCCTGTTCTATCTCAAGTTCCGAAAGATCTATTTTGGGAACATTGTACTGTTCACTGAGGATATCGACCAGCTGATTTTCATCAAGTCTGTCATCCTTAAAAAGGATGTCTCTTATACTTTCCCCTGTCTCATTTGAAAGTTCTTCCAGGTTTTTCAGTTCAGGGAGGGAAATGATCCCCCTTTTTATCAGCATTCCTGTTAACTGTCTGTTATTCAATATCAGCCTCCGATCTGTGCAAACTTTTTTCAAACACCGCTAAGTATATTGTCATCATTAATAACAGTCAAGAAATAGTGCAGTATCCATCATATATTTTGATTTAATTAAAAGATGATGATAAAAAAGAGTGTCCTATGTTTTTCTTGGAGGAAAAAATGAAACGACTGATCATTTCGCTGTTGATACTTTTTATGGCAATATCCTGCAATCCTAAAAAATCTACACAGGAAGTTAACAAAAAAACACCTCGGAATATAGCCGTTAAAGATGCTTCCGATTATAACGGGTCTTTCCGTGCCCTTCCGACCGAATCCAATATGCTTGACTGGATCAGATATCCTTCCATTTCTCCCGACGGGAAACAGATAGCTTTTGCCTACATGGGAGACATCTATATCACACCCGTTAAAGGAGGCCTTTCCAGAGCATTAACGAATTCGGACCACTTTGAATCAATGCCCGTCTGGTCACATGATAACAAAATGATAGCCTACCTTTCCACGGAGTTCGGCAACAAAGATGTTTCTGTAATTGAGGTAAACGGCCCCAAAGGGAGACGTCTGACATATCATTCAGCTCAGGATGAACCCTTAAGTTTTTCCCGTGATAACAGCAGGGTCTACTTTTCTTCAGCCAGAATGGACAATAGAAAGAATTCAGGATTTCCTACAAGAAGTATGCCTGAACTTTATTCAGTAGATCTAACAGGTAAGGACCTGAAACTTGAACTTTCGATTCCCGTTTTTGATCTCTCGATAAGCAGTGACGGCAGATATTTCATCTATCACGACAAAAAAGGTTATGAAAACAACTGGCGGAAACACCATGTTTCCAGCGTAACGAGAGACATCTGGAAATACTCGGTGAATGACGGATCTTTCAGAAAACTGTCAGATTTCAAAGGAGAGAACAGATCTCCCGTCTTTGCTCCTGATGAAAAAGATATTTACTACCTAAGCGAAGAAAGCGGATCTTTCAACGTATGGAAACTCGACCATAAAGGCGAAAAAAAGCAGCTAACATTTTTCGACACCCATCCTGTCAGGCACCTCAGCATCAGTACAAACGGAATGCTCTGCTTCTCATATCACGGACAGATCTACACGATGAGAGAAAGCGAAAAACCTTTAAAAATATCTGTTTTTGCCCCGAACAACAGAAAACTGGGGGAAGACAGAAATTTTCTCGGCTCCGTAAACGAAATCGCAGTCAGTCCAAGCGGTATGGAAGTCGCTGTTGTAATGCACGGAGAGGTCTATGCCGTCAATCCTGAAACAGGAACAACAAAAAGAATAACAGAAACTCCTAACGAGGAAAGGTGGGTGAATTTTCATCCTGACGGAAAGAAGCTCCTCTATTCATCTTTCAGGAACGGGTCATGGAACATCTATGAGACAAGCCTGGAAGACAAGGATGAGCTTTTTTTCTTCAACTCCACGAAACTTTCCGAAAAACCTGTTATAGAAAATGATTCGAATTCTTTTCAGGGCTACTACTCTCCAGACGGGGAAAAGATCGCCTATCTCAGAGAAAGAACTGAACTGGTTGTCTACAATGTTCTTAAAAAAACTGAAAAAACTGTTCTGCCTCTTGAAAAGAACCTGTCCTATATTGACGGTGATCAGGAATTTGTCTGGTCTCCCGACAATAGAAGAATAGCTGTAACTTTTCCGGACAGAGACCGCTGGAGCGGAGAGATCGGCATTGTCGACACAGAAGGGAAAAAAGGCATTATCAACATTACAAACTCAGGCACAGAAGATAATCTCCCCAAGTGGAATCATGACGGGAGCATGATAAGCTGGAGAAACGGCGGAGATATTATGGCCTTTTTTCTCAACCAGAAAGCTCTGGATAAATTCAGACTTTCAAAAGAGGAGATCGATCTGATAAACTATAAAAAGGCAAAACAGGAAAAAAAACCTGATAAGAAAAAAAAGGAAGCATCAAAAAAGAAGAAGCCGGAAAAAACTGAAATAGTTTTTGAAACCGATAATATACTGGAAAGAACACTGAAAATATCACTCAGTCCGGCCTATGTCCTTTCCCAGACTTTCTCTGATGACGGAGAAAAGCTATACCTGCTTAAAAATTCTGACACTTCTTTTGATATTATTGAAGTTGATCTCCGTGAGAAAAAGGAAAAGAAGGTATCTGCGATTCCTCACAAAAGGAACATATCCTGGTGGTATATGCCTGAATTTAAAGTCATTTTCAACAAAGAAAAGAAAGATGTCTTTACACTTGCAGACCACAAGGCTTTCCGTATCGGTGCTGACGGGAAACAGACACCTATCTCTCCCAGAGCTCTTTACGCCGTGAAATACCAGGACGAAAAGGAATACCTTTTTGAGCATGTATGGAAAACTGTCAATGACAAGTTCTACAGGAAAAATCTTCACTCTGTTGACTGGAAAAAATACCACGATGAATATGCACGGTTCATACCTCACATAAACAACAATTTCGATTTTACTGAAATGCTTTCGGAAATGCTCGGAGAACTTAATGTAAGCCATACAGGAAGCGGATATATTTTCAGAACATCGACCGGAGACAGCACCGGCAGACTCGGAATATTCTCTGAAAAGGCAGATAACGGAATAAAGATCGTTGAAATAATCAAAGGATCTCCTTTCGATACATCTGAAAGTAAGGCCGAACCGGGAACAGTCATTGAAAAGATCGATGGAAAAACAGTTGCCGGAGAAAATCACAACATACTGCTAAATCTCAAAGTTGGCAAAAAGGTTCGCGTCACCCTTTCTGACAAAAATGGTAAAAAAAGATGGGAAGAAGTTGTTGTTCCTATAGGCTACAGACATGAGATCTCTCTGCTCTACGAAAGATGGGTTAAAAGAAACAAAGAGCTCGTAGATAAGCTGTCAAAAGGAAGGCTCGGCTATGTTCACATCCAGGGAATGGATATGGGAAGTTTCAGAAAGATCTTTGATGACATAATGGGAAAATACAGTGACAGGGAAGGTATTGTTATTGATACAAGATTTAACGGTGGCGGATGGCTACACAATGAACTTGCTGTTCTTTTCAATGGTGAGAGCTACACCCGCTACAGCCATAGAGGTCAGAAAAACTTCGGAGGAGATCCGGGGAACCAGTGGACAAAGAAAAGTATTCTTATCGTCAACGAAGGCAACTACAGCGATGCTCACCTTTTTCCATACACATACAGAGCCCTGAAACTTGGAAAGATCGTCGGAATGCCTGTTCCGGGAACATCAACAGCTGTGTGGTGGCCCAACATGCTCGATCCTTCGATGTATTTCGGTATCCCCCAGATAGGGATCAGCGATAAGAACGGAGAATATCTTGAGAACAAACAGCTCGAACCGGACTATCTTGTTCCTGTAACTCCTGAGCAGACGATCGAAGGTGATGATCCTCAGATAGAAAAGGCCGTTGAAGTTTTACTGGAAGATAAGCCGGAGAAAGCAGACAGGAAAGATATTAAAAAAGAAAAAGATAAGGAGAACAAAGCCGGGATATGATAATAGTAAATGACCGCGACAAAATAGAATGGTATGAGGGAATCACTATTCAGAATATTCTTGATAAAATGAATTGGACCTACTCTCTTATTACCGTTTCAGTTAACGGAGAAATAGTCCCCAAAGAAGATTACGACACTTTCATCATCAATGATAATTCACAAATCAATATTTTTCACCTTGCCCACGGCGGATAATTAGTATATAATTTCACGCATTTGAATAGTTAACATTTCCCCGAAGGAGATTAAAATGAAATTTTTAAGCTTTATTCTCGTTTTTGTTATTTTTGCAGGGTGTGACAGCTCTTCAATAAAAAAACCTAAACCTGACAGTATTACCGTTTCGGATTCAGATACGGAAACGGAAAATGACACAGATGAAACTGTTTCTGATGATAAGGACAAAACTGACAACAATACTGAGACCGATAACGACACAGAAAAGCCTGATGACGTCAATGCCGTCTGCGGTAATGAAATAATTGAAGGTTCCGAAGAATGTGACGGAAACGTGGCAAACTGCGTTGATTTAAATGAGAAATTATACGAAGGCGGAAAAGCTAAATGTCTCGATGACTGTTCAGGTTACGACACTGTCACCTGTGAAGAGGTTCCGATGGAATGCGGTAACAATATTGTTGAAGGGATCGAAGAATGTGACAGCAACTCTCAGCCATGTAAAGATGTTGATGAAAAATATGAATCAGGAACTGCGTTCTGCAACCCGACCTGCGACGGATGGGACACATCACTTTGTGAGGAATATACCGGTGTCTGCGGAGATAATAAAGTTGACAGCAAAGAAGCCTGTGACGGAGGAGTGATAGACTGCATCAAACTTGATGCCGAGGTTTATGAATCAGGAAAAGCGACTTGTTTTGACGACTGTTCAGGCTGGGATCCCGCAACCTGTGTGGAAAAAGAGACAAACGACGGTGATATAACCTGTGAAGATGACTGTCTGATCCTCAATTCATCGACATGTGACGGATCAAAAGTTATGAAGTGTCAATATGTAGGTGAATGTCTCAAATGGGTTGAGAATCTAAACTGCGCCGATTCTTCAAGATTCTGCGGTGACGGAAGCACAGTGGGAGACGACAGCACTTCAAATGAAAGAGTTAACGTTTTTAAAGGGACTTTCTTTGAAGCAACTTCTGATACTACTCTCTACGAGTTTGCAATGGACCTGGATAACTCAGACAGCTATTCACTTGAGTTTGCAATTTATGAAGGTGATACCGCCGACGGAGAATATACTCTCATCGCAAAAAAGTTTGTTGTCTACCCGGGAGCCGGCAGAAAAATGTTCAGCTCAGGTTCAATTAAGACTCTTGACAGCAAATCTGTTGAGATCAAAACCGGAAAATTCTACCTTTTCGGTGTCGGCTGGATAGAAAGCATAACATCCTACTATCATGCCTATGACGGCTTCTTTAATCCTTATGTGGAAGAGTACACGTCTTTTGGAAAAACTCTGGGCGGCACGGCTGTAGAGAACTCCTACCCTGTTGGAGATTCCGTAGCGGCAACTGTTTCAGGTGCTTCAAAAGGTATCACTAACTACCACACTACATTTGTAACAGACGATACCGAAGCGAAGTGCATGTGCCTCAACAAATGTGATAACTTAGGCGATGAAAAATGTGAATCCAACTGGATCGAGATCTGCTCAGCTGACACCTACGGATGTCTCGACTGGGAACAGGATGAAAGCTGCGGGAATATGGTATGTACGGAAGATGGCGATACTGCTGACTGTCTATGCGACAATGAATGCTCAGGCACAACAGAAAAAAGATGTTACAGCAACTGGGTGGAAAAATGCGGTATTGATTCAGACGGCTGTTTTGAATGGCAGCAGGAAGAATACTGCGGAGATATGATCTGTGACGACAGCGGCACTGTTGACTGTTACTGTGATAATGAGTGTTTCAGTGCAACTGACAAAAGATGTATGAACAACTGGGTTGAAAAATGCGGGCTTGACGGTAACGGCTGTTACGAGTGGCAGCAGTTTGAAGACTGTGACAGTGAGTTCTGCGTAGAAGATGGAGCTGATACTGACTGTCAAGTTGAAGCTCCTCAGGAAACTGAATATGTCTCCGCAGACGGAGTTACTTTCTACACATCTTCAGCCGATTATGCTAAAGGCGTATTTTTCAGAGTAGATTCAGACGCAACAATTAATGCGTTTAAAGTCCATCTGCAGCAGCCTGAAGGAGAATCCGGTGTTTCAGTACCTTTCATGATTTATGAGAACACCACTGAAGAAGGAACATATACCAGAATATTCAACAGTACATACACTGTCGGAGCAAACGGATACTATGGACCGACAGGAATAAACATTGATATAGATGCCGGAAAATACTACCTGTTCTATTTTTATATTCCCATAGGTTCTCAATACTACTATGAATGTTCGTCAACTTCTGATAATCCTATGTACGACTTTCAGTTCGGACAGTCTCTCGGAAACACATCCGATGCGATGTCAACAGCGCCGGGGACGACTTTCACGACTGAATCAACAGATCCGTATTCATGCAGTTACAGGATGTATATCACAAGCACTTTAAGATAAGCTACTCCTCAAGCGGACACACTCCTGTTTCTGTGCAGTAACATTCCCA
>CAZTKP010000092.1:2566-10185 GCA_964614215.1 uncultured Spirochaetales bacterium | reverse complement strand
GAAAAGAAATACTGTAAGTCAGTTGATGGAAATGAAGGAGTCTGCATGCCTCTTACCGAAGCGGAAGAAGATAGCGAGGAAGATGCTGGAGGAACTTATGATCTCAGCTCAAACTTTATCAGCCTTTCCAACGTTAAAATGGACGATACTTTCACCATTACCAACAACTCGAGAGTAGGAAGAGAGTTCCTCATAAAGAAGATCAGACATTCATACAAGGATAGTGACGGTATCCACACTGTTGAAAAAGGGGCGATGAGCTGGATACTTATTGGTGAAAGCGGTTCGGAGTCCGCTCAGAACGAATTCTCCATTTTTATAGAGGCCGGAAGTGAGGCCGAAATCGGGTTAGTGGATAACGGTGAAAGTGATAAGGTTAGATGGAACGGTGTAATCGAAGTTTCCAATGAAAAGATGGGTGTAAAGGAAGTTACGGTTACCTATGCATCGGTACCTGAAGGACAGTGGAGCGGTAAAATGATGTATTTTGCCAACTTCAGTGATAAAAACCTCTATGAATATGACAGCGGAACGGAAAACGGATGGTATTACGACAGAGATGATGTCGCTACCAAACTTGGAAAGATCGGTAACGCATTCCTGCAGAAATGGGGAAATTTCAGAAACGGTAAAATATCCTACGATGAGATATCGGCTGCAATAACTGCGATGACTACAGGTTCGTGGAGCTGGAGCTCGACAATGAATCTCTGTGCAAGTGAAGTTAGTGATAAAGCCGCATGTTTTCTCTATGACAACAGCAAGGGTTTTATTACTTTTACTGACAACAGGGAAGTTAAACCTGTTCCTTCGGGACTTTCTGAACTGCCATTTTCAATAAACCTGGAAAAAGACCCGGCAAATGTTAAAAGATTTACAGGAAGAATTGAATCCACAAAAACTCTTCAGTATTACGGATATCCTTACATTGATATTGAATATGCAATGGATCCTTCAAGTGGAGATACATGCTCAGCCATTCCTCAGGGAGGAGACTGCATTATTCATATTGATGATTTTTATTCTACGATCTATCTAGGCGGAAGATTTAAGATCGACAGCAATGAAAGCTGTCCTGAAGGTTTCAGTAAGATTGAGATCCCTTGGCTGGTTAACGGTTTTGATAAAAATACTGCTGTTGATGAAGGTGTTAAATACCGTTACGAATGCAGACAGAAGGATCTTCCTATAGCTGGCGATCCGATTCTTAACTCACACATTGCAGGTTCTAATCCGGTTCCTGATGGAAAGTACAGGAAAAGAGTTCTTGAAATGATAGACGGTGTTCTCGTGAATCAGGAAGTTATCCTCATAGTTTTCAGAGAGACTTTTGATGGTTTCGTAAGCGAAGATGACGAAGGTTTTTCTTCATACGGAATTATCAGACTTCATAGATCTCCTGAGACACTTGAAGACGAAGATTATGAAGGAAATAACACAGCTCCTTCTTCCGAATTCACGGAAAATGTTCTTGATCCGGAATGTTCACAGGACCTGCTTGATGAGCTTAATGAAAGCGGAGGTCTTAATTCCGGCAATGCAGAAGATATTATGCTTAAGATCCTTGAAGGTGCCGGAAGCGGTGCAAGTCTCGATCCGATAGACGGAACGGAGACGGCTCACTATCTCTGTGTAGATACAGGAACTTTCGATGGAGCGACGTATGACGGGAATCCTGTGATCTGTCCCGGAGGAAGTGAGGTCATTTACTTCACTCTTACCGGAAAGAATGACATTTCAGGAGAAAGTTGTAACAACTCTTACAGTGAGAATGAGCTTTCACTTGATAACAGTGATGATTACTCCGATTCTGAAGAAGAGGAGTATGACAGCGAGAACTACAGCCATAATATTAAAAGGATAGAAAACAGGGGAAGCTGCAAAGCCACTCTTGACAACTGGATCAATAATGACAAATTCTCGATCAGGATGGATCCGACATGGTACTGTACTGATTCCAATATGGTCTACTGCGATTCGAACAGGGAGGATCTTCTTGACGGCAAGACTTTTTACAAGGAAAGTTCCGGTGAACCTATCTTTTTAAAACTAAAAACACTTATTGACAGCGGTTTCAGATACAAGACAAGATTCAGAAGCAGAAGCGGAGCAAGTATAGGATTTGCGCCGGAAACCTGTGCCGATGAGTCCGATCTGATCCCTTACTGTTACTCTCCTGAAGAAGTTGAGAGGGTGGAAGAGAGAACGAACTGTCTTCTTGCGATCTATAATAATTATTATGATGATCTGGATGAAGGCCCAAAAGAGAACCTCGTTGATTATCTTATAGAAAGTTTTTCATACGAGGATGAGGTTCATGACGGCTTTGAGAGACTTAATGCAGAGCTGCTGATAATGATGGGTGATGAGTCATATACTAATGCCTTTGCATCAAGATTTGATCTGGCCGGATCTAATATTAAATCATTTCAGGGTTCACTTTTTGAACCTGATGGAATTGATCTTTCCGGGGGTGCAGGCTATGAGATGTACTCTTTGTATCAGGCTGTTCAGTACTATCAGATGGTTCTTGACAGGTTTTACTCGATATCTCCTGTGATCTGGAAAGCTATAAACAGCGGCACAACCAATAGTTTCATTACCCAGGAAACTGTTACAAGTTACTTTGATAAGCTCATCAGAGCGTCTTCTCAGAAAACAAGGGCGTGGTCTCAGATCTCAAAGAAGTATCAGAGTTTCAACAGGCCGGATCTTGCAAGACTCGTTGTTGAGAAGGCATATACGGCGGCCTATCTTGAGTCTGTGATAATCTCAAAGATCATGTTGAAAGTTGCAGATGTTACTGAAACGAACAAGAGAGATCAGATAACCTACTCCATTAATCAGGCACAGCTTTTCTACAAGATGGCTCTGCTTGAGATGAGAGATGTTTATGCCGATATCACCGATGATATTAACTTCTTTGGTTTTGCTCCGGAATATATTCCTTTCCCGGCACTTGATGAGGGTGATGATAATGCATTTGAGAAACTTTATCAGATCGCGATAGGGAAGTTGGATTTTGCGGCAAAAAAAGAGAGTGACGCACTAAACAGTGATAGAAGTTTTGAAACAGATGCCGCATCTTTCCAGTCAGAGCTTGTCAATGTCAGAAACAACTATGAGAACCAGCTTGCAGAGCTTTGTGGAACAATGGAAGGCGATGACGGAAGGATATATCCTGCAATTCCTAAATATGCCCATTTAAATGAAGAAGCTAAGCTTATCGGTAATCCCTGCGGACTTGCCGGTAACGGAGCTATTCATGAAGCAATGGGAGAGATGGAGATCAAACTTATTGATTATGAGCTTGCTTCAGGTGATGTCGATGATATTTCCGAGCTTATGAAGATAGAGGTTGAAAGACACAATGCATTCTGTGAAGCGAATGACAGTCTTGCCGACTATAATTTTGAAGTTGACGGAAGTCTGATCTCAATTGAGCAGGGTATTCAGGCTTCTACAGCACTTCTTAATACAGCGGACAGGATCTATGAACAGGGAAAGACAAGTGCCGAACTTGCAAAATGTTCAATTATTGCAGGTGTGGCGGCAGGTGGTGACTGTCCCGCAGCCGGTGTTGCAATGGGGCTCTATAATGCCTGTATGGCGGCTTATCAGGTGATAGCTATAGGTTTAGAGACAACAATTGCTACTCTTGAAGTTGAAAAACTTAAAAAAGAACAGGCACGGGCCAAGTGGGAGACAGAAAAGGAGTGTGATTTTGACGCAATAGAATCTAATGCAGCACTTCAGGAACTTGCAATGGATCGTGAGGATGCCGTTCTTGAAGCGGTTAAGGCTGGCTACAGGTTAAGTCTTGCTGTGTCAAAGATTAATAAGCTCAGAAATGAGGCAAAAAGACTGGTAGTTCAGCAGGAGGAGTCTGAGCAGCTTCTTATCAATGTCATTGCTGCAAAGAACGATCCTAATGTCAGAATTTATAAGAATGACGCTGTAATTAATGCGGATAAGGCTTTTAACTCAGCTCTTGCGGCAGCCTACAGGGCCACAAAGGTCTATGAATACTACACTTCACAGAGCTATGCGAAACTTGACCAGCTTTTCCTTATAAGAATGGTATCTTACGGTGATTACAACCTTGAGAACTATATGTATGAGCTCTACGAGGCTTTTTACGAGTTTGAGGAAGAGTATGGGAATCCAGATACGAGAGTTGCCATACTTTCTCTTCGTGACGATATAATCCAGATTCCGAGAACAGGTGAAAACGGTACAGCTCTTTCAGAAGCTGAAAGGACAAAGTTGTTCAGAGAGACAATTACCGGAACAGATGTGATCGACAGTAACGGACATATAAATATTCCGTTCTCGACAAATCTTACCAAGCTCTCTCCGTTTACCAGAAATCACAAGATCAAATTTATTGAAGCGGAGGTTATCGGAAGTGACACTGGAGATTCAGTCGGCAGAATCTATCTGCATCAGAGAGGAACAGGAGCGCTGAGCTCACTCTTCGGAGACAGAATGTTCTATAAGTTTCCTGAACGAATGGCTGTTATTGACACTTATTTTAACGGACAGCGCTGGTATGACAGTTCAATATCTGATTTCAGCGTTTTCAGAAGTGAAAGGTTCAGGGACAGACCGTTTGCAAACACTCATTGGGAGTTTATTCTCAACAATGTTGATGAAGAGGTCAACGAAGATATAAATCTGGATTCTCTTACAGACATTAAGGTCTATATCTACTACACCGATTTTACAGAACTTTAATAGGAAAACGTTATGAAGAAAATAGCTGTCTTACTGTTGCTGATCTTTTTTCTTGCTTCCTGTGATGATGGCGGCAAGTCAATTACAGTTGATGAAGATGCGGATGCTCAGACAGATGTGGATCTTATTGATGAAGATGCCTCACTAACAGATGAAGTTACTGATGAAGATGAGATTGCAGAAATCGATGATGATCCTGAAGTTCAGGATGAGGATGCAGATTCACAGGAAGAGGAGACAGGCCCTGTGAGTTGCAGCAGTACTCAGGATTGTCAGGAACAGGAACGTTCTGCAGGATTTCTGTGCTCTGATTCCAGATGTATTCCGTGTGAAACTGACAACCAGTGCAAGGAAGATACCGTTTTTGGTGAATATGGGGCCTGTGAGGTTGGAAGATGTTCTGTCAGTCCCGGCTGTCTTGACAGCGGATGTGAAGGTGGACAGATCTGTGATGAAGTTACGAGACTCTGCAGAGATAAATATAGTTGTGACGATGATATCTGTAAGGAAAATCAGAAATGTCACGATTCGGGGGACGGTGTCGATGATTACTGTCTCGAAGAATGTGTCTCGGGATATACCTGGGATTCAATTTCTCTGAGCTGTAAATCTGTCGCTGAAAATTGTCAGCCGGGTAAAGAGAACAGTCTTTATGAAACATGTCTGGCGGATTTCAAGGTCTGCGTGGAGGATGACACCGTTTACTGCGGAGACTGTATCGAAGGCTACAGGGAGCAGGATGGAAACTGTGTGAAGAAAGTCAACTGCAGTGATCTTAACTGTGATGAGCTAAGCAGGATCTGTGTTTCCGCTGACGAAGATAACGATGCTTATTGCTACACATGTCTTTCGGGATATCTGGAGTCAGTAACTGTGAAAAATACAGATTTTGACGACAGTGATACCGAAGCTTCAGACTGGACTGTTGTAACAAGGGCTGATACAGGTTTTTATGCAAACGATGAAGAGGAACCTGCAAAACTCTGGGATTTCTCGAACTGTATAATCCTGCATACAACGGATTCCGGTTCATGTTCCGGAAGTAACCCCGGATCTATTGAGCAAACCTTTGATGCTGCCTTTGCAGGAACAGGGAAAAAACTAAGTGTGCGTTTTGCGACAAAGGATGAAAGCGGGGCACTTAATATAGATGTGCTTATAAAAATTAAAATAGAAGCAACAGATGGAACCGGCTCAGGCTGGAAAGATCTGTACAGCAACAAAGTCTCATCTTATGACGGTGTTCAGGAGAAAATATTCGATCTTTCAGGTTACACTGATATTACAAAGGTAAGGGTCGAAGGAAACTGTGGCGGGATTGAGTCCTGGATGGGTGAATATCTTGCTGTTGACTGGGTGAGAATATATTCGGAGACGCCTCTTGAGGGTGAGTGCGCAAAGATGATAGGTACTAACTGTAATTCAGACGGATCCGACAGTTCTATCCTCGGTCAGTGTGAGACAGAGCACCGTAGTTGTGAAATGATAGATCCTTCCACCGCAAAATGCGGAGATTGTGAGAACGGTTATGTTGAAGTGAGCGGGATCTGTGAACTTGAAAAAACATGTGACATGCTTCTTTGCGGAGAGGATCACAAAGAATGTATCGAAAGCCCTAACGCTTCCTGCGGAGAATGTCTGGACGGTTTTCTGAAAAATGATATTACAGGTGAATGCGGCTGTGCAGGCGGAACGATCTATAATCCGGTTTCCGATGACTGTGAGGATATTGTTGACTGTGATACTCTGACCTGTGGAGAAGACGAATACTGCATTGATCCTACAGATACGACTCATGCCGTCTGTTCAAGATGTCCTGAAGGTCAGGCATACGATAAATATAAGGAGGAATGTATCAGCTGTCCTCTCTGTGTCGAGCAGGGCGAGACCGGTAGAGTATACCCTCTCACTTCGCTTCAGGGTCATTGTGTCTGTGAAACGCTTAAAGGTTACTTTCATTCATCTTCTGCTCCTGTCGGCACCAGAAAATGTGATGCCGATGGTGACGGATGGATCACAAAGGAAGCGGAAGAGGCCATAAACGCCCTCGAAGATTCTGCGGAAAAGATCAATGCAAGATGTGATCTCAGGTATGTTGACAGAATAGTTCTGCAGAACGATCTTTTTGAAAGAAAACAGATCAGAATAGTTGATCTGCCAGGTATTTCGCTGACAAAGATACCGCTATATGAACCTAAGAACAGGGATGTTCAGACTTATCTGATAGATGATTCTTCCTATGGTGGAACCACAACGAACTATGCGCCTAAGTATGGAGAATCAGGAGTGCTTTTCAATGCGTCAGAGCTTAATCCTCTTACAAAGGCCTGTGCCGCGACAGATGAGAATTCACATCAGGCCGATTACAATGCAAACGGAATGTACGATGTGGATGAGACCGGTTATCTGACCCAGACTGCTCCTACAGTTCCGGAAATGGTCTTTGCGATGTTCAGCTACTATCTTGAACTCCATAACAGCTGGTACGAGAAAAACGAGTATTCAAAGTACGGCACTCTTGTTATTGCTGAAAAATCCAGATCACAGTTTGCCGAAAAAGGATTCTCTGTTCCTCTGACCTATGGGGCTGACAGAAGCGAAAAGTACTGGAGAAAATGTCTCAGGTTCAGAGATTCCGATTATTCTGAAGAGTCCGGAGCAAAACCTTACGGACTTGATTTTGCTAACTATTCTGATCAGGAACTGTGTAATCCGGGAGGAGAGAATTCCTGGTGCGGAATGCATCATCACAGCCAGTTTAAATGTATGAGGATCATTGATGATACAGACACTCCTGATCCTGATTATCCTCATCACATTAAGATCGGTGACATGGACAGTAGGTATAAGATCAATCTCTGTAATTCTACAGAAGAGTCATA
>CAZTKP010000092.1:0-2466 GCA_964614215.1 uncultured Spirochaetales bacterium | reverse complement strand
CCTGAGGAAATGACATGTGACGGAGATGCGGCATGCAGGGACGATCTGGATGAGGATTTCGGAAAGATCTACTGCTATAAGCTTCTTGAGACATCGGAAGTGTATACCAATATGACTTTCTCTATGGGAACAGCAGTAGATGACGGTATTTATGATGAAGGTGGTCCTGAAGAATTTACATGGAAGGGTGATGATGAGGATTATCATGATGTTAACCTCACTTACTTTTTTGCCGTGGCTAAAACAGAGACGACGATAGATCAGTTTGTTGAGACCATGGGCTATAACCCGTCAAAATACGACTGTAAAAACGCCGTCTGTCCGGTAGAGAATGTCAGTTTCTATGATGCTCTTGCCTTTGCCAACAAGTACAGTGATAACTCTGGTGAGGCTCAGTGTTATAAACTTACCGGTGTTATCTGTGCTGACGGAAGAACAGACGAGACCACAGGGTGTACAGGTCAGGGCGGAATCCAGTCGGCAAACGTTGAACTTAATGGTATATCTAAAGTTCAGGACTGCGAAGGATACAGACTTCCCACCGAAGCTGAATGGGAGTATGTCGCGGGAAGCGGTTATGAACAGCCCAACTATGATGATAGGCCTTTCTTCTTCGGTGATATCACCGTTTTTGACTGTGATGTCGATCCGGTTCTTGATCAGATAGGCTGGTACTGCGGCAACAGTGAAACAGAATCCCAGCTCAGGACTCATCCTGTCGCACTGAAGAGGGCAACAGACTGGGGAGTTTATGATATGAACGGAAACGTTGCAGAATGGGTCTGGGACACTTACGTTGATCATCTTGTCAGTGCAACTGATCCTGTAAACTCCGGTTCAGGCGACAGAGTTGTCAGAGGCGGAAGCTTTGAAAGCAACTCCCAGGAATGCCGCAGTTCATCCAGGTCCTATATGCCTCCTTCCCAGAGAAGCGGTTCTGTGGGATTCAGAATAGTTAAAACAATCCAGTAATTTAAATCTCTTACAATTTTATGCAATAAATCTTTCTTGACAGGGCATCCTTTTTTTGGCACAATGGAAACTGAAATCGTTTCTTGAGTTTTTTGAGGTGCTGGAGGTGCCGAAGATGAGTCAGGGTAATTCATTCCTTAAAGTAGGTGTTGACGTAGGGTCTACGACTTTAAAAGCTGTTGTTCTTGATAGTGGTGACAATATCATTTTTTCCGAATATTTGAGACATCATGCTGACATTTACGGAACATTGCTTAAAATTCTTGAAAAAGTGAAAGAGGTCGCGGGCAATTCCGTAACAAAAGTTGCTGTAACGGGTTCCGCAGGCATGGGAATCTCGGAAAGAATAGGGATTCGGTTTGTTCAGGAAGTTGTTGCAAGTGCCGAAGCTGCAAAAGCTCTGTTCGGGAATATTGGAACCCTCCTTGATATAGGTGGTGAAGACAGCAAAATAGTCTTTTTTACTTCAAATGGTAATGCTGACATAAGAATGAACGGCAACTGTGCCGGAGGAACAGGCTCTTTTATTGATCAGATGGCTTCTCTGATGAATATCTCGACCGGAAAATTAGGGGAGTTGGCTTATGACCACGCCAGGATCTATCCTATTGCAAGCAGATGTGGTGTTTTTGCGAAAACCGATGTTCAGAACCTGCTCAGCAGGGATATTGCAAAGAGTGATATAGCGGCTTCTGTTTTCAATGCAGTTGTGACCCAGATAATGAATACTCTTGCACGAGGAAATGAGATGAAGACTCCGATAGTCTTTTCCGGAGGACCTCTGGCGTTTCTTCCTTTTTTAAGAGACATATTTACTGAAAGAGTGGGTTTTAGTAAAAGCGATGTTCTTACTCCTGAAAGGCCTGAACTACTGCCTGCCTATGGTTGTGCGTATTTTGCAGAAGAAGAAAAAGAAGCACTGGATATTAGTGAACTTATGGACGCAGTTTCTTCAGCACAGAAAAGAACTGACGGGCAGGAAGACAGACTGGATCCGCTTTTTGGATCGGAAGATCATTTTAGGAAGTGGGTTGGAAAAAGATATCTTAAAGTTGATAGAGGTTTTCCGGGATCGTCGGAAAAAAGAGAGCACTTCATTGGAATAGATGCCGGATCAACGACTACAAAGATAGTTGTAGTGAATTCGGAAGGGGAAATTATAGCCGATTATTACAAAAGTAATGAAGGGGCGCACATTAACTCTGTAAAAAAAGGCCTTTCTGAAATTCATCGCAATACAGTTTCGGAAGGTGTTAAGCTCAATGTACGGAAAGTTGCCGTAACAGGTTACGGAGAGGATCTTATAAAGGCTGTTTTTTCAGCAGATCTTGGTGTCGTCGAGACTTTGGCTCATCTTAAAGCGGCTGAAAAGATATCAGAAAACAAAGTGGATTTTATTCTTGATATCGGCGGACAGGATATGAAGGCTATCTTTGTTGAGAATGGAAGTATCCGTAACATTGAAATTAACGAAGCCTGTTCTTCAGGATGCGG
>CAZTKP010000091.1:0-10312 GCA_964614215.1 uncultured Spirochaetales bacterium | reverse complement strand
ACCCTTGCTGTAACTGTTCCGCTTGTGACAACGGGAAATCCTTTATGATCTGAATAGTTAAAAGTAAAATCATACTGTTTAAGCGCCCAGTGCCTTTTAGTCAGAGTACCTTTGAGCTTTACAAGATTTTTCTCAGCCTTGTCGATATAGATGCTGCCCACAAAATGTCTTGCACTTTTCTTTTTTGCCTCAACTTTGTACTCGATACAGTCTTTTGCTCCGATCTTCTTTTCACCTATCTTTTTAAATATGTAGTTCTCTTTAGACTTTTTATCAAAAAGAGGGAAAAAAGGCTCGATCTCTCTTGTATCGTAATCATCTGCATCTTCCGGCTTTCCGTCTTCAGAGTATTTTAACGCTTTGATCTCAGGCGTTTTATAAAAGAAATCCTTTCTGGTAATTGTAGCCTGAAACTTCTTAAGAACTTCTCCATTATCCGGATCTTTTGAAACTGCAGTTACAACTCTTTCGCTGAAAACGCCTTTATGTTTATCGTAAAATTCAGAGTATTTTCCTATAAGTTCATCGATCAATGGGTCAGCATTTACAAAAAAAGGCAAAAAAACAAATAAAAGTAAGAACTTACTTGTAACGAGGCTCCATGAACTGGGAAATATCTTCAATATCATTCTCCGTCGGTTTCTCATTTCTCATGATCCGGTATTTCACCTTAAAATAAACACCTGCCATAAAAGTGTATGCCCTGTAGTTCTTACCGTACTCCTGACCTTTTCTGCCACTGTACTTATCGAGAAAAGACGACATCCTTGCAAGCAGTTTTCTTGTGCTTTCATATTCTGAAAAAGGATTAATATATTCCACAGCCCACTTATTCTTATCCACAAAATCAAAGATATAAAATGTAAGCATCTTTATTTTCATATTTTCCGGAATCCTCTCGGGTATAGGTAGTTCTATGATAGCATCGAACCTTCTTTCCATTTCAAGCTGTACATTTCTGATAAGATCGTTCTTTGATTCAAAATAGGAATATAAAGAAGCCGGAGTAAGATTACACCCTTCAGCAAGTTCCTTGATAGAAAGGTTTAGAGTTCCCTTTCTTTCGACAAGGCGGATAATACCTTCCAGAATATTCTTTTTTGTTCCCTCAAGAAGAGGGGTTTCTTCATTGTAGTACATGATACCCTAGTATAAGTAACACCCATCAACAAAATCAGATTGAATACTATCATAAGTAAACCTGTTTTACAATCATACATTTTTGTTCAGCTGAACTTGACATATTCTCCTAAATATCTTAAACTTTAATAGATAGGTTGTTGGAGTTTTAGTATGAAAGGTTTTTGTTTTTATTCAAAACTAATTATTTTTATTGCAGTTTTTGCAGCATTCTCCTGTGTCGGGATCAATGTTTCCTCTCAGGATTCAGAAATGGTGATCGCTGCAATTCAGGAACCACCTCCATCACCGCCGGTAGATCCCGATCCACCGCCACCACCACCGGATCCATTTACAACGGTCTAAACTTAAAAAGCTTCCAGTAAATTAAAATAGAAGTTAAAACCCTCAGGGGTAAAGCCCATGTCAAATCTGAAGTTTATTCTCTTTTTGTTGTTTAACTGAAATCTTATACCGAAACCCCCGGCATATTTCAGATCATCAAAAAAGAATTCCATCATTTCATGCTGGACCTTTCCTGTTCCGAAGAAAAGAACTGCCCCGAACCGCCACCAGATCGGAATCCTTAATTCGATCTGTCCCGCGATATAGATATTGTCTCTGAATCTTCCACCGGAATAGCCTCTTAAAAGATCCTTCGACCCTAAAGCTGGAAGAAAAGATAGCGGAGCATCACCGTCAACAGCTGTAAAAAGTGCCTGAATAGCAAGAACACTGTTAAAAACGAGTGGAATATAACCTCTGATATCAAATTCAAATTTAGAGAACTCATACTGACTGCCAAGCCACGAAGGAAAATACTGATAAAGAACTTCTCCTTTAATTCCTTCCGTTGGAAAAAATGAATCGTTCCTTGAATCATATGTGAGTTTTAATCCCAGACCTGAAATAAACCCCTCTTTTTTCTTTAAACTGAAATATTCATCGGCAAGTCCATCGTCCTTTTTATCAAGCAGTTTATAATATCCCTGAATTAATGTGATACCACCGTAAAGTGCACGCCACAGACGGTAGTTAATATCGTTCTCGAACTCAAAACTGAATGGTTCAAAAACTTCTTCATTAGATAGTTTTGTGTGGTTACCGATCCCATAAAAATCTGTTGGGTATTTTGAGAAAAGTAGTTTACTTCCCCAATGCCAGTTTGCCTGATCCCAGTAGACATTACCGACATTCGCATTTAGAAGCTGATTTCTGAGCGTATAAAAAAGTACAAGAGCGATCGAATCTGACTTGCTGATATGATCATCTTTAAAATAATCTTTAAATACAACAGCGCTTGCGCCGAATCCCAAACTTGTATCAGATGAATAGAAAACTACAGGGAAAAGAACCCAGCCGATCTCATCTTTTTCCTTTGCCTTTTTTTCCTCTTCAGACTTAACTATCTTTTTAGTGTTATCCCAATCCGGAGTCGCTTCAGTTATCACATCAGCATCTTTTCCCATCGGATTTTCATCAAGGGCTCCCGATCCCAAAAGTGATAGTGGAATTAAAAAGAAAAGAATAGGTGCATAGATCTTGTTCATTTCTTTTATTCCTCCCGGCTATTTCTTTTTTACGGTAATAAAATCATTCTGTTTCTGAATTGCATCAAGAACAGCTTTTCTGAACTCAGGATAGTCAGGAACAGATATTTCTGTGCAGTTCTTTTTAAATTTGTAGCTTATATGAAGATCCTTTCCGTTTTCATCCATCTTTGACGTTCTTGATATTACGAAACATTTATAGCTCACTTTAAAATCTTCCGGGATTGAACTGAATTCCATATCATCAGGGATCGAAAACTTGATGTCAATGTTATAGATACTGGGAATTCCGGTCCAAAGAGGCAGCTTCCTCTTTTCCATTGAAACAAATGAAGTGCTTACGATCTGTTCCGGCATTTTAATACGCGCCTCATCCTGCTGTACTGTCACAAGATTGCTCACTTCAGCGTTAAACGTTATTGAAAGAGGTTTGGTAATATCTTCTATGTCCGAATGTTTGTAATCTATAAGAACTCCTCCTTTGAAAAGATTGTTGGCCAATCTCTGAAAAGCTTTGTTTCCTATATCTTTTGTCCTGAGTATTCTTCTGAACATTGAAGAGGTTCCACCTCTTAACTTTATATCGTCCTTAACTTTCAGTTTGAGATCTTCCGACAGAGTGTACGTCCTTTCGTACTTCTGAAAGTTCATTTCAGGCTTCTGAAAAAGAATGTCCATAAATTTATGTTCTCCGGTATCAACATCAAGCACAAGAGCCGTTGTACCCTGATCGTCCTCCCGAAGCGAACCTATCTCCAGAAGATCAACTGTGGGGTCAACAAAATATCCCTCTTTTATGCCGTCCTGCTCCGGCACATAGACTATTGCATGATTAAACTGCTGCCCCGGGATCTTCTTGTGAAATTTACCGTCACTTCTCGTTCTTAGCACAACATAGTTGATCTTTATTCCGGCCTCTTTCGCAAGGTGTATAAAAAGGACAGCCTTGTCTTTGCAGTCCCCGTAACCCCTTTCAAGAATTTGAGCCGAAGTGTGAGGCCGAACCCCTGCGATAGTGCTTTCATACTCCTGCTGATACCTGATATCCTGAGCGACAAATTCAAAAATACTGTCCACCTTTTCCTGAACGGTTTTTTTATCTTTAAGTATTTCAGCCGCCTTTTTCTTCACCTGGATATCCGAACTGAAAACATCTTTAAGCAATGCCTTTTCCCAGTTGACATACTGAGCCCAGTCACTTACCGTGCTGACAGTTATGGTGCCCGTATAGTCACTTACCGGTGGAGAATGCGGTTCATAGTTAAGAGGTTCCACATTTTCAGCTACAAAAGTATGCAGCCTGTAATCGTCTATTTTGGTTTCAGTCTGCTTTACTTCTCCGCCATAGATATCAATATTCAGTTTTTCTTTCTCACTGTAGAGAACATCCCATTCCGAATACATTACATGGTGAAGCGGACTCTGAAAATACCACTGAGATGAAAAATGATTCTCCAGAAAACGCTGCGCCGGTCTGTAGTGAATATACTGCACAACTGTGTAGTCACCTTTTTTCAGTTGTCTGAACCTGATCTCAAAATCTGATACCGAACTAGCTTCAGATCTTTTAAAGCTGCTATCGACAGAATATGCCGAGATCATCTTTTTTCTGCCGCTATACGGCAGATAAAATGCCATCATTGAATCACGACCTTCATCGTTTAGAGCTTTGTTCACCTCTGTCACATACCACTTACTGCTTCCATCTGAATTGATCCGGCATACAGCATGATCCAGCACAAAAAGAGTGTGCGCTCCATCACTCGCTTTAAATGAAGCTGCCTTTTTTATATACTCCATGATCTTTTTATCATCCGGCATAAGATCTTCGGCCGGATCCTTTTCTTTCTCTTTCAGGTATGTCAGCCTTTCTGAAACATAGCTGTCAGCAGGATTAAGCCGGTGAGCTTTTTCCCAGTTTGCAAGGGCTTTTTCCTTTTCACCCATTTCATAGAAAAGGTCTCCTCTTTTTCTATAAACAGCAGGATCATCCGGGTTATCTTTTTCGATCCTGACAAGCTGAGCCTGAGCATTTGCAAAATCTTTCTGAACTCTGAAAAGGTCATAAAGTCTAAAGTAGTATGATGAACCGTAAGGATTCAGAAATATTGACCTGTTCGTGAAGAACTCCGCTGCTCTCAACTCTCCTTTTTTCTTTGAAATAAAATAAAGTCTATCAATTAGATCAGTGTCACCGGGAGATAGTTCCAGTGCTTTTCTATAAAATATTTCACCATCCTCATTGTAACCCATTCTGACTAGTACAGAACCCATTTGTTTTATCAGGTCTGGACTGTCCGGATATATTTTCAGACCTTCATCCAGAACACGCCTGGCATCTTCCAGCCAGCCTTTACTTCTATACAGCCATGACATACTTTTAAAATATTCAATAGAGCTGTCGTTAAGCTCAAAAGCCTTCTTGTAATCAGCTTCTGCATTATCTTTCTGTCCTTTATTGGCGTAAAAATCCCCTCTCATTATAAAAAATCTGGCGAGCTTTGATGAGGATACAATAATTGCTCCGTTTAAAAGATCGATATACTTACCTTCCTCTCCGGCAACATTTAGTGTTTCAGCCATAAGATAGATCGCAAAAAGGTTCATCGGATTTTCTGTAAAGGCCTTTTCTATATAACTTCTGGAGTATTTGTCGTAACCTTTGTTGATAAGATTTATTCCTTTTAAGATCAGAGCCCTCTGGTCACCTTCATTCTCTGTGAGCTTTTTGGGAAAGATAACTTCTGAGCTTACTTCAGCTTTTACAGGTTTACTTTGAAAAGTTGAAAGCTGAACTATATCTGAGGCAACCGTTCCCTCTTCCGTTGTTATTCTTGCCCCCACAAGCCAATCCTCTTTTCTCTGACAGGTTTTAAGAAGAATAGAATTAACGCCCTGTTTAAAACTCACCTTAACTTTAACATTATCAAATGAAAACCTGTCGATATTTTCTTCGCTGGCGACCTCTTTCCCGTTTACAAAGATCCTGATGCTGTCTCCCGTTGAAATGTTCAGAAAGTAATCTTTTGCAACAGGTGCATTTACAAGCGTATAAAGATACCCCAGAGAATCGTTCTCCGGATATACCAGACTCTTCATGTGGATTATTCCGCTTGGACCTCTGAGCATAATTCTACGCCATCTAAGATCAACAACTTTTCCTTTATACTTCTTGAAAAAGACTGTCTCCTGTTCCGGCCCGAATTTTTCGTAATAACCTTTTCCGTTCTCGTTATCAAAGCTCCCTATGACCATCCAGTTCCTGATAAATCCGTTGCTATCCGTCTCAAATTGAGCTGCAGCCGGATCATTCTCATCCTTGTACGTTCTGTAAAGGTGGATCCTGCATGCCTGCTTGACCTCCGGACTGCTGTCTGCAGTAAGCAAAAGTTCCAGGGCTTTCTTAAAGATGTTCCTCTCCGAATATGTAAGGTTCAGATCATTTATTAACTCAAGATAGACCGGCGCATTTTCATTGTTAAGGTCCATGGCCGCTTTAATGAGGTGTCTGAAAAAAGCTTTATTGTCCGTTTTCAGCATCGCAAGCATGGCAGCTACTTCATGAAGATCCCCGTTATCCGGATATTTCTTTAATGCGGCGCTCAGTTTTTCACTGAGAACGTCAGGTTTAAAGCTCTTGCCGTAAGCGAGTTTTACGATTTCAGCTACTTCAGGTCCGCTTTCTGATCTCTCAGGTTTGAACTTGAGCTCAATATTGACGCCATATGGGCTCTGATAGGTATCAAACGAACTTGTAGCACATGAAACGAACAGATATCCTGTTATGATTGCCGCTAAAAACAGTTTTTTCATATTACCCCGATACTGTGAGAGTTTTTATTCCGCTAATTCTTCTTCGACTTCTTCGTTACCTTTTTCTTCTTTTTCAGGAACAAGTTTTACCAGCTTTCCCTTAGCCCACATTCCGTTTTTTCTTTTCCCGGCTTTCGTGACCAATAACCCCGGGCCATGATATTTTCCGTTAAGGAAAGTGCCTGTATAAACATCCCCATTTTTCATTTTTTTCACGCCATTACCTGTCATTTTCCCCATACGGAACTCACCTTCATAGATGTCACCGTTACTGAAGGTGTATTTACCTTTTCCATGCATTGTGTTTGCCAGGAACTCACCTTCATATTGATCTCCGTTTTTCATTCTCAGAACACCTTTGCCCTGTCTTTTGCCCGACTCCACCATACCTTCGTAAACATCTTCATTCCTGTATGTAATTCGTCCCTGTCCAAGAATGTTGTCCTGAACGAACTCACCTTCATAAATAGTACCGTCAGGAAAGATCATTGTTCCTTGTCCATGTCTCTTTCCGTTTAAATAGCTTCCTCTGTACTCTCTTTCATCACTGAACCTGAACACTCCTGTGCCATGCATACGGTCTTTTACGAACTGACCTTCATATCTTGAACCGCTCGGGAAAAAAAGTGTGCCGTCCCCTTCCTTAAGTCCATCTTTGAACTGTCCTTTATAGACAACACCGTTTTTAAGGGTCAACTCACCGTAACCATTAAAAACTCCCTCTTCAAAGAAACCTTTATATTTATCACCATTCTTGTAAATATATTCTCCCTCTCCGAATTTTTTTCTATCCTTAAATCCGCCGATATACTTATCTCCATTGGGAAGTCTGTGCACACCGATATCTGTTATTTCAGGATCTTTCTTCTCCTGTTTGTTCGGGTCAATGCCCTGTTCTTTCATCTTTGTCTGTTTGCTTTTCACATAAACAACTTCCGTTTTACATCCGAACATGAACATTAACATAAAAAGTAATGTAAGGATCACGATCTTTTTCATTGTTTCCTCCAGACTTAACCTAAAACAGAACTCTCAGAAAATTTATCAGAAAAGATATTTTAAATCAATTTAACATACCTGACAGGGATTACTTTCCCTGAATAACTATCTTGCCGTAACTCCACTCAGCTGTTATCTCTTTTCCATCCTTCCGGTAAAGAACCCCTATGCCGTGAGGAAGTCCGTTTAAGATATCACCTTCGTAGTAACTACCGTCTGGATAGTTGATGACTCCCGGACCATCCAGCTTACCGTTAGAGACTTTGCCTTCGTACACTCTTCCATCTGATCTGAACTTATATCTTCCTTTGCCGTGCGGGATATTATTCCTGAAATCTCCTGTATACTCATCACCATTAGAAAAGATCATCTGCCCCGATCCTTCTCGCTTTCCATTCTCAAAATCACCCTTATAAACGGACCCGTCAGCATATTTCATCTCGCCATAACCGGTTCTCTTGTCATCAAAGAAATCCCCCTCATACACTGAACCGTTTTTGAAAGTAAAAACTCCTTTACCCTCTCTCATCCCCAACTTAAAATCGCCTTCATATCGGTTTCCATTCGAGTAAACATAAACCCCTTTCCCGTTAAGTGAATCATTACTGAAATTACCATTATAAACATTTCCGTTTGCAAACTCCATAACTCCCTGACCATTTTTTCTGCCATCTTTAAATTCACCTTTGTAGACAGAACCGTTGGACATTTCAAGAACACCTTTACCATGCATCATTCCTTTATGGAAACTACCTTTATAAATATCACCGTTCCGAAACTCGTACTTGCCTTCTCCTGACATTTTTCCGTTAATGAATCCTCCAGTATACCTTTCTCCATTCTGGAACACATGTATCCCGTAATTTTCTATTTTCTGTTTTTTTTCCTTCCTGCTCTCGGCTTCAGCACGAGATATCATCTTATCAGTAATTCCATCAAAACTGTCTTTTTTAGACGAAGCACAGGAAAACGTAAGCAGCAAGGCTGGCACAATTAATAGATTAAGAAATTTCATCAATGCCTCTAGTGTTAAAAAAAACAACATATACCTGTAGAAATTGTATCATAAAATGAATTTTAAGGCAATGATCGAACATTACTTTTTAGACGATCTGGCTTTCTTTGAAGAAAGTATCTTTTTTGATCTATCTTTCTGCTTCTGGAGCTCTCTCACTTCCTTAAGATGGTCTCTCCAGCTATTGAGGACAGACACATCCAGTTCTCCTTTCTCAACGGCCTCTATCACCGCACAGTCAGGCTCACTTGAATGTGAACAGTCAGAAAACCGGCAAGACTCGGCAAGTTCTTTTATTCTGATGAAACCTACAGACTCCTCGAGCTCCCACAGCTGAAGCTCTCTCATTCCGGGAGTATCAATGACCATTCCTCCATCTTCAAGTATTATGAGTTCACGGGAAGAGGTCGTATGCCGGCCTTTATTTACACTGGAGCTTACTTCTCCTGTTTTAAGTCGGGCTTCTCCGATCAGAATATTAATAAGCGTCGATTTCCCTACACCGGATGATCCTGTAAAGACTCCTGTAATACCTTTTTTAAGATACCGGAATATGACATCAAATGTCTTCTGCTCCCATTTGCTCGAAACAACATGAACCGGAACTCCTCTTGAAATATTGTTCACTTCAGCTCTTTTTCCGTCAGGATCATCACAGATATCAGCTTTATTAAGAAGTATTACCGGATCGGCACCGCTTGACACTGCACTTGAAATATACCTCTGCAGTCTGTTTAGGTTATAGTTGTGATCCAGCGACATAACAATGAAGATCACATCAGCATTTGAACTAATGATCTGTTTTTCAATAACATTTCCTGACTTTCTTCTGGAGAAACAGCTTTTTCTGGGCAGAACTGAAACTATAAATGCCTTATCTTTCCTGACATCAAAGATCACCCAGTCCCCGACTGCAGGCCACTCGGATCTGTCCTGATTATCAAAGATGAACTTACCGCTTAACTTAGCTTCGTAGACTTTGTCTGTGGTCTGCACTGTATAGAATTTTCTACTCTGAGAAATAACCCTGCCGGGACAAAACCTGCTATTCCCACTGTACCTTCTGAATTCCTTCTGAAAGAATTTGTCAAATCCCAAAGTAGCAAGGTCCATTAATTCCTCATAAATAAAACAAGCAAAAGATACTTTTTACTTAGGTTTTAGTCAAGTCTTGCAAAAAAATGTTTTTCAAACTACTATCCTGCCTGTAAACTTTTTAGTACGGAGAATTCTTGAAAGATCTAATTAAGTTCAGATCACTACTGAAACTTTACAGGGCGGATGTAGCGATTCTTGTGTTTTTCGGCACAATAGCCGGTAGAATTCTTACGACTGAACTGGTTTTCATACATTTTGTCCAGGCACTTTTTCTAAGTATGTTCACATACAATTTTGTCTATACCCTCAACGCTATAACAGACATGCCCGAAGACAGCATCAACAAACCGTGGAGACCTCTTCCTGCAGGATCTGTCAGTACCAGGGAAGCCTTTTTATGGCTATGTTTTCTAACTTTAGGCTCAGCTTCTCTTATTCCCGTACTTTTTAACGGGATAGAGATCTTTCTTGCATACCTTATAATGTTTCTGGGAATGAGCTATTCAATACCTCCTTTCGTTTTTAAGAAAAGAGCTTTCCTTGCACCTATGATAACAGGGTGGGGTGTTGTTCATCCCCTTTTTCTAACTGGAAAGGCTGAAATTGCCTCTCTATCTCTGAGTCTTCTTGTTCATGGGTTCGCAGTAACTTTTCTGAAAGATCTTTCGGATATAAAAGGCGACAGAAAAGCTGGAAGAAAAACAATTACAGACATCAT
>CAZTKP010000090.1:6981-10416 GCA_964614215.1 uncultured Spirochaetales bacterium | reverse complement strand
GAGCCGTTATCATCGCACTTTTATATAGGTACGAATCGACTAAAGTCAACGGTTGGAACGAAATATTTTCAGTTAAAATTAAGACAAAGGAAAACATTGACGAAGAAACAATTTTATGTAAATTAGCTTTGTTCTCAAGGTGGGGCTGTAGCTCAGTTGGGAGAGTATCTGAATGGCATTCAGAGGGTCGACGGTTCGAGCCCGTTCAGCTCCACCACTTCCTGCTATATCAACAATTTGAATCCTGATTCAGCATTTAAGTTTTTATTTTACTTTTCAATTAAGTTATTGTATTAAGCAGCGAACCATTATTTCGAGGGGTAAAAAATGCGATTCTTTCTAACAATACTGGCAGTTGCGGCAGTTTTTTTAAGCACAAGCTGCTCCGGAACAAAGAACTCTAAAGATGATGCTGACGGATATTCCGACAGCGACATTCAGAGCGAAGTCGATGAAAAAAATGAACCCGACAGTGTTACAGATGATGAAACAGATGACGAAAATTTGACAGAAAATGATGATGATCATGAAAAAACAGACACCGTTGAAACAGATAATTCAGAAGAAACGGATGACGAATTGTCTGATGACTTGTCCGACGAAGTTTTAACGGAATCGGAAGAACAAACAGAAGAAGAAAACGATGATGATGCAGTTGATCCCCTTCCTTCAGTCATCTATGTAAAGCACGATGCGGCAGGTTCCGGGAACGGCTCAAGCTGGAATAATGCCTTCACTGAACTTCAGCCGGCAATTGATTCTGCTGTCTCAGGTGATCAGATATGGGTAGCATACGGCACTTATCAACCGACCTCCGTACACGGACTTGTAACGATGGAAGATGTGTCGGATCAGGAGGAATTCAATAGATACAAACACTTCCGCATGAAAAACGGTGTTGAAATATACGGTGGTTTTGCAGGAACTGAAACTGAACTTGCCCAGCGTGATCATGAAGCAGAGGAAACCATTCTGAGTTGTGATCTTGGTGAAGTTGATGAACAATACGATAACTGTTTTCATATTTTTTATCATCCGGCAGGACTTAATCTTGATGATACAGCAGTCCTTGACGGTTTTTCTATGATGGGCGGAACGGCTGATGAGACTGAACCCCATGATGCAGGAAGCGTGATGTATAACGACGGAAGCAGTCCTGTGATAAGAAACGGCTGGATATACTGGAACTATTCATTCAAAGGCGCTGTGTTTTATAACAAGGACAGCTCCATGAAAGTTGCCGACACTCAGTTTATCAACAACGAGGCACCCTATTCAAAAGGCGGAGCATTTTTCAATGAAAACAGCAACATAGAGATCTCCGGGTGTGATATTGCAAACAGCTGGGCTGAAGGAGACAACGACTCCAGAGGCGGAGCAGTTTACAGCCTTGGCGGAAAAACTGTGATCTTAGACACAGTTTTTAGAAAAAATCTGTCAAATATGGGTGGAGCAATATTCATCGAAGCTGGAGATCTTGAAGTTTCAGACTGCACATTTAATGAAAACCAGAGTGAATTCGGAGGTGCCATTTACCTTAATGGTTCAGATGATTCAGTGATTTCAGGATCTACATTTCAGGATAATTCGACTTATGATTACGGTGATAGCGATGGAAAGGGTGGAGCAATAAGAATTTCCAGCTCAAATCTTAAAATCACAAATTCGATCTTCTTCCGGCAGATATCAGGAATGGGCGGGGCTGTTTTTTCGTCTGCACCTGACAGCGAAACATCAAATCTCACCATTATTAATTCAGCTTTTTCACTCAATAAAATGATCAATTACGGTGGAGCTATCTATCTTGATAAGACTGAAGCTGAGATCATAAATTCGGTTTTCTTTAAAAATTACTGGGGATATTCCTCGACGGGAACATTCGGCGGAGGAATTTTCAGAACTGACAGCGGTTCACTTGACATCGTAAACTCCATCTTCAAGTCAAATAACGCAGGAACGGGAAAGCACATACGCGACGGAGCAGGCAATGCAACTGTCACATATTCCTGCATTGTTGATACAACTGTTTACCCCGGAACAGGAAATATAAATGATGATCCGATGCTCATTGAACCGGAATGGTCGCCTCTCGATTTCGGACTTCAGGCAGAGTCTCCCTGCATTGATAAAGGAAGCAACACACCTTTTGAAACCGGCAATACTGCTGCCGGCATAACTGATGATATGGCAGGAAATGATCGCATAATCAAAGGGAAAGATGCATCGCCTTCAGCAACAGTTGATATGGGCGCTGTAGAGTTTAAGCCCGCACCGTGATCTATCCGTGAAGTGATCCCAGTCCATTGTTTTTTTCTTGAACTAAACTTCTTCTGACTTCTCTTCGATCTCAGGCTCGATTACTGGTTTCACTTCTTTTGAGGCTTCCTTTTTCTCAGCTTTTTTGCCTTTTTCGACTCCGAGGTATTCCGGAAGTTCCATTCCTGCGAGGTTAAAAAGATCCTGCATCGGAGGTATTGATTTTCCTATGCCGGAAAGAAAGTTGGCAGTAGATGTTTTTCCATCCTCGCCGGTATTTCCACCGTCCCAGACTGTTACCTTGTCTATCTTGATATTCTTGATAGCTTCGACCTGCATTTTCACAAGTTCAGGCATCTTGTCAGCCATCATAAGAAGGAATGCGCTGTTTGCCTGACCGTTTGCAGCTTCAACGATCCTCTTGAAACCATCAGCCTGTTTGGTGAGTATCTCAAACATACCGCGACCTTCAGCTTCCATCTTGGCGTAGATAGCATCAGCTTCACCTCGTGCATGTCTTCTGATCTTTTCCGCCTCGGCTTCAGCATCGATCTCGATCTTACGTTTGTCGATCTCTGTCGGTACGATGATGTCGGCTTCTCTTGTTGCAAGCTCTCTTTTTGCACGGGCAGTTTCCGCTTCCTGCTCAGCTTTGTATGATTCTTCAAGAGCCTTGGCTGTTGCAACTTTTTCCGCAGCTATTGCCTTTC
The DNA here is from genome assembly GCA_964614215.1 of uncultured Spirochaetales bacterium. GTDB lineage: Bacteria > UBP6 > UBA1177 > UBA1177 > UBA1177 > CAZTKP01. The sequence goes on along the minus strand of CAZTKP010000090.1, from coordinate 7,450 downwards.
TTTCAGCTTCAGCCTCTTTTTCTCTTCTGTCAGCATCAGAGTTCGCGATCTCTACTTTTGCCAGATTCTCACCGACGATAGCCTTTGAATTCTTGTCCGCAACAGCAACTCTTTCGCTTCTGCTTGCTTCCGCCTCACCTATCTTTGCAAGAGCAAGTGCATTTGCAACCTGAACTCTCTCATCCTGTTTTGCGTTTGCTTCACCGATGGCACCGTCTCTGTCTTTTTCCGCAACTGTTTTCTTTGCATCATTGATAGCCTGAGCCGCCGCTTCTTTTCCAAGAGCTTCGATGTATGCTGATTCATCTTTAATATCTGTAACATTAACGTTGATGAGCTTAAGACCGATCTTTGAAAGCTCAGCTTCCACGTTGTTACTGACGTTGATGAGGAACTTGTCTCTATCGGAGTTGATCTCCTCGATGTTCATTGTCGCAATAACGAGCCTTAACTGACCGAAAAGAATATC
>CAZTKP010000090.1:0-6881 GCA_964614215.1 uncultured Spirochaetales bacterium | reverse complement strand
CCGTGAATACATTTTGAACTTTTTCCAGTTGAGGTCTTTCCGTAAATTACAAGAACCTTGTCAGCAGGACATCTTTTGTAACGGCGCATAAGGCCGATAAAAGTTCCGAAAACCGCAAGGACCAGAACAGAAACAAGAACCACTGAAAAAAGTGATACACCTGCTGTCATTTGAATCCTCCTAAAAAAATATGAGTTAAACTGCTTTTACTTTTACTATCTGATTATTGATAACTTCTGTGACCTCAACCATTGCTCCGGTCGTGAGATCTTCCTCAGAGTCTGTTGTCGCCTCAAGTTCTACAAGCCTGCCGTCAACCTTTGCCTGGATCTTTCCTCTGCCCTTTGACGGGATGGGAATATAGACGGTGCCTGTGCAGCCTACAGCTTTCTGAATTTTGAAGTTGCCTGCTTCTCCAAGTGTCGATATCTTTTTGAACATCCATGCGACAAAGAACATCACAACGGTTGCAACAACAAAGCTTATGAGCATTGTCACACCGGTAGCGAACCCTGACTCGGAAAATGAAATGCCGCTCCAGGAAAAAACGGTAAGAAAGATCACAAGATTTCTTACGGTGAAAAGATGAAATCCGGCATCACCGTCTACATCTCCGCCGTCATGAACATCTCCGCCGTCAGCATCGGCATCATCAACATCGAAACCGAACATGAGAAGCATCATCTGGATAAGAAAGATCAGAGTCGCAGGAACTGCGATGACCCAGTAGGCCTTCGTAATTCCGTCAAGATTGTTCCACCAGTCCACAATCCCCTGAAAAAAAGAATTATCCGCCATTGATATCTCCAATAAATTATGAGTACAGGCTATAATTTACAGTACCGCTGAATAAGAGTCAATAATTTGAGTGAACTACATCTAAAATTGATTAGGCATAAAGAAATTGATACAATTTGGTGAATAAAATTTCAGGAGACAAGAGTTTTGAGTGAAAAAAACAATTTCGTGAATGGAAACACGTATCAACAGCTCATCAACAATCTGCCTGCAGGATTTGCACTTCATGAGATGATCTATAACGATAAGGGGGAGCCCGTTGATTACAGGTTTCTGGCGGTAAACACTTCCTTTGAAAAGCTTACAGGACTGAAAGCAGATGATATAATCGGGAAAACCTGTCTTGAGCTTCTGCCGGGAACTGAACTGATCTGGATCCAGAGATACGGCAAAGTTGCTATGTCTGGTGGAACTGATCATTTTGAAAACTACTCAAGTGAGCTGAATAAACATTATGAAGTTACAGCTTTTCAGACCGCACCGAATCAATTTGCCTGTGTATTTCATGATGTTACAAAACATGTTGAATTGTCTGAACATTTAAAAGAAAGTGAAGAGAAATACCGTTCACTCGTGGAAGGGTCTGTTCAGGGAATGGTCGTTGCACAAAGTAATCCCACCAGGATATCTTTTGCAAGTTCTCCGATGGAAAGGATCTCAGGCTACTCTCCGGAGGAAATAACATCTTTTACTCCTGTGGAAATTGTTGCACTGATCCATGAAGAAGATAGAGGGGACTTTTTTGGTAATTTTGAGAGTCGACTTTCCGGTGGGGATGTTGATCCTAACAAAAAATACCGCCTTATTCACAAAAACGGGGATGTTGTCTGGGTTGAAGTATTCAGCACGGTGATAAAATATAATGGTGAACCGGCAGTTCAAGCAGCTTTTATTGATATAACTGATCGCGAAAGAGCTGAAGAGTCATTAAGAATGATTCTGGATAGGAGCCCATTCCCGAATGCAGTTGTCGATAAAAATGATAAAGAGATACGATTCTGGAGTAAAAGTGCTGTCGCCTTATTCGGGCATAAGCCTGAAACAACGGAAGAATGGTATAAACTTGCGTACCCTGACCCTGAGTATCGTAGAAAGATCATTGATCACTGGAAAGCCGTTTTAGAAAAAATTCAAGGCACAGAAGAAGCTGTGAACACAGGAGAATATCATATTTCCTGTGAAGATGGCACTGTTAAAACTTGTGAGCTGTTCGCGCAGTTTATTCCGGATAATTTAATTGTAACTTTCAATGATATTACAGAAAGAAAAATATCCGAAAAACTTATCAGGGAAAATGAAGCAAAGTTCAGAAGCTATGTAGATAACGCTCCGGACGGAATTTTTGTAGCTGATGAAAGAGGTAATTATATCGATGTGAATAAATCTGCAGAAAGAATTACCGGATACAATAAGGAAGAGCTGCTTTCAATGTCAATTCCAGATATTATAGCTCCTGATTACATTGAGATTGGTCTAGAACATTTTAAAAAAATCGGGACATCAATAAACTCAACTTTAGAAGCTAAGTACGTGCATAAAAACGGTGAAAATCGCTGGTGGTCTGTTGATGCTATAAAGGTCTCTGAAAACAGGTTCCTCGGTTTTGTAAAAGACATTACTGAAAGAAAAAACATCTCTGAAAATATTATAAAAAACCAGAAGCGTTATGAAAAAGCTCAGGAAATGGGACATGTCGGAAACTGGGAATACAATCCTCAGACAACCATGTTCTGGGCTTCTAATGAGGCAAAAAGAATATACGGGTTCGATGTAGGGCTAGAGGATTTTACAACAGAGAAAGTTGAAAACTGTATCCCGGAAAGAGAAAGTGTTCATCAGGCTTTAATTGATCTGGTGGAACACAACAAACCTTACGATCTTGTTTTTGATATTATTACACATGACAAAGGTGTTAGAAAAACTATTCACTCAATTGCTGAAGTTGAAAGAGATGATCAAGGCAACCCATTAAAAGTAACTGGTGTAATAAGTGATATCACAGAAAAAAGAAAACTTGAAACCTACCTTCGAAGATCACAGAAACTTGAATCACTTGGCCTTCTTGCAGGTGGAATTGCTCATGATTTCAACAATATCCTTAGTGCTATAATGGGTTTTACAGAGATCGCGGCGATGAAAACATCTGAAAAGGAAATATCAGAGTATCTCAAAAAATCTTTAACGAGCATTGAGAGAGCACAGGCACTTACCAGGCAGCTGTTGACTTTTGCAAAAGGCGGAGAACCTGTGAAAAAGATAGGGAAACTGTTTCCATTTGTTGAGGATACTGTAAATTTTGCTCTAAGCGGTTCATCTGTTTCCAGTAAATTCAATATTCAGGAGAATCTGTGGCCGTGTGACTTTGATAAAAACCAGATAGGTCAGGTTATCGACAACCTCACAATAAACGCTAAGCAGGCGATGTCTGATGGAGGAACAATAGAGGTTGCAGCTGAAAACCTCACTATCATTGAAAATGCCCATCCTGTTCTTGATCCGGGCAAGTATATAAAAATTTCATTAAAAGATCAGGGGGTCGGAATACCCAAAGAGTATCTCACAAAAATATTTGACCCGTACTACTCAACGAAACCCAAAGGACACGGACTTGGTCTGGCGACATGTTATTCTATCGTTCAGAAACATGACGGATACATTGAAGTGGAATCCGAACCGGGTAAAGGAAGCACGTTCAGCATCTTTCTTCCTGCAACCGACAAACCTGTTGATATTGAAAACACTATTCAGATTTCACAGCATAAAGGGAGCGGAACCTTCATTGTAATGGATGATGAAGAATCTATCCGGGATATTGTTAAAGAAATGCTTGAATCTTTCGGATACGCAGTAGTTTTAAAACAAAGCGGTAGTGAAACCATAGACTATCTCAAAGAAAAAGCTGAAGAAAACTTTGATATCACAGGAATGATATTTGACCTGACTATCCCTGGAGGAATGGGTGGAAAGGAAGCTGTAAAAGAAGTGAAAAAACTATTTCCTGATGTTCCGATCTTCGTCGCAAGTGGATACTCCGAAGATCCTATCGTTTCAAACCCTGAAAATTACGGATTCAATGCAAGTATCAGAAAACCGTTTAAACTTTCCGATCTATCTGAAATGCTTGAAAAACATATGAAAAAATCCTGAGTTTAAAGATACTTACTCACGTATCTTTTTCTGCACAGTTTCTCAAGCTTGTAGATATTTGCAAGCGGATTATTGAAATCAAAGGAATCGACGGCAAAAGTTCCGTGTCTATGTACAATTGCGACGTTATATGCCTGGAGAACGGGAGGAACTGTTTGGGAGAGTCCCTTCTCTCCTCCACCAACCTCTCCACCGACAATAGGAACTCCGAAAGCGCTCTTTCCTATTCCTTTTATCATGCTCATCACAACTGTGTAGAAAGGATGCGCATGAAGAATGCATGTAGAGGGAGATGTGTTGACGATATTCAGATGTGCAGGAAGTTCACTGGACGGTTTCAGACCGTTTAAAGAGTTCCCTTCAAGGTCGCTAATCACAATCTGATCTTCAAGCTTTCCAAGCTCAGTTCCGGTTGCCGAAATATAAAGTCTGTCGTTGACTTTTACCGACACATTTCCAAAAACCGTTCCTGCAAATTTGAGCTTTGATATCGCTTTTCCTGCTTCAACAACTGCATTTACAGCTTCTTCCTGCGTTTCAAAAGGGCCCTCAGCAAGTTTGGGTAACTTTGGAAAACGCCTGGAACTACCAGACACGATATCTTCAACTTCTTTTTTTAAAGACTTGTCCTTTGTGAGTGCATATTTTACAAGAATTTCTGCCTTTGCAAGCTGTGGATCGACTCTTTGTGACATGATCTAAGCTTTCGGTTTTGAAATGTAGTGCTCAGCCGCAGTTGCAGCCGTAGCTCCGTCACCGACAGCAGTTGCAACCTGATTAACAAGCTTGCTTATGATGTCACCAGCCGCGTAAAGGCCTTCTGTTTTTGTTTCCATGTGAGAATTTACTGAAATCCTGCCATCTGTTGCAAAATCAACTACATCTCTTACCGGATCAATCTTGGGAACATAGCCCAGGAACACAAAAACACCGTCAAAACTATGCTCAGACAGCTCACCGGTCTTAACGTTCTTTACAGTGATTTTCTCAACAAAATCATTACCTTCGATCTTTTCGGCAACGCTGTCAAGTAGGAAAGATATCTTTTCATTTTTCTTAACTTCATCCTGAATTATTTTTTCAGCTCGAAACTCCTGTCTGCGGTGAATTATCACAACTTCAGACGCGAATTTTGTGAGATAAAGAGCCTCTTTCAACGCACTGTCACCACCGCCGAGAACCGCAACTCTCAAATTTCTGTAAAAAGCCGCATCACAGACTGCGCAGTAGCTGACACCCCTACCTGTAAATTCTTTTTCGCCCGGAATTTCAGCAAGTCTCGGCGTTGAACCGGCCGCATAAATAACAGTCTTTGCCAGAAGCGGATCTTCGTCAGCAAGTACAACTGAAAAGTTACCGTCATCAAGTTTTGTAACCTTCTTAACATCACCGAACTTGAACTCACTTCCAAAATCTGTCGCCTGTTTAAGCATGCGCTCAGAAAGTTCGCCACCTGAAATGGAGGGATTCCCCGGCCAGTTATCAAGCTTATCCGTCACAGCCATCAGTCCGCCCGCGACACTCTTTTCAATTATCACAGTTTTAAGCATAGCTCTTGCCGCATAGATACCGGCAGTCAGCCCTGCAGGACCGGCTCCGACGATCACAACATCATACATTTCACTCATATTTCCCTCCGGTAATAAAAAAACGCAGAGTTACTAAATAAACAGCCGCCTTTCAAAGTCAAGTGCTTAAATCTAACACATTTTCATTAAAAAAGTAACTAGAAACGGAACAAGTATTGTAAGAACCGTTCCATTAAAGACAGAAATAACCGCATACTCTCTTCCGACGTACTTTGTAATCACCGGCAAAGTAGAATCCATCGAAGTCGCACCACCTGAAACAATGGGTGCAAGTTTGCCTGCCTTTACAAGAACGGGAGTAAGAAGAAGCGTAATTATCTCTCTTAAAATATTGGAAAGAAGAGCCGTTACACCGAGAACCTTACCGCCCATCTCCGTGATTATTATGCTTGAAAGACTGTAGTAACCAAATCCAGACCCGACAGCCAGTGATTCCATAAATGAAATATCGTCCATAAATAGCGAAACTAGCGCTACTCCGGTAAATGTTCCAACAATAACGGTGACAGGGACAAGAACTATCTTAAACTTTGCATTCTTAATAATTTTCAGTGCATTTTTATCTGCACCTATACTTATTCCCACAAAGAACATAAGGATGTAGAGAGCCACATCGCTCAGATCATTTTCAAGAATAAATTCAGGCAGTAAGGAGAATTTCCCTGCAAAAACACCGCAGATAAAAAATGTCACTATAACTAAACTACTTTTCATTTCTAAAATAAGATCTGTAAACAAAAAACGATAAGATCACACTTCCTGCAACTCCACCTAAAGTAAGAGCAACAGCTTTCACTCCGATCATATCCAGATTTTCCAGTATCGTCTCATTAGTCCCCACTGAAACGCCCAGAAGAAAAAGAAGAGCAAAAATGGAAACAGTAATAACCGGTTCAGAAAACTTAACAAGCTTCTCTTTTTTCCTAAAAAAATAACCCAGAAACATTCCTGAAGACATTATTAAGATCACAGTAAGCATTGATTTTCCATAAACAGTAAATCTGTAGAAATGGTATTTAGGTCGTTTGGAATTACAAGTATTTAGAACTTTGCTACCAGATCGAGCTGGACCATGTGAAGGCCCTGTTCGGGAAGATTATTATCGACAAGAAGTTCCTGTCTGAAGTAAGTTAGAGAGAGGAAAACGTTGTTCCATATGGCGGCTTTTGCTGTGGCATCGACTCCCCATGCTCCTGTTCTTCCGTAGTAGAAGGAGCTTTCTGAAAATGCATCGATATAGGCGTCGTTCCCTACGCTTCTGTATTTTACGGAAAACTCGTAATCACCTAATTTCTTTACCTTTTCGCTAGATATCTTAAGTCCTGTAACGTATGCGAAACGATCTTC
>CAZTKP010000089.1:0-10473 GCA_964614215.1 uncultured Spirochaetales bacterium | reverse complement strand
AGATCGGCGATGGTGCGTCCGACCTTAAGAATTCTTGAATATCCACGGGTACTTATTCCCATTTTTTCCATGGCATTTTTAAGCAGATTTTCTGCTCCGTCATCTAGCACGCAGTATTTTTCAATATCAGAGGCCTGCATTCTCGCATTGATATAAAATCCTGAACCGGAGAACCGCTCTTTCTGGATCTTTCTCGCCCTCACGACCCGCTTTCTGATGTCTTCACTTTTCTCACCCTGACTTTTATTTCTCAGATCTTCATACGGAACGGAATTCACGATTATGGAAATGTCGATCCGGTCCAGGAGCGGGCCTGAAATTTTCTGCTGGTATCTGTGCACAGCCGAAGCGCTGCATGTGCACTTTCTCTTTCTGTCAAAAAGATAGCCGCAGGGACAGGGGTTCATCGAGGCTACAAGCATGAAATTAGAGGGATATTTAACCGTCTGAGTCGCCCTTGAAATGGAAACATCACCGTCTTCCATCGGCTGCCGGAGCACCTCAAGTGTATTCCTGTTAAATTCCGGCAGCTCATCAAGAAAAAGCACTCCGTTATGCGCAAGAGAAACCTCTCCGGGTTTTGGCGGAGAACCGCCCCCGACAAGAGCAATATGAGAACAGGTCGAATGGGGGCTCCTGAACGGTCTTTCCGTTATCAGACCTTTACCTTTCAACATATTGGAAACGCTGAAAAGTTTTGTAGTTTCAATGCTTTCCTCTCTTTCAAGTTCCGGAAGAATAGTCGGTATCCTTCTGGCAAGCATCGTCTTTCCGCTTCCGGGGGACCCTATCATCAGAATATTATGCCCTCCGGCAGCCGCTATCTCTATCGCCCTCTTTGCCTGGTCGTGACCGCGAACCTCAAAGAAATCAAGCATATGCTTCACTTCGCTTTTTTCCTCCACGCTCTCATGGAACTTCTGCGGTCCGTATCTCAACAGGTCAAGAATATCGTTAAGATCATTTACCGTAACAACTCCGATCTCCGTTATCGCAGCTGCCTCATCTCCATTCTCCTGGGGAACGATTATGCCCCTGAAACCTTCCTCTTTTGCAGTTATGGCAAGAGGCAGAATTCCGCTCACAGGTTTTATCACCCCGTTAAGAGCGAGTTCACCTACGATCATGTAGTTACTGATATTTTCAGGCTCAATAGTATAGATAGATGACAGGATCGATGCCGCTATCGCCAGATCAAAACCCGCACCTTCCTTTTTAATTCCCGCTGGCGCAAGGTTGATGGTTATCCTGTTCTGCGGAAATTTATGACCGCTGTTTATGATAGAAGTTCGTACCCTTTCTCTGGACTCCCTGACGGCGCTATCCGGCAGGCCCACGATCGAAAACCCGGGCAAACCTTTTGAAATATCTACTTCAACATCAATAACACTGCCGTCAATTCCCGACAAAGAGCCGCTTTTTAAAATCGTAAACATCTTCAACCCTCCATTCCGAGCTTTCGTATAAATATAACATCAGTTAGAGTTTGTCAACTTTCAGATAGAGATTTGTGCCTAATAAGCAACTGCCTGGAATGACTGGTAAAAAAAATCCGGTTTATGCTTTGCTGTAAAAACTGCTGGTTTTTTTATAGTAGACTTCTGTTTATTTGACAAAACAGTCCTTACTACTATAATTTTCGTCTGTTATTTAATAAGGTGTGTAGAATGCCCGGCATAGGACTTATATCCAATCCATACTCAAGAAAAAACAGAAAAGACCCCGCCAGATTACAGAAACTCATTGACAGCGCACCTGACAGAGAATTAGTCAAGCTGCCGGATTCATTTGAGAAAATGGATGAAGCAATGGAGTTTTTCAAATCAAGAAATATTGAAGTCCTTGCAGTAAACGGCGGAGACGGAACCGTCCATGTCGCACTCTGTTCGCTGATAAAGACCTACGGGAAGAAACCACTTCCCAAACTCGCCATACTCAAAGGCGGAACAATGAACCAGACAGCCACGAACTTAAGGATAAAAGGGAATTCCATCTCGATATTCAAAAGGGTGGTCAAGGCTATGAAAAAGGGAAAGGATATGAAAACAAAGAAACTTTCCCTCCTGAAGGCAAATGACAAGTACGGCTTTATTTTCGGCAACGGAGCGGTCTGTTCCTTCATGGACGTGTATCACAGGAGCGGAGACCCTTCACCTCTGGTCGCAGGCAAGGCCGTTATTTCACTCGTGGGCTCGATCATTGTAAGAGGCCCGATCTACAGAGAGGTTTTTTCACCGACGAACCAGAACATCACAGTTGACAGTTTCAATTTCGGCAGACAACCGTATCTGGCAACGCTCATATCCACACTTCCCGAAGTGGGACTCGGGTTCAGACTTATGCACAGAGCGGCATCGGATCACACAAAAGCGCACATGATGGCCTTTCACGACAAGGCGAAGATAATCCCCCAGATCCCCAGAGCATGGCTGGGACTTTCTCTTCCTCCAGACAGCTGTGACGATACGATAGGAAAAAGATTCGTGATAGAAAGAGACAAACCTTTCAAATATACTCTCGACGGAGATTTTTATACATCATCGGGCAGTCTGGTAATAGATACCGGTCCTGTCATGAACATAATTGTGGAGTAAAACATGAAGTACACAAGCAGCGGGAAAACACATCCCGGAATGAAAAGAGAGCTGAACGAAGACAACTACACCATCCTTGAAGATCAGGGGGTCTATGTAGTAGCCGACGGTATGGGCGGACACAATGCGGGTGAAGTGGCATCTGAGATCGCCGTAAAAACTGTTGAGGATTTCTTTTTAAAGTCTTCAAGAGACGAGGAAATGACATGGCCCTACAAACTGGACCCTTCTCTCTCGCTCGATGCGAATAAACTTATGGTGGGAATAAAGTTTGCCAACAGAAGAATATACAGCAGCTCCTCGACTAATGCCTCTTACGCCGGAATGGGAACAACTGTTGTTTCCATACTTACGACCGATACCGATGAGATCTACGTTTCCCATGTAGGAGACAGCCGCTGCTACTGCTTTTACGACGGATCGCTCCGCCAGGTAACAGATGACCACTCGCTTGTTAACGAATACATAAAGGCCGGACAGATCACCAAAGAACAGGCCGCCAACTTTCCTCATAAAAATGTCATAATGAGAGCTCTGGGCATGAAGGACAATGTTCTCGTCGATATCCAGAAGATCAAGGTTCAGCCGGGCGAGATCTACCTTCTCTGTTCAGACGGACTCTCAGACATGGTGAAAGACCCTGACATTGAAAGTATCTTTGCTCAGGAACTTTCACTTGATGAGACATCTCAGGCACTTATCGATGCCGCAAACGCCAACGGAGGAAAGGATAATATCACAGTAGTTTTAGTTAAAGTTGAAGAATAACACTTTTTATGGAGCATGTAATGAAAAAATTTAATCAAGTCGCGACAATCTTCTTCACAGTCTTTTTTGCACTTTCAATAGTGAGCTGTGGAGGATCAGACACCAATGAAACAAATGACGAAAGCGTTAATGATGAAGACACTGCTGAAACAGTTGAAAAAGAACTGCAGGGTGAAGACGAAGATGTTGTTGAGACCTCGGACACAGATACCATCGTTGACATCACCACTCTGGACTACCCTGAAGTATCGGGTTCCGGCGGTAGAGGTGACGTTATACAGAATCTTGTTTTCTTTGACGAACTTGACAGGGAAAGAGCTCTTGCCGAATGGTATAAGGGCAACAACCCCGACGCAAAGCTTGTCTGGCTCGTTGTCAGCACCTATGACTGCCCGTACTGCGTTGTAGAAAAAAGAGACCTTCCGAAAATGAACAAGGCGGAATATAAAGAAAGAGGTTTCAGACTTGTAGTCATCATGAACGGACTGCTTTCCGGCCCTCAGGTATCACTTGAGCCCGATAAAATTGCCGATCTCAAGGAATCAAACATTTATATTTACGGTGAAGAAGGCAACTACGTATACGGATATCTTCAGTCTCAGTCAACTCTTACGAAGATGGGTCTCGAAGGTTATCCTCACAACATTCTCATCGACGCGAACAACATGGAAGTTCTTGACGTCTGGGGAGGCTGGGATACTTCACTCGTAGAAAAATACGACAAGTTTATTGATTTTATGCTTGACGAGCTCTGATAGCATGAAAAACCTCATAACAGTTTTTCTTATCATCTTTCTGGTTTCATGCGGAACTGCTCAACCTGCTCAGCCTAAGGAAAACAACCGGAAAACCGCAGCAGCATCAGGATTTTCAATGAACCTTGAAACTGTCGAAGGTACAAACTTCTCCTTTGACTCTATCAGAGGGAAAAAACACCTTCTGATAGCATTCTGGGCAACATGGTGTGAACCGTGTAAGGCGGAACTTTCAAAACTCGCTGAAATGTATGCGGAATTTTCAGAACACATTGAGTTCGTTGCCGTTTCAACAGACGGAGAGGATCTGACCGATAAAGTAACTGAATTTGCTGCAGAAAGCGCTCTTCCTTTTCCTGTACTGCTTGACCCCTCAGGCAACTTTGTCGCATCCGTTATTCCCGGAGGAAACTCTGTTCCCTATTCTATAATTGTTACAAAAGACGGAACAGTCCACTCAAAACACAGCGGATACAAACCGGGAGATGAGGTAAGTCTAAAAAAAGAACTTCAGGAACTTCTAGAAAATAAAAAATGAAATATCTGATAATTTTTCTCTGTCTCCTTCCTCTGACCGTTTTCGGAGATCAGAATCCTACTGGAACTGAAAAGAGATCTGAACAGAAAAAAGAGGAAGCTGTCTGGAAATTCTATTCAAAGAACAAGAGTCATATCTACGTTGACTACAAAGCCACACAGGCTTCGACCCCTGAAAAGTTCGGGATGCTCTACACTCAGGATTACGGCGGAGTTACTTACAGAAACTTCTCGTTCGGACTGAGAAAGACAATGGTCGTTTTTGCAAAGAAGGATTTTGATGAAACGATGGTCGATCATAACTACCAATACAGCAACGAACTTTTCAACCACAGCTGGGAACATTGGCTGGACAGAGTTTCCTTTTCCGGAAAATGGAAACCCGCCGATTTTACTGTCGGTGACTTTTATGAAAGCATGAACCGCGGAATGGCGTTCTCTATGAAAAACGACCCTGTTTACGGCGACAACTCCATTCGTGGAGGAAGCATCAATGTTCATCATAAAGGTTTCCACATGAAAACTTTCGGTGGAAGAGCCAACCCTCAGATCAGGGACAAAGCCACCTACCAGAGAACAGGAGAAGCTGATGACTGGCTGGCGGGAATGGAAGTCGGATACAAGTGGAAAAAAGTCGATTTCGGACTTCAGTACGGTTACGCGAACTACGGAAAATATACTCTTGAAAGTTATGTTGATGAAAAAGAAGGTAGCGATGCTTATGAAAAAACTTTTTCTGAAAAGGAATTTCATCTGACAGGAGCCTATATTTCTCTGAAGAACCCTTTCCCGGGATTTACATTTTACTCCGGAGCAGTTTATGTTCCATACGGCTATGAAAGAACTATCGAGGATGTAAAATTCAACGGGATCGACCCGATGATCGATGACGAAAAAAAAGACCTGCAGAACTCCGCAGCCTTCTATTCGTCGGCACTTTATTATCTGGACTTAGGGCAGAAAAAAAGCAGGCTGACCTTTAAAGTTGAAGGAAAAATGTATCGCAACTACTACCTCAACTACACGAGGATGGAAGATGCCGACTACAAAAGAAGATATTTTAACCCGCCGACACTCCTCCCGATGGACCTTCAGATGGATAATGAGTTCGATACCTGGGCCGTGGGAGCAAAGATATCCTTCATGGACAGAGACTGGACAAAGGCTAAATACAGCCTGAATTTCGTCAAGGGTGACTCTCTTGACAACAAGGAGGATATTCCGAAGCTGATTCCGGGCCTCGGTCCTGAATACAAGGAAGATGATTTCTATTACGCCGGAATTGAGGGAGAAAAACACTTTCAACAATTTGATATTACTGCAAAATTCGGCTTTCATTACAGTGAAGGCAATAAAAAGGTCGAAGATATCGAAGAAGATTCCAGATACTGGATCATTGCCGGCCTTCACATGGGCGGATATGTCTCGAAATTTTCCTATAAATTCACCAACGATTACTACAACAAGAACATGACTGTTGTCGGAGTTAAAGAACTTGACAACGCCCATGAACTTAAGACCGTCCTGGACCTTTCATGGAACAACCGATACTTTCTGGCACTGAAAAACACTTACTGGCACAACGATTTTGATGACAATCTGGATAACTGGTATCCCGGAGCAGCCATCGGATTCAAATATAACACAGTTAGACTCTATATTTTCGGCGGACTTGAAAAAGGCGGTCTTACCTGTGACGGCGGAGCCTGCAGGGTTCTTCCTGATTTTAAAGGAGTTAAAGCGGAGTTGGATGTGGCATTATGAAAAAGAAAGAATTCTTAAAAACTAAAAGTGCACTTTACGGAATAATTATCTCTCTTGTGAGCATAGTTGCTCTCGGAGTAATTTTTGCTGTCAAGGACAGTATCCATGCTGAATATGAGAAAATCGCTCAGGAAGAAGGATGTTTTCAGGGCGAAAACCCCGACACAGGATGGAAAGAACTATCTGCCGAAGAGAAAAAGGCAAAGACCAGAAGATGCATGACAGCGTTAAATAAAGTCACTCAGGTAAACTACGGACCTTACATCTTCTCCTTTACTCTGATTCTCGGCATATTTCTCTTCATACTGGCACTGATCAATGCCCGGAAGGAGGAGAAGTTCATGGAGGATCTCGACGATGATAACTAATTATCTAAATAAGGTCCCGAAAATCGATCCGCAGGCCTATATCTTCAGAGACACTACGGTCATAGGGGACGTAACTATAGGAAAAGACAGCAGCATCTGGTTCAGATCCGTTGTAAGGGGTGATGTCAACACCATTACTATCGGAGAACGGACAAACATTCAGGACAACTCCACTATCCACGTCACGACAGACCTTTTCCCGACAAGTATCGGAAATGATGTCACTGTCGGACACAACGTTGTCATTCACGGATCAGAAATAGGAGACCGTTCTCTCATCGGTATGGGAGCTGTGATCCTTGACGGATGCAGAATCGGCGAGGACTGCGTTATTGCTGCGAATTCCGTGCTTCTCGGAGGAACGGAAATACCGGCCGGCGTCCTTGTTGCAGGCAATCCGGGGAAAATAAAAAGAGACCTCCGTCAGGATGAACTTGACCATCTGAAAAGGTCTGCCCTGAACTATATGAAATATTCTCACAACTATTTGACTTCTTCACCTAATTCTATATATTCTAGTGATGAAATTAAAGTGATCTTGGAAACACTTATGAAACTGTAAGGAGCATAAAATGAGAAAAATTGTTTCGATCTTATTTTTAATGATTTTTGCTTTCTGCCTTAATGCTGCAGACAAAAAGGAGCGCATGCTTACCGTTCTTTTCACAAATGACGGACACGGTATGGCCTGGAAGTTCGATGAACCGAACAACCCTGCTGTAGGTGGACTTGCCGCAAGAAAGACCCTTATCGACCAGATAAGAGCTGAAGTTCAGGGAAAAGGCGGAGATATCCTTATCCTCAGCGGCGGAGATATTACTCTTGGAGACCCCAGAAGTAACATATGCCAGAACATACCAATGATAAACGGAATGAACCTTATCGGTTACGATGCAATGGTCATTGGAAACCATGAGTTCGATTTCGGGATTGAAGCATTTCACAAGATGAAAAAGGAAGCGGACTTCCCTTTTCTCAGTGCCAACATCTACGAAGAAGGCGGAACTAAAGCTGTCGGTAAGGACTATATCGAGAAAAAATTCGATGACGGTCTCAAGGTTGCTGTTCTCGGTGTCACAACAAGAGAGACCGAGCAGATAACCAGCCCGGGACTCATGGGAAACCTTGTTATGACAGAGCCGATAATTGAAGCAAAGACCAGAGTTCCTCTGCTCAAAAAGAAGAATGATATCGTTATCGTTCTCAGCCATCTCGGCTATTACGACACAGACAAAAGTTTTGACGGATTCCACGGTGACAACTATCTCGCAAAGACAGTACCCGGAATTGATCTTATTGTCGGATCACACACACAGAGACACCTGAGCAGTCCCGTAAAAATCGGAGACACCCATATAGTTCAGACAGAAGGTCTCGGAAAATGGGTTGGCCGTTTTGACTTCCATCTCAAAGGTAAAAAAATCGTAAAGACAAGCTTCAAGCTCTATCCTATCAATCTGAAGAAAAAAGTTACCAACGGAAAGAAAGTAACATACGAATATATCGACAAACAGATCCCTGAGAATAAGGCCATGATCAAACTTCTCAACGGTTTTAAATGCGAATTCTCAAACAAGCAGATAGGAAAACTCAAGAAGGATCTTGTCGGAGATAGAAAATACGCAAGAAAGTCTGAAACAGAGCTGGGCAATATCATAACCGATGTTATGAGAGAAAAGATCAAAGCAGATATAGCTTTCATCAACTCGGGAAGCATTAGGCAGGGCCTTGAAAAAGGCGTTATCACTGAAAAGGACGTTTACTCTGTATTCCCGTTTATGGACACACTTTACTTTGCTGAACTTAGCGGTTATCAGATCCAGGAGATCTTCGATAATTTTGCAGAAAAAGGCCCGGGTTCACCAGGATTCCTTCAGGTTTCCGGAATATCTGTAAAACTGTTCAAAGGATCAGCTCTTGATATTAAGATTAACGGCAAACCTCTTGACAAGAAGAGAAAATACAAAGTTGCCTTCAATTCGTTTATTGCTGATGGAGGAGACGGATACACGATCCTCAAAGATCTTAAAACGAAAAAAGATACCGGTTACTGCATTCCTTCAATAATCGTTGACTACCTTAAGGCAAAAGGAAATTTTGCTGATCCGGAAATGGGCAGGATCAAGATCGTTAAATAAATTTTCTAACTCTTTAAAAACCGGAGCAGTCTATGAGAAAGATCATCGGGATGGGAAATGCCCTTGTTGATGTTCTTATTAAACTTCCAAATGAAAACATTCTTACGGACCTCGGTCTGGAAAAGGGTAGCATGCGTCTTGTTGATCTCACGTTCAGTGACAGAGTTCTTGAAAAAGTCTGGCATTTTGACCGCCAGGTTATGTGCGGAGGCAGCGCCTCCAATACTGTTTCCGGCTTAGCAAAACTAGGCGGAAACTGCACATTTATCGGCAAGATATCAGACGATGAAATGGGAGAGACCTTTAAAAATGATCTTGAAAAAAACAACATTCATCATCATCTTTTTATTGACGGACCAAGAACCGGAAGGGCTGTTGCACTTATAACTCCTGACTCTGAAAGAACTTTTGCAACATACCTCGGATCTGCCGTCAAACTTTCTCCTCAGGAAATAAATGCCGATATCTTCAAAGGATTCGATTTTTTTCACATTGAAGGATATCTGGTCCAGAATCACGATCTGATAGAAAAAGCTCTTGCAACAGCTAAGGGTATGGGGTTGAAAACCTCACTGGACCTTGCAAGTTTCAATATTGTTGCGGAAAACCTGGAATTTCTTAAAAATGTTGTCAGACGTTATGTTGACATTGTTTTTGCAAATGAAGAGGAAGCTCTTGCCTTTACAGGACTTGATCCCCATTCAAGTGTAACGGAAATCGGGAACATGTGTGAGATCTCAGTTGTAAAAACAGGTCCGAAAGGATCACTGGTTTCCTGTCATGGTGAAGTCTGCACAATTGATCCGATCAAAGCCAATCCGGTTGATACTACCGGAGCAGGAGATCTTTATGCCGCAGGATTTCTATACGGCCTTATGAACGACATGACACTTAATAAGGCGGCAAATATAGGATCTCTCCTTGCCGGAACCGTTATCGAACACATCGGAGCACGGATTCCTGACAGCAAATGGCCTGAACTAATTGAGAGAATTCAGAAAATATGAATATTTTCACAATTTTTCTAATCCTTGCCATCCTCTTTAACGCCGGAGCTAACATCATGATGAAAGCAGGCGTGATAGCTAATCCTGTAAAAACAGAGGGCGGTCTTTTAAGTTTTGTTCTCAGTTATATATCGAACTGGAAGCTTATGCTTGGAATAGCCTTTTTCGGCATTGCACTGATTTTTTATACAAAGGCCCTTGAAAAGTTCAATCTTTCTATTGCCTACCCTTTAATGACCTCTGCCGGACTGATCATTGTAACTTTCTGGTCCCTTTTTGTCTTTCAGGAAAAGCTGAGCTTTTTACAGGCTGGTGGAATATTTATGATCATAGGTGGAATATGGATGTTAAATACCGCATAACTGCAGCATTCCTGCTTTTTCTTTTTTCAATTTCCTGTACACCCGCAGGATACCGTAAATTTGCCGATATCCCTGAAAAGGAATTCAAGGTTGAGGAAATGACCCTTGACAAGAACCGGGAATCTCTTGAATCAGGTAAAATGACCTACGAGATCGGTATAGGTGATGAAATAAAGATCA
>CAZTKP010000088.1:0-10562 GCA_964614215.1 uncultured Spirochaetales bacterium | reverse complement strand
TCTTGTCACAATGTCAAGGCTATTTCTGACCTTTCCCTAAATCCCTTACCTAAAGGCAAGGGACTTAAAACCTAAATTTTCCAATTGAAATCGCTTCCTTTTCCTTTAGGAGAAGGATTGAGGAAGAGGTCAAGGATGGAGTGAGTTCTTGGGTTGACACACTGGTCAACCCCTACGATACATGATCGCGGCGGCACCGGCGTAACAGAGAAATGAAATATAGAAAACAAAGGTGAATCCCATGTTTATGCTGATAATGATAGCTGTAACCGAGGCTACAACTGAGAAGAAGCCGTTGATTCCCCACAGGAACGGGAGTTCCTTTTCACTGACTCTTGAGGCTCCTGCGGGAAAGGCTGTTCCCATAAAAAAGGATAGCGGAGCGAGTATAAGAAGCGTAATTAGAACTCTCACTGAAAACGGCGCTCCGAGTGTTGCACTGAGTATCGGTGAAAGTGTCAGTATCACCAGCAGAAGTATCGCAGACAGTACGACAAGCGTTGTCCTCTTCTTTAAGAATTTGTAATCACTGAAGAAACTGCCAAGTCCCGAAAAGAGCAATATCGAGAAAAGTGCTATTGAAAGACTGTATGAGGGATGTCCCAGATAAAGGACAAGTTTCTGTGTAAGCACGATCTCGACAAACATGTATCCAAGCCCGATAAGAGAAAAATAAAGCATGTCATGAAAGGCCAGTTCCTTTCTGTTCTTCTTTTTAAGGACATAGAGCGGAGAAAGTATGAACATCATTCCCATAAGAAGGACCATAAAGAGAATTATGAAAAGTATCGTCTGACCTGAAAAGACGTTAAGCGGCAGCACATTGGAGTTTATCCCGGTAAAAAGCGTCTCAAGCTTTCTAAGCTCAAAGAAGAACGGTTTGTCGTCTGTAGGAGCTGAAACGAGATAGGGATAGTCTTCTATCAGCTTTTTGTGTTTGCTGTCATCAGCAAAGAGAAAACGTTCAAAAATATTGTTTTCGTTCGGCTCTCTTCCCGGTGTCACAAGCATTGCAAAACGGTTCTTAAAGACATAGTCGAGTCCGTTCTTTATTTCGTCTCTGGTGAACGTCCCCTTTTTCAGGACCATCAGAGTATAGGTATCACTGGCAAAGAACATGATCCTGCCCTTAGGGTCGATGTTCATCTCCCTTAAAGCCTTCCTTGCAATATTAAGCAGTCTAAGAGAAAAACGCGGGTTGCCCGCCTCATCGGGAGCAAACCAGCTTGTCATGGTGAAGTATCCGTTATTATTAAGTTTTTCATAATATGATCTAAATGCTTCAACAGTATAGAGATTGTTCTCAGAAAGAGCAAAAGCACCCGCCTGGGTCGATGAAAAAGTATCAACTCCGGAAAGCTGGATAACATCGTAGGTATCGTCACCGCTTTCGATAAAGTTCCTACCCTCGTCAACAACTATCTTTACGCCCTTGATAAAACCGGAATAGATGCCGCCTGAATAATCCCTGAACTCATTTTTAACGGATTTAACGATGATGGGGTTGATCTCGACACCTGTAATATCATCCACTCCGTAATGATGAGCAGCAAGAAGATCCATTCCACCGCCCGCACCGATGTGAAGTGTCTTTTTTATCTTCTTACCCAGATGATAGACCGTCGTGGCCGGCATATAGTCATAATAAGTATTGTTCTGAGGATACCTCATTATCGAAGTATATGCCCAGGAATCTATAACGATACCTATTCTATCGGGATTTATCTTTCCCTGCTCAAAATAGGTTCTGCTCATTCCCCAAAGACCCATGAAAGGATAGACTGTCCTGTCGGGATCCTTTACCATATCGATCTTTGAAAGAGCGCTCCAGTCCGTGTGTATCACATCGTTCTTTCTGTCCTTAACAAGCCCCAGGATCTTATCTCCGGGGGGTTCCATAGGAAAAAGAGAGGGAAAGAAAAGTGTCGGAAAGATCACAAGACAAAGAACAGCTGAAAGAGCTTTTTCCTTAATATTATCAGCAACTAGGATCGCAGAAACAGCCATAAGAAAAACAATAAGCGGAATAGCGATATAACCGTTAAAAGTGTTGAATATCCAGATAAACAGCAACGCTCCCATAGCACTGCCGATCATATTGACACTGTAGTATCTGCCAATCCGTTCTTTCCGTTCACGCAGTATCCATCCGATCGTCAGACCGAAGAGAAAAAACGGAATAAAAAGCAGAATAAGAACTGCAAAAAGACTGAAAAGCCCCACTCCCTTAAAGATAAGATCTCTGGGAGTAAAAGTTATATGAGTCATCATAAGATAACTGATAAAGGTGACAAAAGACGAGACAGATATCAGTTTCGAGAACGAGAAACTCTTCGATAACTTTCCGCTCATCGAAAGAAAAACTCCGGAAACACTGAAACCGAGCATAGCGACACTGATTATCATGTAACCGAAGTGATACCACATAACAATGCTGAAAAACTTCGTGAACGACGTCTGAACCGCAAGCAGACAGACTGAAAAAACAAAAAGTGCCGTGAGTTCTTTTATCTGTGATTTATTTATCTTCATCATTTAAACTCTTATTAAATAAAACAACCGATCGATACTAGCATAATTCAGGTCTTTCTCAAAAAAATTATATGCCGTCCAAGGATTTTCTTGAATTAGTGGCCTTAAAGTAATAAAACTTTTTCTCAGTGGGAATTTTGTTCTATCTACGGGGTGAAAAATGACAAAACGTTATGGGATTGATATTGGTACGACTTTTATAACTGTTACCAGTGATTCAGAAATAGTTTTCAGAAAAAGACACAAGGGCAGGATCGGTTCTTTTGTAACAAAGGCATTCGGTGAACTTCCAAGTGACGCACTAGTAGCCTTTACAGGAAAATCCGCAAAAGAGTTCTCAAATGTACTCGGGGAAAGTTTTATTTCAGAAACTGCAGCACTGAACCTTAAGCTTAAGAACAAGTCGCCTTTTTTTGACGGAGAAGGAGCAATTGTTGATATCGGAGCCTCATCTCTTACAAAATATACTGTCAGGAACAACGAGATAACAGACATTTCTTCAAATTCGCTCTGTGCAGCAGGTACAGGACTTTTTCTTGAGGAACAGGCCGAAAGACTGGGCATAGATCTTGAAAAAGCCCCGGCACTTGATATCGACGATCCTCCGAGCATAGCTTCAAGATGTACGGTCTTTGCAAAAAGCGACCTCATACATCACCAGCAGGAAGGCCGATCAAAAGATGAGATGTGGGCGGGAATGTGCCGAGCTCTCGCAGTTTCAGCGGCAAACACACTTTTTCGGGGAGCCGAACTTAAAGGTCACATTGCTCTTATCGGCGGTGTCAGTCTCAATCCCGAAGTTGTAAGGTGGTTTAAATACCTCTTTCCCAACGCTATCTGGATAATTCCGGAAAACTCCGAGGCATTTATCGCAGGAGGAGCAGTTTACAAAGCTCAGACTCCGACGACTTATATAGATCCTAAGAAAATAGTCCATACAACACAGAATGAGAAAATGCCCCCTCTTGTGCTTAAAAAAAGCAACTATCCTGAGTTTGTTAAACCGACTGACGATGACCTTCACAATGAAATAAGAAAACACGCAGAGATCGATAATTTCGCTGAAGTTATAATCGGCATGGACATTGGTTCGACAAGCACCAAGATAGCCGTTCTTTCTACAGATGGAAAACCTATTCTGGATATTTACAGAAAGACCGCCGGAGACCCAACAGGAGCAGGGAAAAAGATATTTACCGCACTTTTCAGGATCATAAATCCCGCAATCACAAAAATAGTATCTTTCGGAACGACCGGATCAGGAAGGAAACTCAACGGTGAGATCTTCGGAGCAGACGCGATAGTGAACGAGATCACGGCACACGCGAAGGGAACTCTTTCCTTTTTCCCGGATGTCGAGACAATCTTCGAGATAGGTGGACAGGACGCAAAGTACATAAGCATCGAGAACGGTTTTGTGAAAGACGTCAACATGAACTACGTCTGTGCGGCAGGAACCGGTTCATTTGTTGAAGAACAGGCCAGAAAGCTCGACATTCCCATTCATCAGGCAGGAAAGGTCACTGAGGGGATCGAACCTCCCGTTACAAGTGACAGATGCACCGTTTTCATGGAACAGGACATCAGATTTCTGCTTAAACAGGGATTTTTCAAGGAGGAGGTGCTTGCTTCCGTCCATTATTCGATCACAAAGAACTATCTTAACAGAGTTGTAGGTAATAGAAAAATAGGAAAAGAAAAGATCTTCTTTCAGGGAGCCACCGCCAGAAATAAAGGACTTGTGGCCGCTTTTGAGAATCTTCTTGACGTTGAAGTTGTCGTATCCCCTTTCTGCCATGTTATGGGATGTATAGGTGCTGCGCTTATCGCCTATGAAAAGGTTCTTGAAAGAGGCGAACCTTCAATTTTCATCGGACCGCTTGCCGCAAATGTGAATGTGAGCTCAAGAACTGAGATCTGTAAGCTGTGCAACAACTTCTGCAGAATTAACTATATCAAAAAGGAAGGCGGACATGAAATTTCCTGGGGCTACATGTGCGGAAGAGACCCCGAACTGGCCCAGAGAAAGGAAATGGATGAGTTTAAGCTGTTCAGAGACCATAAAAAATACTTCTTTTCAAAGGAAAAGATCGATCAGCCCAGAGCAAAAGTGGGAATTCCTATTTCACTTATCTCTCATACCTACTACCCTCTCTGGCAGAAAATGTTCAGTAACCTCAATATCGATGTCGCCATCTCCTCACCAGTTACGACTGCAAAAATAAAGGAAACATCATCCAAATATTCATCATCTGACTTCTGTTTCCCTCTTAAAACATCTATTGGTCATGCTGCGGAACTGTTAAGCAGGGGTATTCCTGTTTTCATGCCTGCAATGATAGCCGGAGAACCTGTGATGGATACTGCAATAAGCTTTTTCTGCCCCTATGCGGAAAGTGCTCCATCGGTTATCAGAAGCTCGCTTAGAAGGAACGGCGTTAAATTTCTCAACAAGCTCATTGATCCCATCATAGATTTCAGACTTCCGATCGAAAAGAACTCCGAATACATCTATGAAAGCATAAAGAACGTTATTCCGCTTAAGAAAAAAGAGATCGTAAAAGCCTTTAAAAAAGCACATGAAGAATTTAAAAAAGAGTCACTTGATCTTATCTCTGAAGGAGAAGCCTATCTTAAAGAGGAAGTTAAAAAGAAAAAACCTGTCTTTGTTCTGCTTGGAAGGCCCTACAATATGTATGACAAGGGTATAAATCTCGGAATTCCCGAGGCTGTCGCATCAATGGGATACTCTGTTGTCCCGATGGATATGCTTGAAACTGAGGTTAAGTCGCTCGAAAAGACTAACTACTTCAATTTATTCTGGAATTACGGACAAAAGATCATTGCGGCAGCAAAGAGAATTGCTAAGACAGACTATATTTTCCCCATCTATCTCACCAACTTCAACTGCGGACCTGACAGCTTTATTCTCTCCTACGCCGAAGATGAGATGAGGGGCAAACCGATGCTCATTCTCGAACTTGATGAACACGACAGCGACGGTGGTTACAGAACAAGGATAGAAGCTTATATTGACGTTGTGGAAAGTTACCTCAAGAACACGGTTAAAGCCGACGAGATGCCTCTTCCGGACATATTTACAGCAGATAAACAGGTTAAAAAGGGGAAAGTCTGGTGTCCTCCGATGCATCCGACAGGCACACCGCTTTTTGCCGCGGCTTTCAGAGGCTGGGGATACGATGCAGCACCTCTTCCGCCTGAAACTAAGCATGAATATAACCTTGGAAAAAGATACACCAGAGGCCAGGAATGTCTGCCTATGACACTTACACTTGGCGCTATAATGAATCAGGCTATTAAGGATCCTGATACTCAGCATGTTCTTTTCATGCCGACTTCGGAAGGACCGTGCAGATTCGGTCAGTACAACATGCTTGAGCGCATCGCCTTTGAAAATGCGGGAATTAAGAACGTGGACCTGCTTTCCCCCTCTTCCATCAACTCTTATCAGGGCCTTGAAGAAAGCCTTAGAAGATACCTCATGCATACGATGATGTCATCGGATATTATTATGAAACTCCTAACCAAAACAAGACCTTACGAAATCAATAAAGGTGAGACGGATGACCTTTTCGCCAAATCAATGAAGCTGCTTGAGGAAACACTTGAGAACAAGGCTGATCCAAAACCTGTGATAAAAAAGATCACAGAGGATTTTTACAGAATCCCGAAAATAAAAGACAAAAAACCGATAGTCGGAGTTGTCGGAGAGATCTATGCAAGATGCAACGACTATGCAAACGGAAACGTAATTGACGTGATCGAACAGAACGGTGGAGAAGCATGGCTTTCACCAATGCATGAATGGATACTCTACACTGCATGGCTCCAGAAATACATGGCTAAACAGAAGTCATTTAAACTCTTTGAAGCTGGAGAATCGCTAGTTAAGAACATCTATCTTTTCAGAACTGAACATTCATATTACAAAGCTGCTTCAAAAGTTCTCCACGACAGAGAGGAACCTCCGGTAGAAAGCGTTGTCGAAGAAGGCATGAAGTATGTTCCGCCCGAATTTTCAGGCGAGGCTATACTCACCATCGGCAGAAGCGTCATGTTCGCAAAGGAAGGAGCTGAACTCGTTGTCAACGTAAGCCCTTTCGGCTGTATGCACGGAACTATCACAGATTCCATCTTTCAGGAAGTTAAGGATATCTACGGAATGCCTATCCTTTCACAGTTTTATGACGGTGATATTGATATCAATGATAAAGTCGCTGATGTGCTGTCGATGAAGAAACCGTAGGGGTTGACCCGTGTGTCAACCCGCATTTTGCGGAAATTGTTATTAGGGCAGACACATAGGTACTGCCCCTACGTCAAAACCAAGGGTTGGGGGATGAGTTGTTAATCAAACGAATAACTTAATGTTCTGCTTTCCGTATCGATCTGGCCGAGAGCTCCGAGAAGGATAGCCATGTTCTGCTTTCCGTGACCCGAGGGGAATCTTCCGATGACTGGAACTGAAGGATCTATTCCCATCATCTGGACAATATGGTTAGCAAAGATATGCTTTGTTGCGGGCGGCCTGAATTCCTTATATGAAAATTCACCGAGAACAACACCGCGGATATTCTTAAACTTTCCTGCAAGACGCATCTGAGTAAGCATCCTGTCAACTCTGTAAGGAACTTCTCCCACTTCTTCAAGAAAGACAATACTGTCAGTAAAATCAGGCTCATACGGCGTTCCAAGCAGAGAAGCCAAAGTTGCAAGGTTTCCACCTTTTACAACGCCCTGAACCTTTCCGGGCTGAACTGCTTCAATATATTTTGAAAAGACAGAGAAGCTCTTCTCTTCACACTGCAACAGTGAAAAGATCTGAGACTTTGAATAGTTGTCGGCAATTGACATTGTCGTTATATTAGGTCCGTGAACTGTAACAAATCCGCATTTTTCGACCAGCCATGTGTGAATGGCAGTAACATCACTGAAGCCGATAAAAAGCTTCGGATTATTTTTTATCTTATCAATATTTCTATCAAGTATCTCAAGGATCCTGATAGCTCCGTAACCTCCTCTTGCTGTCCAGAGAGCTTCTATCTCGGGATTTTCGAAATAGTTTATAAAAAGCTTTGCCCTACTCTCATCATCTCCCGCAAGATAGAACTTTTTCTCAAAGATCGCCTTATCGATCACCGGTTTTATCTTGTTGTATTTGAGCTCAGTAATACCTGCATTGAAATGCTGCCTGTTAAAAGGCGAAGAAGGTGCCACTATAGCTACATTTGCTCTGAAACTGAGCGGTTTAAGTTCGAAGTAGTTCTGTTCCATTAAAATCTCCAAAATAACTGCAATACCATACACTGCACTATTATCAAATTTAGTTACTTTTTCCTATTTTTTTTGTAATTCAGTAAAAATCAGTTAGACTTTGCGCCGACTTAGATCATGGAAAGTTTATGGCTGAAAAGGAAAAAAAGACAACAACACCGGTAAAAAAAGAGGAACGAAAGGAATCTGCCGATATCCGTGAGATCAGGAAACTGGTCATATCCTCTCTTAATTCCGTTAATGCCCTTGATGCGTCCATAAAGGAGATAAAAAGCCGCGTTAACCGCAGGGACAGAGGAGAAGCCAACAGATTCTACATTACTCTGGGACTTCTCGGTTTCGTTATTATTCTTGCTTTCTTTTTCTATTTCAGAGCCGAGGTCACAACAGTTTCGCAGCAGCTTAACCTTCTGAAAAAACACAATGAGTATCTTAAAACTGAGGTAACGGAACATAAGGAAAAGCTCGCTTCCATCGAAAACAACGATATCAAGGCCTATAACCTTTATCTTGCGCTGAAGGAGGGAGATCCGGATCATGCATTTAAACTTTACGGGAACTTCAATCTCTCCGCCCTCTCAAGACTTGAAAGACTCATAATTGACGGCGAGGTCAGCCTTATAAAACTTAAAGCGGCTGTTAAAAAGTTCGAGGAAGGCGACGTTCTTTTTAAAAGAAAGAGTTACGAAGCCGCTATTGACCGTTTTAAGGAAAGTCTTGAGATATCTTCAACAGGAGACCATGTGCCCAGACTGTTCTATCTCACAGCTTTAAGCTACTACCGCACAAAAGATTATAACAAAGCTGCAATAGCATACGAAAGATTTCTATTCATAACAACGGAGAAAGGTTACCAGAAAGATAGAGCTGAACTGCTTCTGGGAGTCTGCTACGAAAAGCTTAAACAATGGACAAGAGCCATGAACTTTTATAAACAGGTCATGAAAGAAAACAGATATAACCGGTACTATCCGACCATAAGAGATCGTCTTAAAAATATTCAGAAAAAGCTCGAAAAACAAAAAGAAAATTCGGATTAAGAATCCAATAGAACCTTAATTCCCGTCATAGCCTGAAGATTGGCCACAATCGCAACTTTCGGAGCCATGAGACCTATTGACATGTCGCTTTTCTCATCTCCGCAGACAGAAAGCATTCCGGAACTTCTGACATGAATGTCACTGAAGCTACCAAGACCGGCCATTCCGCTTCCGCAGACAATAGGACGATCAGAAAAAGATTCAGCCCATGATTCTATCAGCCACAATTTTGAAGAAGCATCGTCAAAAGCTTCAAAAAGGATATCCGCCTGCGCAAAGACATCTTTTATATCAAAGTGTTGCAGTTTCCCTTCAACCATAGTCACCGAAATATCAGGGTTTATTCTCTCGAGATGATCTTTCAGGGCCGAGACCTTTGATCTTCCGATATCATCCTGAAAAAAATGCTGTCTGTTAAGATTACTGAGCTCGACCTTATCCATATCGGCAAGAATAAGCTTCGTAATTCCGCTTCTTACCAGAGATACGGCAATGTTTGACCCCAAACCACCGCAGCCGGCAATCCCTACTGTAAATCCGGATAGCTTTTCTGCGGTTCCGGGAATATTTCTTTCAAATATACTCATTTCCCCTCAATGAGAAGTCCCTTCTGCCTCATTACGCAGGGATTGAAAGTCGCAAAGTCCGCCTGATGAACAAAAACGCCTTCAATTCTCTGAGGACGGCCTTCACCTTCTTTTGCATGACAGATAATTATGTTCTGTATTTCAATGGGAAGACCCATCTGCGCTGCTGCAATTGCTCCGCTTATCGGATGTCTGGCACATTTGCCTGCATAAGATTTCTGAAACTTGTCACCGACTTTCTCTATCTCCATGAGTTTACCCACATCATGAAGAATTCCTCCCGCGATAACCCAGTCAATGTTGATGTCAAAAGGAACTTTGCGATATGTCGATATCATTGCTTCAGCCAGCCCCAGAGCACCTTTTGTAACAGCAATTGTGTGCTCAATGAGATTTACGCCCTCAGTTTCAGTAAGAAGAGTGAACGGAATTTCCTCTATCTCCTCTACACTCTTCCATCCTCCGTCTGTCGCACATTTTGTCCATGTGTCGATAACTTTGTCCGCAAGGTCTTTGTCCTGCATTTTGTCCGTAAGTTCACTAAATACTTTTTTTAACTGTTCTTTCATATGATCCTCCCTTTTCGTCTATCATAAAACTCTGGATATCTTAGCTTGTGAAGGAATTAAATAAAGTTTTTATTGTTCAATGAGAGGCAGGTAGATACTGAAGGCTGTACCCTGGCCTATTTTAGTGGAAATATCAATAAATCCACCATGTTTCACAATAGAAGAGTAAACAACGGGGAGCCCCAGTCCGGTGCCCTCACCTATTTTCTTCGTGGTAAAGAAAGGATCAAATATTCTGGACTTATTTCTAGGATCGACTCCCTTACCATTGTCCGCAAAAGTGATGAGAACGTACTTCCTTTCATTCTCCTCATCCATAGGGCAATTGTCAGGATTTTCCGTTGAAATTGTAATAATGCCTTTTTTTTCTTCAAATGCTTCGACCGAATTCAGTGCCAGACTCACAAAAACATTCTCAAGCACAACATGACTCCCTGATATTTCTGGTCTTTCTGCATTCAAGTGAAGATCTATCGTCAAGTTAGCCTTAAACTTGTTGCCTATCATGAGGGAAGTCTGTTCTATAACATCGTGAATAT
>CAZTKP010000087.1:0-10943 GCA_964614215.1 uncultured Spirochaetales bacterium | reverse complement strand
GACATTACAACTTTAAAAGTCGATGCGATAGTCAATGCCGCGAACAACTCTCTTCTTGGAGGCGGCGGTGTTGACGGAGCTATCCATGAAGCGGCGGGACCTCAGCTTTATGAAAAATGCAGAAGGATGGACGGTTGTGAAACGGGTGATGCGAAGATAACGGATGGTTACGATCTTCCTGCGAAATATATTATCCATACGGTTGGTCCAATCTGGAGAGGCGGAACTGACGGAGAGGAAAAACTGCTTGCAAGCTGTTATCGCAGATCGCTTGAAATAGCTCAGAAAAACAACGTCAGGTCCATAGCGTTTCCATCAATAAGTACAGGTGTTTACAACTATCCGATCGATCTTGCGGCAAGGGTTGCTGTCAGAAATGTAACAAGATTTCTTGAAGAAAATAACTATGATGCTGAAGTGATATTCTGCTGTTTTTCAGATAGGGATCTTGACGTCTATAAAAAGCTGCTGGATAGTTGATCTAGAAAGGAAGATCGTCATCATCCTCTTCAAGATCCACGACGGGTGGCTTCGGATCAGCTTTATCAGAGCTGTCTCCCGACTGATAAGTCCTGTCGGAGTCTCCGGAATCTTTCATGTCGAGAAATCTGATAAGGTTTGCAACGATCTCCGTTACGTATTTTTCATTTCCATCCTTGTCCTGATAGGAGCGGCTCTGAATTCTTCCCTCAACGAAAACGAGGGATCCCTTTTTAACGAATTTTGAAACATTCTCAGCCTGGTTGCCGAAAACGACTATTTTATGCCACTCTGTTTTATCTTCCCAGCTATTTCCCTTTTTTACACTTTCAGATGTAGCAAGAGAAAAGTTACATACTGCGACACCTGAGTTAGTATATTTCTTTTCAGGATCACGGCCTAATCTGCCAAGAAGCATTACTTTGTTAAGACTGTTAAAAGAGCTCATTTTTTCCTCCTATTCTTCTTCATCATTGATTTCCTTAATTTTTTCAGGAACTTTCTCTCCGAGAAGGGTTGCGATCATCATGTTCGCATTCTGGTTGAGGTTGTTCTCAAGTCCCTTTGCATCGTTATCAAAACGGTAGTCAGTATTGCCGTTAATGATCTCAAGCATATTTTCCATAAACTTGTTGATAGGCTTGTTAAACTGCTCGTCAATAATGACAGCTGAAATAAGACCGGCAATAAGGAGAAGAACTGCTACAAGAATAAATGTTCCATATCTGGAGAGAACAGGTGCAAGGAGTTCGTCAACTGATGTGAGCGTTGCATAGAACATATCGTTATTATCCGAAAGAGAAGGATGTCTAGTTATGCTTGCGTAGAAATGTTCGCCTCTCAGAGATATTTTGACCTGATGTACCTTCCCCTCTTCCTGATCGACCTTTTCTATCAGATCCATATGAGAGCTTATATAACTTCTGAACTTTTCGTGAAGCTCAGTAGGCATTGTACTTCCGAGCAGAGCCTTTTTGGTGAAAAATCCGAAAAATATCTTCGTAGACTTGTTAAGAGAAGCCTCTTCCGACACACTTGCCATTACTTCCTTGGCGGTTTCGGAGTTCACAACATCGGCTGAACAGTATGCGCCAACGATCTTACCGTCTTTTTTCATAGGTGCTGCTGTTACCCTGTATGTTTTTCCGAGCATCTGAATAACATCTCTGTTGGACGTTCCTTTCAGGGCGGAGGATATAAGGAGCTTGTCAGCAAGATTTTTGCCGCGGAGCGTACCGTCGAGGTTCTTGGCAACGACATTTCCATTGATGTCAACGACAAAAATAACATCGTTCTTGTCGTACATCTTGTTTATGACGTTAAGCTCTACCTGCACGTTCTGTTCGATCTGTTTAACTACGGCTTTAGACTCTTCACTGATCTTTTTTGTATCAGTATTGTCTTTGCCGATGGCTCCCATCCATGCTTCAACATCAAAAGCGTCAAGAAGCTCTTTCTTTTCCGCCAGCGCTTCAGCATCTCTTACGGCTTCCACCTCATCAGCTTTATTGATGTGTTTGTAGAGAGATACTGTCTGAGTAACAGTATTTCTGGCTGAATCTTTCAGATGATCTTTAATGTAGCCAACAAAAAGATAGTTTGCAGCTCCGAACATTACGGCTGTTAAAATTAATGTCACTAAAAAGATCTTAAGTTTCATCATTCCTCCTGTCCAGCAGGACCATTCTGTTTAAAGTAGAATACCGGCCTGTGGCGACAATGGAGATACTTTCAGAAAGTATCCTGTGTTCGCGTGCCAGAATTCTGTTCTTAAATGTTTCATAATCATCATCTTCCCTACGTTCAACGGCAGTCTGAATTATTATGGGGCCGCCATCCAGAGTTTCATCAACGAAATGAGTTGTGCATCCGGATACCCTTACGCCATAATCAAACGCCTGCTTCTGAGCATTTACGCCCTTGAACGCAGGTAAAAGAGAAGGGTGTATATTAATGATCTTTCCCTTGTATCCACGAAGAAAAACGCTTCCCAGTATTTTCATAAATCCGGCCAGAACGATCAACCCGGTCTCATATTCGGAAATAGCGGCAAGAAGTCTAAGTTCGTAATCTGACCGGAGTTCATTTTTTTCTTTCGGAAGGACGATTGTTCTTATCCCCTCAGCCTCAGCTTTGGCAATACCGCCTGCATTCGCCTTGTCTGACAGAACAAAGCTGATCTCGTCTACGCCGTCAAGCAAACCTTTCTTAAAGTTATTTATCACTGCGGACATGTTAGTTCCGGTACCGGAAATGAAAATACCTATATTCAAAGGTTCCTCTCCTCGAAAAATTCAATTGTATCACCTTCGGCCGGAGTTTTTTCTGGCCCTTTTCTGTCGCCGGTGAACTTATATGGTTCTTTTTTTCCGGAGTTGACCTTCCAGAAGTAGTTGAACTTCTGTTTGTCAAGAGGAAGCATTTTTATCTCCGGACGTTTATAGTCAATTCCGTCCTCTCCGGCCTCCAGTGTTGTAATGCATCCTTCTCCGTAGACCTTGAAATATGCATACTCGAGATTGACCTTACACTGGATATTTTTTTCTTCAACGAACTCTGTCAGCTGTCTTTTTATTTTTTCGTCGCTGTAGCATTTGAGCTTTTTTTCATTTGCGTCTGCAACGATCAGTTCATATCTTACCGGACATTTCACCTTTTCATTCTCCGCTTTTTTCATGAAATAGACCGGTATCCCGATAGGAACGTTACATTCCTTGTCGCAGTCCTTGACAGGAGCCTTGTCCAGCGCCTGGTATAGAGACACTTTGTTTGATGACTGTTTGAGAACGACACGAGCCGTGGGACCTTCAACAAGATCGACCTTCGTTTTGTAAAGAAGGTTCGCCTTGAAGTGTTTTTTATACTCTTTTTCCGGCTGCAGGGTCGTGTAGGAAACAGATTTAAGATCAAAGGCGACAGTATGCTCTCCGGGACTGATCTTATAAACAGTAAGACAGTTGTCTCCTTTAGGTTTGTAGAAAGAAAAAGGCACTCCGTCAATAAGGATCCGGAATTTCCGGATATAAAGGGCGCTGTCCTTGTGTTTTGTAAAGCCCATGTCCTTTGCTTTAAACTCATCATCTGTGGCAAGCATAAAAGGCTCTCCGTCCTTGAACACACAAAGCTTAAGTACAGATGTTTTCATTTTTGCACTAACAGACAGGGCAAAGAAAAAAATAAAGATAAAAAGAAAAAAACGCACAAACTTCACAGTGGTTCCTCAATTAACGACCATTAATACCTATTGGGAAAGAATTATATAACAAGTATCAGATTTGTAAATAAAAATAAGTAGTACAGTAGCAATGAAATATTTATAGAAAGATTTTGGGAATAGCATAAATGTATATATACTGTCTCCGGAACATTTGAGAAGGAGGGAAGTTTGAGAAAGTATTTGTTTGAAAAAAATGTTCAGCTTAATCCTTTTTCATCGGTTGCTGTGACTGCCGGTAGAACTAAGGTCTTAACAGCAGTATCTATCCAGAATTCAGTTCCCGGACACGTGGATGATGGGCAGGGGTGGCTTACAGCCGAATATTCTCTGATGCCCGGCTCCACGACATTCAGAGCAGGAAGGGAACGGAAAAAAATATCAGGCAGGACTGCGGAGATCCAGAGACTTATCGGACGGTCTCTCCGTATGGCGGTGGACCTGACAAAAATTCCAGGCATGACATTTATGATAGACTGCGATGTTCTCGATGCTGATGGAGGGACCAGGACGGCTTCTGTTAACGGTGGAATGCTTGCCTGTGCCATAGCCGCTGAAAAACTTGTGAAGGAAGGAACTCTAGGTGAAAATCCTATTAAAAGGTGGATAGGAGCTATAAGTGCCGGTGTCGTTGACGGGAAAATCGTTGTAGACCTTGATTACGAAAAGGACTCGCGGGCAGATTCGGATTTTAATTTTGTCTTTTGTGAAAATGGTAATATAATCGAGGTGCAGGGGACAGCAGAGAAAGAACCTGTGAGTGAAGAGATGTTTAATGAGCTTCTTGAGCGATCAAGAGAGTGTGTGATGGATTTGATTCATGAAATGAAGATAGCGGCAGGGTATGAAAAATGATTATTGTTCTTAGAAAAGACACTCCGGAAGAAAATGTAGAACGGATCAAGGAAACACTGATAGCCAACGGTATGTCCTTCAATGTTCTGCCGGGAGCTAAATTCACATTAATTCCTGTTGTTGGAGATCTAACGACCTCCGATATAGGACGTTTCAAATCTCTTCCCAGCGTTGAAAAAGTGATCGCCGTTTCAAAACCCTACTACCTTGTAAGCAGTCAGTATAAACAGGAAAAAACTGTTGTAGACCTTGGCGACGGAGTGGAGCTCGGAAAAGGTTTTTCAATGATATCAGGGCCTTGCAGTGTAGAGAGTGAGGACTCGCTTGAAAAGATAGCCGATTTTCTTGAAGGTCAGAAGGTAAGAGTTCTCAGGGGCGGAACCTTTAAGCTCAGAGCTTCTCCTTATTCATTTCAGGGACTCGGCGAGAAAGGTCTGAAAATATTGAGAGATGTATCTTCAAGACACAACATGAAGTGTATCTCGGAAATAGTTGATATAAGAAATCTGGATGTTTTTCTGGAATGTGTCGACATCATTCAGGTCGGTGCGAGAAATATGATGAACTTCTCACTTCTTAAGGAACTCGGAAGGTCAAAAAAACCCATACTTCTCAAAAGATCACTAAGTGCAAAGATCGATGATTTTCTTTTAAGTGCAGAGTATCTGCTGAGCGAGGGAAACGAGAACATTATTCTGTGTGAAAGAGGTGTTCAGACTTTTGATGATATAACCAGAAGCAGTGTGAATATTGCCTCTATTCCGATCCTTAAGGACATGACGCATCTCCCTGTTTTCTTTGATCCTTCCCATAGTGTAGGTGTCGCGAAATACGTTCCGGCGACTTC
Organism: uncultured Spirochaetales bacterium; assembly: GCA_964614215.1. Classification (GTDB taxonomy): domain Bacteria; phylum UBP6; class UBA1177; order UBA1177; family UBA1177; genus CAZTKP01. The sequence goes on along the minus strand of CAZTKP010000087.1, from coordinate 5,547 downwards.
CTATGCCGCCGTAGCTATGGGTGTTGACGGTCTTATGGTTGAAACTCATTTTAATCCGGCCAATGCTTTTTCAGACGGGTACCAGACAATAGATTTTGAAACATTTGAGAAGACCTACAGAAAGATAAACAGCCTTATTAAATTCATGGATGAAGATTGATCTAAGCTCCTTTATCCCTCCTGATAAAAGTTCACTTATCAGACAGGTTCTGTTCTCAATTCTGACAGAAAAAAAGGTGGAAGTTCCATATGGTGAAGACCTGCCAGGAGATATTCTTTCAGCATTTTCAGTGCTTGAAGATTTTGGAAAGAATATTGAAATTCGTGGTGAAAAAGCTGAGATAACAGGTGCTGCTCAAAAACCGGAGAAAGAAATTTACTGCGGAAATTCGGGAACGGTCATGCATGTTTTAATGGGGATCTGCAGTTTTAAAGGCTGGAACGTCAGATTTTCAGGTGACGGAAGCTTGATGAGCAGAGATCACAGTGCTTTTTATGAAGCTATGGACCTTTATAAAAAAGGGGAGTTCGTTAAAACTTCTCTGAAAACGGAAAGTGCTCAGCTTAAAAGTTTTCATATCCTTGCTATGCTTAAAAATGGAGGAGAACTTTCCTATAGATGGAAAACAAGAAAAAACACGGAAAATCTTCTAAAGGAAATGGGCGCTCAGATCGATGATAACGGTGAAATTATTTCAGTGAAGGCGGCAAAAGATCTGAGGGGTTACTCAGTCAGCTGTATAAATGATCCTTCTGCAGCTTTTATTGCTGTCTGTGCGGGTCTGATCTGCGATAAAGCTGTTAAGGTGAAAAAAATTCTTGATGAAAAGTTGAGACTTGTGCCGTTTGAAATTCTTAAGAAAGTCGGATATGATATTGAAATTGTTGATGAAAAAGAAAGCGTTTCAGTTGCGGCAGGACCGGGAACTACGGATGGAGAATCTGTGGTGATAAAAGGAGATACCATTGCCCATGTAATCGATGAGATCCCTTTTCTTGCATACATGACGGCCAGAAAAGGAACGATATTTTCCGTTGAAGATGCTTCCTGGCTTAGAAATAAGGAAAGTGACAGAATTGATCTAACTGTAAAACTGCTGTCAAATTTCTTTGAAGTTTCTGAAAAAAATGATGGATTTACTGTTTTTTTCAGGAAAAACAAGAAAGAATGTAATATCGTTCACAGCGATGATCACAGGATGGAAATGCTTAACAGCTTGGTTTCACTAGATAATGATGTTAGTTTTGAACCTTCAGACAGTTACAGGGTATCCTTCCCTGGATTTATAAAAATGATAAGTTTTTTACGGGATAAAAATGGTTGAGAAAGAAATACAGAAAGCAAGATCGGAAATAGACAAGGTCGATGAGAAGATCTCTGAACTTATTGAAAAGAGAGTGGAAATAACTGAGAGAGTTATCCGGATAAAAAAAGAAAAAGGTCTGGATATAGAAGATTCCGCAAGAGAAAACGAAATAATTCATAAAGTTACTTCAGGCAGAAAAAGTAAAGAACTCATTGAAAAGATCTATAGACAGATATTCAGCTGGGTGAAGGATCGTTGAAAAAGAAAGCTGTAAAATTAATCGAATACGTAATCCTGATCGCCATTCCTCTTGGTGTTTATCTCTTTTTCAGTGAAGATGCATCCAGGGAAGTTGTCAGAGATCAGAAAGAACTTATCGTTCCGGAAGTTCATGCAGTCGCAGATGCAGATCGGTCTGACAGGATCGTTGCTTTTGATGAAAAGGTGTTTCCACTTATAGAAAAGGTGATTTCAGAGGCTAAGGAAAGTATCGCTGTTTCAACCTATACTGTCAGTCAGAACAGGATCATGGACCTGCTTGAAGAAAAGAGTGGAAAGGGTGTAAAAGTAAGTATTTCCTATGGAAAGAGCAAGGACGGATATGTTCCGTCTTTCAGCCGGGGACCTGTCCTGAAAAAGTACGGTCTTTTTCATTCCAAGTTCATCGTGACTGATTCGCAGAACGTTCTTGTGCTGTCGGCAAATATCGGTTCAGACAGCAGGGCTGTAAATAATGCCGTTCTTTTTAGGAATGCTCCTAAGGCTTCAGAAATATTGAGAGAAGAGGTCAGAGACGCTTCAGAGGGCAAGTTGCCGAAAAGGTGTGCGGAGGGCTGTGATACCGAGATAGGAAGAGTGTTTTTCACTCCCGGAAAAGCATGCGTGAACATTAAAAAAGAACTGCTTAAAGCACATAGTGGTGTGGACGGGGCAGTTTATACAGTGACAACGAAAAATCCTGTGATAACAGGTCTTAAGAATGTTCTCAAAAAGAAAAGAATACCTGTCAGGCTCGTGTTCGATAACTGGAAAGGTGATGGGGGAAAGGTCGTTAACGCAAAGGCCGCCCGCTATTTTACTTCACTTGGAGCTGATGTAAGGTTCGATAATAAGATCTTCGGAAAGGATCCTCTTTTTCACCATAAGTTTTTTGTAATAGATGAAGAAACAGTAATTCTCGGTTCGCTCAACTGGACATCATCAGGATGTTACAGAAATAGAGAGATCGTGGTTATTAATAAGGACAGAAAAATATCGGAAAAGTTCTCTGAATATTTCTCAAGTATCTGGAAAGACTAGTTGTTCGGATCGCCGTCAGGATTTGTGTTCGGATTGAAAAGATCAAAAAGAGTGTCTTTCTGTGCAATAAGATCGGCACATGTCATAGTGTCTGCAACTTTTACAAACTGGAAAACACTGTTATTTGTTTCAGTAACGGTTGTTTTTTGACCTTTAATAGTCATGTTAGGTGTTGATGAGTGGGCATACTGTTCATCAGTCCATTCAACATTGCCTTCTATTTTTCCTTCGCTTACAAGCTCGCCGATGTATTTGGCAGTAAGTCTCTGAACGTAGTAGATATCGCCATTAACAAATCCGCTGAATTTAATAGTAAAAGCAGCCTTTCCATCAGCATCATGATCAAATATTCTTGTGTCATCATCACCTTGTCCGCCATCATCTTTTGATTTTACCATCTCTTCAGTTGATGGATCGGTCATATTGGCTCCTCTGAGTTCCCACTCCTTATTTCCTGTGAAAAGAGTTTTTCCACCATCTTCCGTAACTTCGATCTGAGGAGTGTCTTTCTGTCCCGGAATATCGTTCGGTCTCCAGAAATGATAGATCGTGTTGAACTTTGAGTCAGGTTCATTGAAACCGACAACGCCCTTATTAAGCATGCTGTCACCAGTTTCATTGTCAGTCTGACACATAACACCGTCACGTCTGGTCATTTTAAGGTTGCCCTTATTGTTGATCTCAATGTCGGCAAGGATGTATCTGATGGTTACACTCGGGACATTTTTAGCAAGTGATGTGCTTGAAACAGATTTAAGAATTATCTTCTGAGCCCATGTTCCGACAAACTGTGCGAGAAGGGGGTCAACAGCGGTGTCTTCATCCGGCATTTCATCAATATCTGCAACATCCTCATCTCCGGTGTTACCTGTGTTTCCTGTGTCGCCTGTGTCACCGGTATTGCCTGTGTCGCCGGTGTTACCTGTGTTTCCTGTGTCGCCTGTGTCGCCTGTGTCACCAGTGTCACCAGTGTTCCCTGTATCGCCCGTATCACCAGTGTCCTCGTCATTTACTTCATTGTCCTGGTTTTCCCAGTTGTTCATGTCAACGGTTGATCCGTCGTCTCCACAGCTTATGATGAAAAAAGCTGTAACGATTGTTAAAACAATAGTGAATCTTTTCATAATTTCCTCCCTGTAATTAATATAAAACTTCTGCTGATATTCCTATTCCGAAAACAAAACCGCTGCTTTTCCATCCGGGCCATCCGGGGTTATTGGTCTGCATTCCGGCTTTTGCCTTATTAAATTCATCCAGTTCATCCTGTGGCCCGTAAAATGATGAATCATCGGGAAACTCATCTACAAGTCCACCATCTTCTTCGCTTCTTTTATCATCTTTAACTTCAGTTCTGCTTAGAAGTATCTGAATAGAGCTTGTAATTCCGCCACCTATTGAAAATTTCTCAAAATGAAAGTATTCCGAGTATCCAACAGAGAATCCAAGTCTGTCATTGTCAACGTAGTTCTCTCTTCCTGTCTGAGCGGGAACCGGAGACGGTACATAGTTGATGTTGAAAGCGGCCTTTCTTTCTCTGTGCCTCAACATGAATCCTCCGGCAAAAGAAAAGGTGTCGTTCCATTCATCCTGAGGAGTTTCTCCATGACGGTTTACATAGGTTGACCATCTGGCCCATTCAAAGGAGGCAAGAGGAGTGAGTTTGTATCCGTCAACAACAAAATCGTAGTAAAGTCCGATAGATAGTTTCATCGGCTGATATCCGGCGGTCATGCTCGACCGGGCTTCCAGATACTTCGGGTCTCCTTCTTCATATTCCCAGCCGTTAACCTGCATTTCGTTGTTAAGTTCAACAACTCCGGTATTGGTGGGGAAGTGAAATGTGCCTGTAAGGTTGAGTCCCAGAAACGGATTGGCAACGAAAGAAAAGAAAGGACTGGCTGAACCTTTTACTTTCATCTGTGTGTTTATTAGCTGAAGAGTAGGTTTAGATGAATCAGGGACAAATACCTTGTTGTTGGTTATGGTATATGTCGTTACAGCAACACCTGCGCCTAGTCTCAGAAAGCTCGAAACTTTTCCACCGAGTGCAAAAGCCATGCTGAACTGGTTAAGTCTGTCGCCGTAAAGTTCAAAGTGCAGGCTGTTTGAAAAATACTGCTCTTTTTCATCGTTGAAAAAAGGTTCCTGTGTCTGTATTCCGCTTGTGGGAATAAGAGCGTAAGCTCCTGCTGCAAGCCAGTTCTTAACGATACTTTTTACTGCTCCTATCGTAATTATTCCATCGAAAGAATCATAGTCTGATGACCCGCGGTCGTTTATGAGTTCAGACGTGGCTAAGGGAACATACTTCCCGCCTGTAGTTATTTCTGCAGAATCGGCATTGCCTATCTGCGAACTTATATCGTAACCATGATCTTTGATCCTGTCGAAATGTTCAATGTCCTTATTCTGAAGCATCATGCCGAAACCAAGTTTAAAGGAATCTTCCTGGAGCACGAGGTAGGCCGGATTGAAGTAGGCTGCTTCCGCACCAGTTGATATTATCCTTGCTGTAAAAGGGTTCGGGGAATCGGCGGATCCCATTAGTTCAAGAACTGAAGATGCCGCCAGATCAAGGCTTAACAGCATCAGGGTTGCTACAATGAAGAATCTTTTCTTTAACATTTACTACTCCTTGAACTCACTCAAAACAATAAATCCGCTTCATTATTAGTTCGGGGGCCGATCTGTCAAGTTTAAGGGTGTCTGAACAAGTCCTTTTTTGACAATTGACTCTCATTTTTGTATAACTTTTCCAGCAACTTTTTCTGTGGAGGGTCCCAATGAAAAGATTAATTTCCGTACTGCTGTTTGCACTGGTTTCTGTGTCATGTGCTGTTGAAGATGATCTCTGTGTAGACAATTTTGACTGTCCTGAAGGATACACGTGCAACACTGAAACCGGAGAATGTGTAGAGCCGGAAGGCGGTGACACCGGCAA
>CAZTKP010000086.1:0-10971 GCA_964614215.1 uncultured Spirochaetales bacterium | reverse complement strand
ATCGAACCATTTGAAAGAAAAGGGTTCTCTGTTCTTGAATGGGGCGTTACCCTCAGATAGATCTACTTCAGAAGTGTAAGAATTGTTTCGAACTCTTTTTCAATATTTCCGATAATTTCAAGAATGACTTTCTGGTCGACATCGTCTTTTGCAGCGTTAAGAAGATCTTCCGTAAAGTGCGCAAACTTACCGAACCTCATGCTCAGGGCGGAACCTTTCATTGTGTGGGCAATGATCCTCAGTTCGCTGTAATTCTTCTCTTGTGCATGTTTTCTGATCTTTTTTATTTTTGCGGGAAAGTCCTTTGACGCAAAATCAATAAGCTGGGCAAGAAGATCCTCGTCCTTTCCTATCGTCTCAAACAAATGCTGCCTATCAAAATGATTCTCCACGTTGATGTCAGACCGGTCAAGACTGTCTGATATATTCCCATCAGAAAGCCACTTAGCCAGTTTGTGAAGAAGATACTCCTCATCCACCGGTTTTGAGAGATAATCATCCATTCCGGCAGCCATACAACGTTCCTTTTCACCTTTTACAATTCCGGCCGTCAGTGCGATTATCGGAACTCTCCTTTCACCTTGTTCGAGTTCTCTTATCTCTCCGGTCACAGTATATCCGTCCTTTCCGGGCATCTGAATATCCATAAAGATCAGGTCCAGACTGTTCTGCGAATATATTTCGATAGCCTCACTACCGTTTCTGGCGGGAACGATACTGCTTGAAGGCAACAGATCCTTAAGCATGGTCAAGGTAAGCATGAGATTGATCTCGTTATCCTCGACCACCATTATTCTGTATTTATTGTCCCTGATGCTTTCATAGGCTGTCCGAACTTTTCTTACAGCCGTATTTTCTTCTTTTTCCTTCTCCCCTTCATCAAGATCAAGATCTATGTCAAAATAAAAATCCGAACCTTTGCCGTACTCACTCTCAACATTAAGTTCGCTACCAAATTTATTGAGAATATTATTTGAGATCGCAAGGCCCAGACCTGTTCCTCCATATTTTCTTGCAGTTGAGGGATCTGCCTGTGAAAAAGATTTAAAAAGCCGCTCTATGTGCTCTGTCTTTATCCCTATTCCTGAATCTTTTACAGAAAAATGATATCTGACCTTCTCTTTTGAGCGTTTCAGCTCTTTCACTGAAAGTTTTACAAAACCTTTTTCTGTGAATTTCGCAGCATTGCTCAGCAAGTTGACAAGAACCTGCCGGAGCCTGAGAGGATCAGCCATAACGATCATCCTTTCTTCAGGAAGATTCAACTCCGTTCTCAACCCCATCCTGTCCAGTCTGTATCTGATCAACTCGAAGGAATCCGCAACAAGCCTGTTAAGATCTATCGCTTCGAACTCAAGTTCCAGTTTGCCGGCCTCTATCTTAGAAAAATCAAGAATATCATCAACAACACCTAGAAGAGCGTGGGCAGACTTGGAAACATTGTTCATGTACTGGTTCTGTACGGCACTGAGATTCGTTTTCATAAGCAGATCAGTAAAACCGATAACTCCATTGAGCGGAGTTCTTATCTCATGGCTCATATTTGCAAGGAATTCACTTTTAGCACGGTTAGCTGATTCTGCCTCAACTTTTGCCTTTTCAAGTTTTGAGGTCTTTTCCAGAACAAGATCTTCAAGAGATGCCTGCCTGTTTCTGACAAAGGCAATAAAAACAGACAATATTCCCACAAGAATAAGAAGCAGAACAAAGATAAAAGCTCCGAAGAGAAAACTTTCCCTGCCGATATCGTTCTGCATGTAAGTATTCATCGCAATAGACATTCCGACAACAAAAAGCGGTAATGTCTTGTGAAGAATGTAGGAACTGGGACTGTGATTATATTCCTCACATTTTTCCGGAGTACATTTGTTAAGGATAAGATCCCCATCCTCCGAAAGCATTATAAGATCTAGCTGGAAATCGCTCTGATTAAGCTCAGCTCTGTAATATGTTCCCGCCATTTCACCGGTTAATGTGATCAGGGAGGCGACCAGCCCTGTTACACGACTGTACTTCTGAGAATAGACCGGCATATAGACAAAAACATACATACCCGAATCATTACCCTTTACAAGATGCTGAGGTTTAGTCGAAGTCGTCATGCTTGTTCTAACAGCCATCTGAATCGCACTTTTTCTTTCTTCATCAGCAAAATGGTCAAGATCATGAAAAATATATTCATCCAGAAGAGGAAAAGAGTATTCCGCCTTTAAAGACCCGCGTTCAGAAAAAAGATTCCCGTCGCATATTTTAAGATACTGAACCCCTGATACAAGAGGAGATTTTGCGATCGGCTGGGCTGCCTTAGAGAATATTCCCTCGTTAATATCAATGAGCGCAAAAAATCCGGACACACCCTCCATACCCTTTCTCAGTTCAAAAAGTTCCTGCTTAAAGAACTTGCTTTTTGCCACAGAAAGAGACTCAAAATCGCCTCTTGCATTATTTATTGAATATTCATAGACAGTTATACTTATAAAAAGCGCCAGCACCGACCCCACAAGCATAACGAAGAAAGCCTCGAGCTGTTTAAAGAATTTTCTGTTGTGGAGCTTAAATGCATCCCGACATGCCAGAAGAATATAAAGCACAAAGAAAAAGAACATCATCAGAGCTGTTTTTGCAATTGAAACCCGTCTGACTTTCTTTATTTCCCTTTCCCACCTATCAGCAAGGATATCAACTCCGACGATCATCCTGACCTTGCCTGTATGATTTGAAAAAACAGGTGAATAGGCCGAAATGAAAGTTCCATACTCATCCGTCACAGGTCCTGCAACGATGCTCTTTCCGTTGTTAAAAGAATCTAAAAGCTTCTGATCCGGAATTTCATAGATCTGTCCGGGTTTAGAGGCCATAGGATCATCAAAATCGTAATCTTCCGGACCGAAAATAAACTGACCGTCCTTTTGGAAAATTGTATAGATCCCTCTCAGTTCCTTTATGTAATCGCTGTATAATTTAAGCTGTCTGTGCATTCTTAAATATACCGGATTTTTATAGTCATCCTCCCTGAATAAAAGCAGCTCCAGCCTATCCTGATTAATAGTTGAAGCAATAACATCTGCCTGATAGAGAAGATTATCACGGATCTGTTTGTCAACTACAAAGCCCTTGTGCTCGCCCATAAACCAACCGAAAACCAGACCTATAACAAGACAGACGATCAACACACGGTCACTTTTCCTGCTTATACCGCTACCCGACGATTTGAACAGTATTTTATCTGCAACTTTCCTAACGATAAATCTGATAATTAACACAGAAAAGGCAAAGATCAGATAATCTGTCTGGAACATAAGCCAGTTAGGCAAAACTCTCTCCTAAAAAAATGACAACTATATTTTATCAGGAATTTTTCACAAACTCAATTTTTAGTACAGAATGTTTATGGTATTTAGAATAAGACGAGAGCACAGCCTACTTCGTCTTCTTGGGGGATATCTGTATTTCCATCAGAATTTTCAGACACTTGAGCATCATCCGGGCTTTCCTGGACAGTATCTGAGCTCTCTTCAGTATCGTCTGAACCCATATCATCAGGCTGTTCTGTTGAACCACTGTTTCCGGTATCATCAGCCACTTCACCGGTGTCATCATTATTCCCGTTATCAGGAACCTCAGAAGTTCCGTCTCCGCAAACACCTGTGTCAACGTTACATGTTTTTCCTTCTTCACACTGCCAATCCTCAAAACAGTGAAAGCTCTCTCCTCCGCCGCATTCACCGTTGAAAGCCATCTCGACCATTTTGCCGACATCAAGGATACCTGCACCGAAACAGGCTGACAAATCTCCATGCTCACAATCGAACTGTGGCGCTGCAGCCGCTTTTTTCATGCAGTCGATGGCCTCGGCAAGTGTCATTTCGGGTTTAATGCTCAACATAAGACCAAAGGCACCGGAAACCACGGGAGCTGCTGCTGAAGTTCCGTCAAAATACTTTGTGAAAAACTGGTCCTGATAGTCTCCGTAAGAAGGATCTGCATTATTAAAAGCAGGATTAAAACCTTTACCCGGAGTTGAAACATCTGTTGTAACAAGTCCCCCCTTTCCGATAATTGCTTCACCGGCTGGTGCGGCAATGTTCACGTTCACTCCGTAGTTTGAGTAGTAAACGTAAGAACTGTCTACGTCCAGAGCTGAAACGACTACGATCCTATCATCGTTCAAAGAAGGATTCAGTAACGTATCACAGGTCGAGTTTCCTGCTGACCAGACTATTACCGTTCCAAGCCCGCCTCTGCCGTTAGTTTCAGCATAATCAATAAGTTCCTTAACAAAGTTATCTGCCGGAATACTTATACACTCTTCAGTGGTTCTGTCCTTATCCACAGCTATGGTCCAGCTGTTGTTTATGACCCACGCACCTGCATCAACCGCCCATTTCACAGCCTGAACTTTCCTGTCCAGAGGAGGATAGTTCTGTTCAAGACCGATATATTTTACAGGGATCACACTGCACTTTGGACAGACTCCGCTAATTCCAGCTCCGTTAAACCCCTGTCCTGCCGCAATACCGGAAACACAGGTTCCGTGAGCCATCATATACTGATTCTGGAAACTTCCCATGTTAGGATTTACATCCTGCTCTGTTGGAACAAAACTCATTCCCATCTGAAGATTGAGGTCCGGATGGAAAGTGTCCACTCCGCTATCAAGAACAGCGATCTTTGCTTCCGGATAACCTACGGCATAATCCCATGCTTTTTCTGAGTTTATCACAGTATGATGCCACTGGTCGACATAATAGGTATCATCGGGGGTTGAAAGCAGAGCCGGCTCTTCCAGCCAGACGGGCTGAGCCCACTTAACTTTGCCACTTTCGTATATTTCTTTTGATGTTTCAAAAAGATCCGTCCCCGAAGCCGCTTTGAATATTTTCAGATGATCCATGCCGTCTATCTTTCTTGCGATCTTCAGTCCGTATTTTTTCATTATCTGAGCAACATCATAGTTCGTGAAACCTTTTTTGAAAGAAACTCCTATCTCGCCTGTCAAAGGCAGCACGGGACCGTTCTTTACGGCTATGACAGGCCAGTTACCGACACTTTTTAACGGACTCCTGTTTAATTCCAGGCATTTAAGCTCCGAACCATAGTAGTAACAACCACTTTCAGCAGAAAGAAAATTCACACTAAATAGAATTGCGATAACAAGCAGAATAGGATTCATTTTCATCTTTCACCTCTGTAAATTACAACACAACAAAATAAATTTAGAGGATTATCACCCTTTTTTCGACCGCTTTTATAAAACTGTCCCGAAAAAAAGCGGATTCCTGTCCGAATTTCCAAATATGGACACCTGAAATACAAGTTATTATTTGTTGAAAGGGGTTCTTTGCTGTATAATTTTATGAACTTTTTTTCCGGAGGAACCATGAGTTACGGTGACAGATATCCAACCTGTATGTGGACAGACTTTGACATTCTTGAGAACTTCATGAGGGACTGCCTTGTTAAACTGGGTGTTCCGAAAGATGATGCTGCAATTGTTGCGGACGTGCTTATTACGGCTGATAAAAGAGGAATAGATTCTCACGGTATAGGACGGTTCAAACTTATCTATGTTGACAGGATCGAGCAGGGAATTCTCAACCCGCAAACAGATGTAGAGATCGTGAACGAGACACAGACAACCGCTGTAATTGACGGTCATAACGGTATGGGACACGTCATTTCAAAAGCAGCCATGCAGATCGCGATCGACAAAGCTAAGGAAACAGGAATGGGAATGACTGCCGTCAGAAATTCCACTCATTACGGAATTGCGGGCTACTACCCTCTCATGGCCTGTGACAATAACATGATAGGAATAACGGGAACAAACGCCAGACCTTCTATTGCTCCGACTTTCGGGGTTGAGAATATGCTTGGAACAAATCCTCTGACAATAGGTTTTCCAACTGATGAAGATTTTCCTTTCATGCTGGACTGTGCCACTTCAGTTGCTCAGAGAGGAAAGATCGAAGCATACGAAAGGATCGGAAAAGAACTTCCTGAAGGCTGGGTTGTAGGAAAAGACGGAAAGACAAGAACTGATACTTCACAGGTCCTCATCGACCTTGTTAAAGGTCAGGCATCGCTTGTTCCGATCGGCGGGATCGGTGAAACAACTGCGGGGCACAAAGGCTATGGATATGCAACGGTTGTTGAAGTTCTTTCTGCAGCTCTGGCAGGCGGAAAGTTCATGAAAGATCTCAATGGTCACGATGAGAATGGAAATAAGATCCCCTATCCTCTGGGACACTTCTTTATCGCAGTTAATATTGAGAACTTCATAGATCCTTCAGTTTTTAAGTCGATCGCAGGAGCCATCATGAGGCAGCTTAGAAATTCTCAGGTCGCTCCGGGAGAAGAAAAGATATACACAGCCGGAGAAAAGGAATGGATAGCATGGCAGTACAGAAAGGAACACGGATGTCCTGTCACTCCCGTGCTTAGAAAACAATTCTCTGAGTTAAATCAAAGACTTGATGTTGGTTATACTTTTCCATGGGAATGATAAATTCACAGAGATTTCTAATAGGCGGACACCGGGGTTGCCCGAAAAAGAAAAAAGAAAATACTCTTGCAAGTTTTGAAGAGGCCATCTGCTGCGGAGCTGATTTCATAGAGTTTGACATACGCACAACTTTTGACGGAAAACTTATTGTCCATCACGATGCTGACGCTGAAGGTCTCAGGATCTCAGAGAATCCATATTCATCATTAAGTTCAAGTTACAAGATCCCCTTGCTTAAGGAAACACTGGCACTCTGTAAGGGCAGGATCATGCTCGATGCCGAGATAAAGGAACCCGAAATTACAGAGGCCGCAGTTCATGAAATACTTGAGTTCTATGACCCGGAAGAGTTCATTGTCACCTCTTTTTATGATGAAGCGGTAAAAACGGTTAAGGCGGCCTTTCCCGATGTAACCGCCGGGCTGCTCTTTGATAAGGAGACCTCTACGGACATTGAAAAAAGAGTGCAGGCTGTCAGCCCCGACCTGCTGCTTCCCCACCACTCTATTTTTGATAAATATGGGACGTTGTATTCAAAAACCGGACTTAAAACTATTCTGTGGACAGTGAACAAAGATTACGATATCAGAAGATTTAAGGAAGATGAACGTGTTCTTGGAATAATTTCAGATTATCCGGACAGAGCGCTTACTTACAGCTCATGATATCAAGAATTACCCTGTCTGTTTCCTCCATTCCCTCACTAACGACCTGAGCAAGATTCTTAATTGTCTTTTCAATATCCTTTTCAATAATGCCGTCGAATTCTGAAACCTCTCTGTTCTCAACGGCAAGAAAAGCGCTTTGAAGTGCGGCACTTACAGATGTAGAGACTTTAAGTGAACATCCGGCCTTCGCTCCGTCACAGATCATTCCCGAGATGTTTCCTATCATACTTTTTATTGCATAATCTATCTGTTTGAGATCACCGCCGAGAAGATAAACTATTCCGCAGGAGGCACCTGTCGCAGCTGTTACAACTCCGCAAAGTGCTGAAAGTTTTGCCATATATTCCTTAAGATGGATCGCAATTAAATTTGAAAGATAAAGTGCCCTGATAAGCTTTTCTTTCGAGCAGTGAAGTCTTTCTGAAACAGCAAGGACAGGAAGCATGACCGTTATCCCCTGATTTCCGCTTCCAGAGTTACTCATCACAGGAAGAATTGAGCCTGCCATTCTTGCATCAGCGGCAGCCGCAGTAAGCGTCATCGCCCAGTTTGACATATCGTCACTGATAAGCCCTTTCACTATATTCTGTCTGAGGGTTTTACCGACCATAAGTCCGTAGTCACCTATCAGACCTTCAAGTCCGATGGTTCTATTGAGGTCGACTCCCTTCATTACATAACTTATCTCATCAAGCGGAACATTATTTATGAATTCCCAGATCCCTTCGACTGTCATTTCGTGTTCAGTAATCTGAGACGAAGCTTCTTCTTCCTGCTCTCCGAAGGCGTGGCAGGATTTCTGTGAGATAACTGTTCCGTTCACATCTTCAAGAACAATGTTAGTGTGCGATCCGCAGATAAGCGTACTGGCGTAATCGTTGCCGTTAAAACACTTCGCCTCGATATAAAGTTTATCGACATTGTCCTTCTTGGTTATGTCAACTTTTTCATCAACAACCATCTTCTTGGCGACATCAATATCCTTTTCAGTAACACCTGTGAGGACTTCGAGCATTTTATCAGGATCACCGCCTGTAACTCCGAGAGCCGCGGCAATTCTGAGTCCCACCATCCCTGTCCCTGGAATTCCGACTCCCATTCCGTTCTTTATGATGTTTCCGCTAAGAAAAAGCTCCATCTTTTCAACTTTTTTCCCAAGATTCTTTGCTGATGTGGCGGCTGCAAGAGCAACGGCTATAGGTTCCGTACATCCGAGAGCGGGAACAACTTCCTTGTTAAAGATGTTTATGTATTTTGAGTTATCAATTGCCATCATTCACTCCTAGACTATTCTCATTTCCTTGAGGATCTTCATCGCTGCTGACTGTTCTGCCGATTTTTTATTTTTCCCGACTCCCATGCAGCTGTATCCCATTGCGTTACATTCGATCCTGAACATAAGCTGATGCTCGGGACCGATTCTGTCTACAAGGTTGTATTCGGGAAGCGGCAGTTCCAGTTCCTGTGCGATCTCCTGGAGTCTGGTCTTGTAGTCACGATTTATATGGTTAAGAAGGTCATCAATATCGGGAGATGCATTTATAAGTGGAAGGAACACATCCTCAATTACCTGAAATGCCTTTTCCCAGCCTGCCTCAAGAAAGATAACGCCCATCATCGACTCAAAAACATCACTGAGAATGGAATCCTTCTCCCTTCCGTTCATCTTCTCCTCACCTTTTCCAAGTATGAGCAGTTCGCCAAGATCGAGAGTCCTTGCGTTAAAGGCTAGACCAGCTTCATCAATGAGGTTACTGCGTGCCTTTGACAGTCTTCCTTCTTCTGCATTGGGAAACTGTCTGAAAAGTAGCTTTGAAACACCAAGCCCCACGACTTCATCACCGAGGAATTCCAGCCTCTGATAATCCTTTTCCCCGCTTACTGATGCACTGGGATGAGTGAAAGCCTCCTCAATAAGCTGAAGATTTTCAAATTTATAATCTATCTTATTTTCAAGTTCTGTCAGAAGTGTTCTATCAAACGGCATTTTTCCCTCCAAGTTCATACATGGAGATACTTGCGGCAACTGATGCATTTAAGGAATTTATTCTGCCGAACTGGGGAATGGCAATCACAAAATCCGCCTTGTTAAGTATGTACTGACCTACAGATTTATCCTCTCCGCCGATAACGAGGACCAGTTTCTCAGGAGCGCATTTTTTCACATCCTCAAAAGTGCTCTTTCCCTTTCCGTCAAGAGCTGCAACGATGTATCCGTGATCTTCCTGGAGACGTTTTATGTAACTGTTCGAGTTCGCCTCTCTGACAATTTTAAGATGCTCAGATGCACCGGCACTCACCTTCACAACTGATGGATAGACTTCAGGAACACCCTTCATCGGCATAAGAACGGTCGAAAAACCGAAGATCTCCGCACTTCTAAGCACAGCGCCGACATTATGAGGATCTTCGACATTATCAAAAAGAAGAATCCTCGGACTATCAACAATATCATCAAAATCATCGTATTTATAAGGCTTAACTTTTAGAACTGCTCCCTGATTGTCCCTTGAACCTGAAAGCTGGTTAAGTCTCTCTTTTGAAACCCATTCAACCGGGATCTCATTTTTGGAAACCACCTCTACAAGCTTGATAATTCTGGGGTTTCTGTTGGATTTTTCATTCACGAAAAGCCTCTGAGCCTTCCTCTTGCCACCGATCACCACCTCAAAACTGGCGTTGATCCCGTAAACATATTCAACTGATGCTCTTGCCATTACCCTTTCCGACTTAAAGTCCTCAAAATACCGCAGAATTATATTTGAGGAATGTAATTAGTCAAAGTTATGGAGATCTGCTCTATTTTTTCTTCAAAATAAAGTTCAGATAATCGTTTCCGCCGAAGATCATCTGTTTTAGGATAATGAAAAATCCTATGAACTTAAAAAAGATGTTTTCCATGAACGGAATTTTATTAAATTTCGTTACGTCTCGAAGCATTTCATGAATAACTACATGTGAGGTTGAACATACATCAACGATCTTAAAACCGCTGCTCTTAAAGAGCTTTTTATAAAATCTTCTGGTTCTGTAGAAACCGATATCATTATCTTTTCTGGGATGCAGAAAAGCTCTGACAGAGACACGGATATAGATCCAGGCATCTTCTTCTGTTCTACTGTTTATTTTCTGTATAAGCTCTTCTATCTGTGTATCGTTTACATACATGAGCACTGCTCCACTACAGACAAAGTCAGCATTATCATAGTTATCGTACTCAAGAAGATTTGACTTTAGAAAAGTGATCTTTTTACCATTCATGCAGGCCGATTTGTTTTTCTCTGCCTGTTTGAGGAACGAATCGTTCAGATCAAGACCCGTAACTTTTTCAGATAGATCTGCGTATTTGCAGGACCATTCTCCTGTCGCACAGCCAAGATCGACCGTGTGTTTAAAAACTCTGCCATCAGTTATTCGCCGTATTCTTTTCACCATTGATTCAAGAAACGCCTTCCTCACAACCTCCTGAATATATTCAGATTGCTGCATTAAAGAATAAGTTTTCAGATTGCTATACTCTTTGTTTTCCCACTTTTCCCATATTTTAATTGCCTCTCCCATTTTCCCCTCCAAGGTGAATGTTCAGTTATCAGTATAGTGACTGGAAAACCGATTTTTTATTTAAATATTGCTTACCTGAAATATGAGATCTATATAAGCTGCTGAATTTTCACTGATAATAATGTTTTATTCTCGAAACACTTGTGCACGGACGACAAAGAGCGGTCGGAAGACCTGAATTTCTTCTTGTTCTCCCTGAAGTTGCCTTAAAAACCGGGCCTGATTTATCTTCATCAC
>CAZTKP010000085.1:0-10972 GCA_964614215.1 uncultured Spirochaetales bacterium | reverse complement strand
GGAGAATACGAACAGGGACATAGCCCCAGAATAGATGAAGACAATAAAAACAGACTGATCTATTATATCAACGATGCCCCTGAACCTACTCTAGTGGAAGTTAACATTGGAGAAGGAAAAGATCCGAAATATAATGAGATTAAAGTTGGACAACGTTTTCAGACTGAAAAAGTAAAAGGTAATGTTCTGATGTATACTACCTCTGATAACGATGGGAATTTTATGGGTTGCTGGTACAGGTTTGACAAAAATAAATCATACTGTCCAGTAGCACATGACTGGGTAACCACGGATATGCTGTTTCCAACTTTCACAGAAAAATGGCAACTATTTAAAGGGACTGTAACTTTTCTTTTGCGGGACTGGGAATGTTACTGTAAGGAAGAAGGTGTTTGTCCGTTTGAGGAGTAACCTTACTTCATTTTTCTGATAGTTTCTTCAGCCTGAGATTTCAGGTACTTTAAAGCGGCATCGTTGATATCGGTAAGATCGATCCAGAGTTCTTTCTTTCCGCCGTTTTTAAGTATCCTCTTTCTTGTGATAAAATTTGTATGACCGGAATAGTTCTTAACTGTAATATTGATGTCTCTCCAGCTGTAGTTGTTTCTCTTTTCAGAAAGATATCTCGAGGTCATAACCGTGGTGGATGCGGCAAGAAGTGAAGGAGCAAGAGCAATATCACTGTAAGCTGTCGGATGCAGAATTATTTCCTTATCCGGGAATATCCTTAAAAATGCCTCTCTCATTATTCCGTCAGGAACAACAACACCTTTTAAAGCAGTCATTTTAGAGATCTCTTCAAGACCATTTTCATCAATATTTCCGGCTATATAAATATATCCCGGGAATCTGGGTGGAACTATTTTTGAATTATATACCAGCACTTCTCTTTCGACAAAACGCCCCTTAAAAGCCTTGAACTTTTTTGGACTGTCGGAGATCAGTGTCATTTTTATTCTCTTTGAAAATCTTCCTGTTCCTGTCCTTTTCTTAGGAGTTTCTGTATCCATCACCCTGGGAGCATCAGGATCATCAAGCATCTTCTTTTCAGGAAGTGTATAGATAAAATGTCTTGCCTTTTTAAGAAAGTCTTTTTCTTCTTCGGAGTATCTTTCTATCATCAGAAGAGATTTGAATCCCTTTTTCAGGGAAACAATCATCTTTGTTTTTCCATGGATCTTAACTGAAACCGGATCAACATACTTTCCTTTATAAAATGAACCGGAATAACCATAGAACTCTATAGAATTCTTATCAAAAAGCTCCAGAACATCTTTATCGACAGGAAAGCTGTAAACTGAACCGTTATCTGTTTTTCCAGGTTTGATTATGTTCTTTCCGACAGGGTATCTGTAGTTCCAGTTCCTTTCAAGAACCTGCTCCCGAAGTTCCCCTTCCGAGATCCTTGGAAAAACAGGATTTTCAGAATAGACGAGAACATCACAGCCCTCCGGCCCGACAAGTTCAGGTTTTATGGAAAGCGGAAAACTAAGACCCTGTTTTATAGTGCTTTTCTCACGGCACCTGTTATCGCAGTCATAAAAGCACTGTGCTTCGCCCTTTCTTGAAAGACAGAGTCCCAGATCGGAAACACAGACCTTATCTGAAAGAATATAGACAGGTTTCAATGAGCTCTCAAGAGCTTTTTCATAGTTTCTTTTTCCGGTTACCACCGGTCTTATATCAAATTCCTGAAAAAAACCTTCGTGACCAAGCATTCTGAAGTTGGAAAACAGAAAGATATCACCTTTAAAACCTGTATCCCTCAGAGCTTTAGCTACCTCTGCATCATTAACAAAGATCGAATCGAAGATATCCGCCGCATCAAGAAACTGGCGAAGAGGGTAATCTGTTCTTTTGTAGAAAACTGCAGCCTTCCACTGCCATCTTTTTACTGCAGAAAGTATTCTCTGAAGATCTTTGAATCCGAAAAAAGTAAGAACGGGGATACCGTCTTCTATACTGCGTTTATGATTAAATATTTGTTCGGGAAAACTGATAAAATAGAATTTTTCCAAAGCAGAAGAACCCTGCTAACCTTTCTTTGCAGCAGCTCTCTTTGAAGCCTTCAGCGGGTTAATTATCTTCTTAACGACCTTGATCTCTCTCTTCACGTGTGTTGCGAAAGAACAGATCTGATCGTCTTCCCAATGGAAAGCCGGTTCTGCATATTTTGTGCAGTATTTCTGGCCACTTACTTCTTCAACTCTCTCGCAGCCTTCACATCTGTCATCAATAGGGCTCTTCTCGATTGCAGCGACATTTTTATCAAGACCCAGGCTTGCTGCACTGGCAACTTTCTTTGTTTTGTTTTTCTTAGCCATTCCCAATATCCTCCAAATTCGTTAAGAACTTAAAAACGGTGGTATTAAACATAGTTTTTGTGAATTGTCAATTAAAAAGAAATGCTAAAGTCTTATCAGATAGTGATCAGAGAACAGCCGTCGCTTTTCTTTTCTTTTTCATCATCATCACTGACTTCTTTGTCAGTTTCTTCATCTGCCGTCTCTTCATCAGCATCGAGATTATCCTCGTCTGTTTCATCACTGACCTCATCTTCCGGCCATCCCTGCCAGTCATCAGGCACGCATCGGCCGTCCTCGTTGCAACTTGCATCGATATCCATACAGTCTGAATCATCGCGGCATGTCCTGAAACAGATACCTTCTTTTCCTGTGAGTCTGGCATGACAGATGTAAAAATCATCTCCGCCTCTGCATTCTTCATCTGAACTGCAGCTTGAAAGACAGATATCAATATTCTGACCCTGTCCGGTCTTTCTTCTCACACATCTGCTGTTTTCAGGGCAGTAACTGTCATCTTCATTTGCGCAATCCGCTGTGCAGTATCCCTCACTAAATGAATAAGGAGGTATACACCATCCGTTATCTGCACATTCATCATCATCCTGACATGATCCGCCGATATCCGATGGAATTTTTGCACATTCAGCATTCACGTTACAATAAGACCCTTCCCGGCAGTCACTATCTCTACTGCATTTAGGAAGACAGACGCCCAGAACATCGTTACTGCAGTAGTATCCCGGTCTTTCACATCCATTGACCTTAGAACATTCTGCCGCACAGATGTAGTTCTCACCGTCATCGGCATAATCAAAAGGTTTAGTTCCATCAGGACAAGGAGCTTCGTTTGTAAGTCTTGTACAGTATCCGCCTTTAAACACCCAGTATTTCCGCTCTGCCATGCAGTATACGTCCTTTTCTGTCAGATCTCCGTTGATACAGTCTTCTATACTTTCACATTCCGTTCCTACCAGCAGAGGGTCTGAACATTCTTCGTCAACATATCCGTCACAGTCATCATCTATGTTGTTACCGCAAGTCTCTTCCGCTGCAGGTTCATCACAAAGGGGAAGATCCATCGCAAGTCTTACAGCCTTTAAAAGGTTTACTCTGCCATGTCCGAATTTCACACTATGACCATCCTCATCCCACGAACCTGTCTCAGGATAGATCTTATCACTTGACTGATGCATGATCTCGATAGCCTCTTCGAGAGTAAGATCAGGATTTATGCTGAAAACCGTTCCGAAAAACCCTGAAACTACAGGTGCGGCAGCCGAGGTTCCTGAAAAAATGAGTGTGTAATCGTCTTTATAGTCACCGTATCCGGGAATTGTTGTAGTAGCCATACCCAGAAGCGGATTCTGACCGAGAGAAGGTGCAATTATATCAATTGAAGGACCGTAATTTGAATAAACTGCTCTAACATCCCATCCATTTGATGCTGCTACCGTGACAACTTCATTTTCCACATCTTTACCGTCACGCTGAAACTCGAAAGTAGTTGTCATAAGTCTTGCGTATCCTGCGTCAACTCCGTCATTTCCGGCCGCATAGACAACAACGCCGCCAAGTCCGTCTCTACCGTTTTCCATAAAATTCTGAATGGACTCAACTTCTCCGGGAGTTGTCGGAACATAGCCGTAATCTGAAGGAGGTCCGAAACTGCAGTTAATTACCGATATCTTCGGATCAGCAACATATTTTTCATAGATCGCCAGCATTTTATTATCGTCTGAAGCAGTTCCTGTAAGTCCATTAAGATAGCGGACAGGGTAAAGCTGACACCATGGACATACTCCGCTCATCCCAAGCTCGTTACCTTCTGCGGCACTGACACCGGCACATGTAGTTCCGTGAGCTACAGCACCAACTTCCCATGAAGATATTCCTTCAAGATCAGCAGGATCAGGGTAGCCGCCTTCCTTATCCTCTATCATGTCCCATCCGGGCTCAATATTTGTAAGATCTTCATGATCAGGGGCGATACCTGTATCCATTATCGCAACTTTGATCGTATCATCGACCTCGTAACTTATACCGTTAAGAAACTCCAGTGTTTCAAGGAACTTAACGTCAGCTCCTTTTTTTGCCTTAAGGAGATCCCCATAGTAATTTTCCGGACTTCCATCATTATGCAGATGCCACTGCATATTAAAGTACGGATCTTCAGGTGCCGCTGCAGGAACAGACCTTAAAGTCATCTCTCTGACCAGATTCGGGAAAGAGTATCCATCGCCGTTCTCAACTATTTTCTGAGCAGTTTTCACGCTGTCTGAAGAGTTGACCCTGAAAGCATAAAGTTTGTATCCCGACTTTATCTCAACCAGTTTCATGTCGTACTTTCTCTCCATTTCAGCTACAGACTTTTCTCCCCTCCAGAAAAGCAGATTATCTGCCACAACAGGAAAATCTTTGATGAAGTAAACCGGCATATCCCCTGCATCACCGGATACAACGGAATAGATCCTTTCTCCAAGATCAAAACGCATGACCTCATTTGCAAGTCTTTTAAAACTCACCTTATCTGCTTTTACTGCAGAAAAATCCTTTGAGATCTTCAGTTCAAGATCTGAACCGTCAGAGTAATAGATCTTTTCCCCATACAAACTCCCTGCCACAAGAATGATAAGCAGCAACAATACTTTTTTCATAACGAACCTCATTATTTAAAAAACAAAGCTAAACTAAATAGCAAAACTGATACCTGAGCAATAATTTTTGTAATTCAAAGCACTTAAGCCTTTTGAGGGATTTTCAGAACCATTTTTGCACCTCCAAGGTCAGAGTCTTCGACCTCAAGACTTCCTCCTGCCTCCTCGGCAAGTTTTCTGGAATGACTTAGACCGATGCCCGTTCCTCCCGGTTTATTGGTATAAAAATTCTTAAAAACCTCACTCTTCTCCTCATCACGCACGCCCCTACCGGAGTCCTCCACGAAAATCTTAACCATCTCAGCTTCCAGAACAACAGAAACCTTAACCCGGCCTCCTGACTCAAGTTCCTCCCAGGCGTTTTTATACAAGTTAAGCATTATTTCCTTAAAAGAAGAAAGCGTTACTGAAAGACTGCATTCGATATCCGCTTCAAGAGCTAGATCTATCTCTCTTTTCTGAAATTCAGATGAATGAAAAGACGAGAACTGAACAAGATCTACAGGAAGATTCACAAACTTCTCGGTCTCTTCGTTATTTCTATATCTGACAATATCCATGTATTTTTCTGTAATAGACTCCAGCCTTTCGACCTCATGCACGATCAGATTTAATGCCGACAGGATCTCCGAGCTGCTCATTTTCTCAATATTCTCAACCATATACTCGCTGTTAAGTTTTACTGTACTAAGCGGATTCCGTATTTCGTGAGTTATTCTAGAAGCCATCTCTCCGATCGATACAAGTCTCTCTGAATCTAAAAGCTTTCTGGACATTTCCTCCTGCTGAGTAATGTTTGTCACAACATAAAAAAGCTCATTAGATGAACTGTGCTCAGATATCCAGAACACATCTCCTTTCTGAGTAAACTTCTCTCTATGACCAGGATCTATACCCATTGCGGAAAAGACTTTTTCAACACTTTCTCCTGACACATCGTTCTCGATATCAAACCAGCTTTTCATCTTGCTGTTAAGGAGTGTTATATACCCTTTTGAATCACAGGAAAAAAGACCGGCGGGAATTGCATCAAGAAGAACATCTTTGCGCTTTCCTACCATCTGCTCTCTTTCAAGTGATCTTTCCACTTCCTGAGACTGCTTTTCAGTCTGCCCCCTTATCTCTTCAAGTGCTTTCCTGACATTTTCTTTTGAGGCATCATCTGAGATCCCGAAGGCCCCTTTTAAATATTTAAGACGCTTGTCCTTAAAAACGGCAACCCCTGTCATTATCAGATTAACAACTATGAGAAAAATGATTATCCATCTGAAATTTCTGATAATTTCTGTGAGCTCAGACTGCGTCTTGTTATTTATAGAATCCTCATATTTATCTGATGCAAGCTTAATAATGTTTGCAAGCACCCTGCTGTTCTTTTTTAGATCTTCCGTAAGAACTTTTATTTCATCAGCACTTATTTCCGAGTTTGACAGGGCTCCGATCCCCACCATGACTTTCAATGTGAAATCATTGATCTTTAAAGATACGGAATTATCGCAGCTAGGAGTTATCTCATCAATATTCTTTTTAATTGAGATACCTGACAGCAGTATCAACTCTTTCATCTGCAGACTGTTCTCACTGCCTTGAAATGAGTTTAATGTCCGGTTAAGAAACTCCAGTTCACTCTGCACAGCATTCGAGTTACTTAAGATCCCTGAATCTTTTTTAACGATAAGATCATTTTCAAAAGTAAAAATTATGATCGCCGCAGTTACGGCGGAAAAGAGTGAGAAAAAGTAGAGAAGTTTATTCAATTACGCCCGAAACCGCAATATCACCGGCAGTAAGTCCGGTAAGACTTTTTGTTATCAATGCAACTGATGTGTTATCAAGAACCCTTACAACGACCAGTTCTCCGACAAGCTCAAAAGGAAGCTGTTCCTCATCCACATCGCTATCAAGGTTATCAAGCCCGTCCCCTCTTCTGTAAACAGAGAAAAGAGCACCTTTGTCAACACCGTCCTTTGATCCCTTGTCAAGGTAAACAATATAGCTCGGACCATAAAAAAGTGTCGGATCATATCCGGTAACGATCGTTGATTTAACCTTAGCGGCATTATCAATGATCTTTATGTTCGAATCGGTCTTAACGTATTCTCTAACCTTATAGCCTCTATCAATGGAATCAAGAGCTTTAACTATCTTAACGGTAGCAATTCTATCAGAATTCACATCCAGAACCTTTCCTCTTCCAACGATCTCTATTATGTTTCCAACAGAATCACCGGTATGAGGATGATCGACCTCTTCCTTAATGTTGATAAATTCAACATACTCGCCGACATTGAAAGTAACCTTGCCAAGTTTAACATAGACATTATCTTCTGTTGAAAGAAGTTCCTTAGGCTCATATGATCCCACTATTTTACCAAGATCTTCAAACTCACCCTTTGCAACGAAACCTTTTTTTACAACATCGAACATTGTATCTTCAATATGTCTGAAACGATCGATCCTGAACTTACCTCCAAGCTTTACGTACTCTTTAAAATGCTCGGGGGTTGCATCAAGTGTTTTTCCTGTTCTTGCAAGCTCATCTGTCTCTCCTTCGTCGATAACACCGGAATCAGAGATCATTCCTGCGGCTTCATTTCCCTGCGGCATCATTATCTGACCTGTAAATCTGAAAGAGATAATATCTCCGGGATAGATAAGATGAGGGTTCGAGATCTGAGGGTTAAGTGACCATACCTTAGGCCAGTACCAGGGACTTTTAAGGTATGTCGCACTGATATCCCACAGTGTATCTCCGGAAACTACCTCATGTTTTTCCGGAGCCTGTGAAAGATCAACGGTCTCCAGATTGATAAACGAAGGTACAGGAACTTCTTCGGCAGTTGTAACTTCCAGCTTTTCTTCTGCAAAAAGAAAGCAGGGCAGAATTAATACTGCAAAAAATAACTTTCTCATCAATATCTCCTGAATGTTCTAATCATACGTCATTAATATAATAATTATACAACAATTACGCATATAATTTAACACCTGTGCATAAGTTTGTCAATTTTTAGCACTATTTACACTATACTTTTCAAGCTCTGTCACTGTCTGAGGGATCAGTTTTCCCTCTTTCACATCTTCGATGGCGGTCTCGATCTTAACGATTCCTACACCCGCCACAAAATAATGGAATGAGTGCAGTGTCTTTGAATCAGGCAGCTCAACTGACGTGTGCACCTTTATGGCACCTTCGAATTTCCCGGCAGGAACAGTGACCGTTTCATCAACACCAACTGTTTTTCTCAGTTCCTTTGTTCTGAGATCTATGATCGATACCCAGGAATCTTTCTGAAGAGGAAACATTAGAAGATATCTGTATTCATCTCTTATTCCTCTTTTATCGATCTTCAGTTTCTGACCTTTATTATCAACGAACCATTCTCCGTCAGTGGCCTTTATCTCTATATCGATCTTTCCTGTTGAGCCGAAATAGTTAACCTTATAAGTCCATTTGTTCCCCAGTGCAAGAGGCATATATTTAGCCGCAGAAGTGCTGTAATCCGGAGTTTTTGAAACCTTATCCTTCTTTGCACTGCTGCAGGCCGCAGCAAGAAGAACTGCAAGAACAACGATCACTATCCTTTTCATGAGGCCTCCCTAATGATTTTCAACCCTCTAAATCTTTTTTTTATTTTCGATACGATATTTTCCGCAATACCAAAAGTTCTCATATTCCTACCATTTTCCAGCTGAACAGATGTTACTTTGAGTCCTTCAATTCCGCAAGGAATTATTTTATCAAAAGGATCAAGCGTGCACGAAATATTTATTGAAAATCCATGTGTCGGAACAAATTTCCTGAAATGAAGGCCGGAGAAAGCTATCTTTCTGTCGCCTATCCAGACGCCTGCCCTGTCATCTATCCATTTGGCATCACTACGCTCTAATTCATCATTAAGAGCCTCTGCTATTACATTTCCAAAGTAACCCACAAAATCGCGCACTGAACTGAAACCATAATGTTTTAAATGCATTACAGGATAAACAACAAGCTGTCCCGGACCATGCCATGTCACTTCGCCACCTCTTCTGATCTTAAAGACAGGAGTATCCGTAGATGATAGAAAATGGTCGGGCACACCTCTTAAACCTGAAGTGTAGACGGGCAGATGTTCAAGGAAAAAGATCGTTCCCGGAGAACTTCCAGAAAGAACTCTTTCCCGTTCCTGCTCCTGCAATTCAAGCATTTTTCCGTAATCAATGGGATTTTCGATAAATCTACAGATCAGGTCAGTCGCCATTTCTCAGTCTTTCTCCGAAAGATTTAGGCAGTCTGAGGTCATTTATTTTCTGAATTGTCTTTTCAAAGTCATATTCAACCCTGTAGAACTTCAAGGTCTCTTTTTCTGTATCATAAACGACAAATCCCGCTCTGGGATCTCCGTCTCTCGGCTGACCGACAGAGCCTACGACACAGACGACCTTGTGAGAGAAATTAATATCGATCTCTTTATCCGTCACCTGCATTTCCACTGATGTATCCTTACCGGTCATAGCAAAAACATTCATGTGGTGACTATGCCCTACAAAGTTAACTCTCTGCAGAAACGGCTCCAGATCAAAAAGCCTGTTAACACCTTTACTGGTAAAAATATAGTCGTACCTTTCCGGCATTCTGGGAGAACCGTGAGAAAGAAGAAAATTTCCGTATTCCGATTCCGTATGAATGTACTTAAGTCTGTCAAGAAACCCGAACTGATTGTTTGCCAGAAGATCAGTTGTCCAGTTAATTACATACCTTACAGCATCATAATAATCCGAAATATCCGTTTTGCCGACAACTCCCGCATCATGGTTGCCGAGAACTCCGCCTTTCACATTGTCTTTTAAAATATCAATAGTCTCACCCGGCCACGGACCGTAACCCACAGCATCACCTGAAAAGAAAACAGCATCCAGAGACAACGATTTGATCTTTTTCATCACCGCTTCAAGAGCAGGAAGATTTGAATGAGTGTCTCCCAGAATGCCTATTTTCATCTACAGCAGCTCCGCAGCAGCGTTGGCAAGAGCAGACCTTTCTCCTTTTTCCAGAGTAACACTGCCGGCAAGAGAAAGATCCTTAAAGCGGTCAACTATGTAGCTAAGTCCGTTATTTGATTCATTCATGTAAGGATTATCTATCTGATACGGGTCTCCTGTCAGAACTATCTTTGTGTTCTCACCGACTCTCGAAACTATAGTTTTAACTTCATGAGGAGTCAGATTCTGAGCTTCGTCAACAATTATGAACTGTTCAGGAATACTTCTTCCACGGATATAGGTGAGTGCCTCGACCTCGATTATCCCGCTTGCCAGAAGGTCGTTCATCTTTCCGAAACTTGAAGAGTCGTATCCTGCAAGAAGATACTCAAGATTATCAAAGACCGGCTGCATCCAGGGTTTAAGTTTCTCATCAATGGTTCCCGGAAGAAAACCGATATCTCGTCCCATAGGATAGATAGGTCTGGCAACGAGCATCCTTGTATATCTTCCCTCATCCAGACATTTCTGGAGACCGCATGCAAGTGCAAGAAGAGTTTTACCGGTTCCGGCTGTTCCCATCAGACTGACAAGTTTGACCCTGTCGTCCATAAGAAGGTCCAGAGCAAGTTTCTGCGCAAAGTTTCTAGCCCTTAGTCCCCACACACTTTTATACTGCGCAAGAGGAACTACCGCATTTTCAAAAGGGTCTATTCTTACAACTGCCTGATGCTGCTCATTGGCCTCATCTATCAGCATGTAGAATTTGTTCATGTGAAGATTTTCGAAAGATTTATTTTCACTTTCTTCAAGTTCTTTTAAAGGGACTTTTCTTGTTTCAAAGATCTTATCTATCAGTTCTCCTTTCACCAGGATCTTTGCGTAGCCTTTGGGAAGTTTTGTAAAGTTAACAGTATCATTTTTATAGGTATCAGCCTTTATTCCCAGAACATCAGCTTTTATTCTCAGGTTTATATCCTTGGTTACAAGAATGACCTCACGATCAGGGTTGTCTTTCGTGATCTTATAAGCCGAGGTCAGGATCAT
>CAZTKP010000084.1:0-11120 GCA_964614215.1 uncultured Spirochaetales bacterium | reverse complement strand
TCTTCTGCATCCATTGGGTTATCAACTGAAAAAAGATGGTCGTAAAGTCTCGTTTCCACCGGGATGCAGTGTTTTGCGCTCACCCAGTGAATTGTTCCTTTAACTTTTCTGCCGTCATCTGTCCAGCCGCCTTTTGATGCAGGATCGTATGTGCAGTGAACTTCTGTCACTTCGCCATTTTCATCTTTAATAAAATCTGTACAGGTAAGGTAGTATGCCGATCTGAAACGCACCTCTTTTCCAGGAGCAAGTCTGCGGAATTTTTTAACAGGTTCTTCCATAAAATCAGACTTTTCAATCCACAACTCTCTTGAAAAAGGCACTTTTCTTGTTCCTGCGCTTTCATCTTCCGGATTGTTGACCGCATCAAACTCTTCAACAAGATCTTCGGGATAGTTCGTCACGACAACTTTCAACGGATCAATAACCCCCATAAACCTCAGAGCTCTTGCATTCAGATCTTCTCTCACACAATGTTCAAGAAGATCAATAGAAACAGTGCTGTCTCTTTTCGCAAGGCCGATTCTGTCGGCAAATTCCCTAATAGATTCAGGAGTATAGCCTCTTCTTCTAAGGCCTGCTATCGTAGGCATTCTGGGGTCATCCCAACCTTTTACATGACCTTCTTCAACAAGTTTCATAAGCAGTCTTTTACTCATTACTGTTCTTGTAAGGTTTAATCTTGCAAATTCTATCTGACGAGGTCTGGCTTCAGGCTTTATCGTTTCAAGAAACCACTCGTAAAGCGGTCTGTGCGCCTCAAACTCAAGTGTGCAGAGCGAATGAGTTATCTTCTCAATGGCATCGGACTGTCCATGTGCAAAATCATAAGTAGGATAAATACACCACATATCACCAGTCCTGTGATGAGATTTATGAATAATTCTATACATTACCGGGTCTCGCATCAGAACGTTGGGGTGAGCCATGTCGATCTTTGCACGGAGCATGTGTTCGCCTTCTTTGAACTCTCCATTTCTCATCCTTTCAAAAAGATCCAGATTCTCTTCAACCGATCTGTTCCTGTACGGACTTTCAACACCGGCGCCCTTTGCCGTCCCCCTGTCTCTTCTCATCTCTTCAGGAGTCTGAGAGCAGACAAAGGCTTTCCCTTCTTTTATCATTTTAACAGCCCATTCATACAGCTGCTCGAAATATTCCGAGGCATAGAACAGATTTTCACCCCAGTCAAAACCGAGCCATCTGACATTGTCCTGAATAGAGTCCACATACTCCACATCTTCCTTTTCAGGGTTGGTATCATCAAAACGAAGATGACAGGTTCCATTGTAATCTCTGGCTATACCGAAATTCAGACAGATCGACTTTGCATGTCCGATATGAAGATATCCGTTTGGCTCAGGAGGAAACCTTGTAACTATGTGTGCGTGCTTCCCTGACGCAAGATCTTCCTCAACGATATTTCTAATAAAATTAAGAACTTCTGTATTCTTTTCTTTTACTTCACTCATGATTCACCCCCTCAGATTCAACAAATCAGGGGATTATATACTGAATATTGTATTGGTCAATAAAGAATTGGACAGCACGCTGTCATTTGATCTGCCAGCCCTTGTCCGTAAACTGAAGATCGACCTTCTCTTCGACTGTTTCAGGTTTTATATACTGTTTATCGGCAAGAGGCTTAAAAACTTTGTATATCTCACCGTCGCAAACTGTCTCCATTTTGTATGTCACCTTTGCGAATTTCCCCGTCTTAACCGTTCCCGATATTCCTGCAAACTGGACTTTGCAGACTTCCACAGTACATCTGTTCTTATCACACTTGAAGATCTTTTTTCCCTCTTCAGTTGCTTCGAACATGGGCATTTTCTTACCGGCAGCCTTTACATAGACATTCTCTTTCAAGGTCAGGTACTTTCCAGTTGCTATTTTCCGGTAGACAGGAAGATAGTTGGGATCTGTCATTGCTCCTAGATAGAACGAAACTGATCTGCCGGGTATCTTTGCAAGTCTTTCTTTTACAAGTTTCTCAGCAACCTCGGGCTTAAGACTTGTATCCTGACAGGAAATGAATAAAAAACTAAAAAGAATGAAAACTGAAAACAGAAATGATCTTTTCACGACATCCTCCATATTAAACTAGTCGTTTATTACTGAAAAATACTATCATTTACAAAATTTTGTGCAAGTTTAGGGATTTCATTACGTTAAAATGCAAGTTTTCTGGACTTTTTAAAATTTCGTGCTATATATTCTGGAGAATTTGTAAAATGTTTTTTTACTTTTTATTGGTTAACTTTGTTATTTGAACCCAATGGAGGGATGTTATGAGATTTATCGTTATCGCAATCGTTTCTTTGGTATTTGCCGTATCTTGCGGAACAGCTGAAAAGAAAGATGATAAAGCTGGCGTAGAGAAGGCTCCTGCTGAAAAGACTGCTCCTGCTGAAGAAGCAGCTCCGGCTCCGGCAGAAGAAAAGAAAGAAGAAGCTGCTCCTGCTGAAGAAGCTGCTCCTGAAGAAGAAGCTGCTCCTGCTGAAGAAGCAACAGAAGAAGAAGCAACAGAAGAAGCTCCTGCTGAAGAAGAAACTACCGAGTAGTTTACTTTCAGTTTAAATTTTAAGCGCTTTGGGGGCCCTGCCCTCAAGGCGTTTTTTTTTATTAGAGGGATATGAAGAACTGGATAATATTCATTATTGTCGTAATTCTTACCGTTGCAGTATCGTTTTTTGAAAAAAGCTCTGCTCAGATGGTGCTTCTGCTTCTGCTTTTTCTATCTTCAGGATCTTTAATGAAAAGAAACCTCCTTTTTACAGGAATAGCGATCGTTATCATCTCTTTCCTGTTTGTTGTAAAAGAAAACTTTGATTTCAGTTCCAGCGCTCCGAAGATCAGAAAATTCAATTTTTCTATCGGAGATGATGAAAAATGACAAAAGTTATAAAAATATTAAAGAATTTCGAAGCCTTTCTTCTGTTTGAAACTGAAACTAAGAGAAAGATTCTTCCTCTTTTTTTCCTCGGCACAATAATTCCTGGAAATATAAAGTATCTTTTTATTTTTATGCTTATTACAAAACTTCTGCCTTTAAATGTCTCTAACAGAAATCTTAAGCTTTTACTTTCACTGCCGTTTTCAAGGGCTGAACTTTTCATTTTTTCATATATTTTCGGTTTTCTGTTAGTCTCAGCGGCAACAGTCATCGGGGAGTCGTTCTTTTTCGGGAAGGTTGACCCGGGTCTACTTTTTGACAACATCATTTTTTTCAGTGCATACTTTGGAATACTGATGCTTGTCACCTTAAAAGGAGCAGACAATATCATCTTTCCGGTCTTTCTTCTAATTGCCGACCTGATAGGAGGCGGATATGGAGATTCAGAAGAGAACATATACAGACTGATAAGCCCTCTTTACCACAAAGATCTTCTTTTTTCTTCCATACTTGGCACATCACTTCTACTGATATCGTTCTTCGTTTTCATCTATGACAGGAAGGAAAAATGGTGATCAAAGCGTCTGACATAACAAAAAAGTTCGGTAAAACAAGCGCTCTTACCAATGTCTCCCTGGAAATTCCCGATGGAAGCTACATCATTCTAGTCGGACCTAATGGAGCCGGTAAGACAACACTACTCAGAATCCTTGCCGGAGAACTTTTTCCTCAGAAAGGCAGGCTGCTGTCAAAGAGCCGGCACAGAAGTGTTCTCACAGCTTTTGCAGAAGAGAATCGTGAAATATTTAAAGGGTTTAACCCCGCTAAATACTCTCAATTCTGGTCGCTTCTCTACCCGGAATTCGATGTTGAGAGTTTCAACAGATCAATGTCAGAGATGAACCTTGATCAGAAGAAACCCGTAGAGACTTTTTCAAAGGGAATGAAAACCTGGCTTTTCAATTCACTTGTTATAGCTTCCAATGCTCCTTTAATGCTTTTTGACGAGCCTCTGCAGCATCTTGATCCATCAATGAGAATGAAGTTTCATACTGCGATAAAAAAAGAAATAGACAAAGGGAGGTCTGCTGTTGTAAGCACCCATGAAATTACTGAATTTAATGAAGGATGCGACCGGATAGCAGTAATTAATCACAGCAACCTCATTTATTTTAACACTATCGAAAAAGCTCTTTTTGAGCACCGGGCCATTCCCGGTACCGAATCGACGGAATCGGACAACATAATCGGCCCGATAGTGAATGAAAATATCATCATTACCAACGAAGACCGCGGACGAAGCCCTTCCCTGAAGGAACTTGTCACGGCATATATTAACGGCAGCGACCTGAACAAGAACTCCGGAACCTCTTAAATACTTCATTAATTATATAATATCTGTTAATTCGGTTAGGTTCCTGCTACCTAATTAATTTGACTTTCAAGCCCGAAAAAGGTATAAGTCAGCGGGTATTTGCGGGCGTAACTCAGCTGGTAGAGTGCAAGCTTCCCAAGCTTGATGTCGCGGGTTCGAGTCCCGTCGCCCGCTCCATTTTTGCGGGTTGACTTGAACAGATTTAAATTTATATCCTCGACATTAATATTTATCGTTGCTTTTCTGTTTGCGGTTAAATTTACTTTTTATCCTGCATCGTCATACATTCTGAGATTTTTTGGAATAAGTTACGATTTTTCCCGTGTAGATATGGACCTTGACGGCAACATCAGCATTTCAGGTTTATCCGTTGTCGTTGATGATCTTCTTGAATTCAGGACAGAAAAATTCGAGGTCGGGTTTTCAAGAAGAACCAGCGGCTTTCTGAAAAAGGATATTGTGATAAAAAAGTTTAAGCTCCACGATTCTGTTCTTACTTTTGACAGTGAGTGGCTTACTGAAACAACGGATATTTCCGTTCCCGATGAACTGCCGTTCTTTCCGCTTGAAGAAATTGATATCGAAAATTTAAAGGTCGTTGCCGTTATTGATGAGAAGAACGGAGCCGTTGCTGATAAAATATCTCTAAAAGGAAACAGAACATACGATCTTATCGCGGAAAATACTGTCCTGTTTGCAGAAAAACTGACCGAAAAGCTTAATATCAAACTGCGGACACAGATCGAAGCTCATGAGTATGTCTACCTCCTAAGCTCGCTCAGCCTTAACACCACAGGAATTGATATTTCTGGAAGGAAATCTGACAGCATGGGAAATTTTGAAGGTCGTCTTTCTATTTCTCTTGAAAAGATCGCCGCTCTTTTTAACGAAAAGGCTAAGGGACAGCTGGAGTCTGATTTCTCCCTTAACGTTTCAGAGAAAATTCCGAATATTGATGTAGTCCTTTCAACACTGGGAGTTGAGTATGAGGGCTTTCAGCCATGGGATGTCCATGCCTTTGTGAATATCACGCCTACGATAATGCATATTGACAGGCTCAATCTTTTTCACAACAAAAAGGTCTTTCTCTCACTCGACGGTGAATTTCCATACAGCGAAAAGAAGATCAAAGGTGTTGCCAGACTTTACGGTTTTGATCTTGACAACTGTCTGGACCGTATGACTACAAGCGGAATAGTAAACCTGATCGTCTCGGGAAAAGCCGACTATGTTTTTTCGACCGAAACACTTTCCGCAGACACAAAGGTAAAACTTACCGTCGATGATTTCGATGTTGATAACAGGGAGATCATGAAACTTCCACGCAAGGTCTATGTGGACGGAAATGTCACTATCGGAGCAGATGGAGTAAAGCTGCATCACGCCATTGTCAAGACTAAGAACGAGACCAGCAGACTCATTGTCAAGAATTCCTTTTACGGCTTTGCGGACAGCATGAAATTTCACATCCCTGTTGTTTCAGGATCATGGATAAATCTTGAAGATGTCGGAATGATAACAGGATTTCAGCTCAAAGGTCAGGGAGCTATCGAGGCACTTGTAACCAGTTATTATGAAAACCCCCTGATCACAGGAAAGTTTTCAGGATCTGATTGTTTTTTCGACGGATTCTCGGCTGAAGAATGTTCGATCAACACAATCCTCAAGGAATTTGTCCTGAAGATCGGAATAGACGAAATAAAACAGCGGACAGTACGCTCAAAAGGATCTTGGGTCTCTCTGGATTTCAACAGGAACGACTTCCCAGTTGCATTCAAAATAGCCAATGTTTCCGGAGATATACGAGACGGAGCCGCAGTGTTCGATGTCGATGCTAAGGATGTTTCAGGAAAGTTTTTTCTTGATGCGGAAGGTGTCTATACAGACGGTATCTCCAGACTGAACGCCAAACTTAGAACAGGCAAGGTCAGTTACGGAGGGAATTCTGTTGCCGACAGCATTGCGATAAACTTTGCAGACGAAAAGGACCGTCTGAGTTTGAAAGATACTGTCATTAAAAAAGGGGAAAGTTCTATTGTGCTGAAAGGCGGCATTAATAAAAAAGATCTGCTGACCGATATTTCTGCGGAATTTAATAACCTTACGCCCATGGACCTTACCGGAAGCAAAGATCTGGAATTTTCTAATCCGTTCCTGCATGTTCAGATCACTGGAGCTCTTAATGAACCGGATATAGTATCGAATCTCAAGCTTAAAGACATAATCTATTCAGACATTAAAATGGGAGATTTCTCGGTCTTTTCAAAGTATGAAGGAAAAGCTATGGACCTTTCTCTTAAGGGAAAACTGGGGAAAAATATTAAGTTCTCGACTAAAATTCCCGGAATGAATTTTGATGAACTGAAAGGCCTTATAGATATTGACAGTTTTGTTTACAAAGTGGGCGATGTTTTTGTAAAGACATCTGCAAGGGCAAAGATCGAGGGTGAGAATATCGATTCCACATTCACGACCCTGATGTTTGAAAAGGCAGGGTTTTTCCTGAGGAATATAAAGCCATTCACTATCAGAGGGAATTATGACTCTCTTGTTATCGATAAAACCTATTTTGATGGAGAGACTGCAAACTTCGCCATCGAAGGAGAACTCAGGAAACTGGTGCCTTACATAAAACTCAAAGGAACAGCCTTCCCCAGAATGATCGATATGATATACCCGAATCTCATAGAAGGTGTTGACGGAAAGTTCTACGTGGATCTCATGATCGAGGATGAGAATATCAATGGAGAGATAAGACTTGCCAACGGATCGTACAAACTGACAAGTCCCCAGATACTGTTCAACGACGTGAATGCAACTGTAACATTCAACAACAGAAAATGGAAGATAGACAACTTCAGAGGGTTTGCCGGTGGCGGAAAGGCAGTTCTTCAGGGCGAAGGAACGATGTTCCCTTTTGATAACGCCTCCTTAAAGCTCAAACTTGTAAATCTCACAGGAAAGCACAATCTGATAGGAGATTTCAGTCTATCTTCAGATCTCGATATCATAATGTTCGACCCGGAACAGATATCGGTAAGCGGAAATCTGGAACTTAAAAATGTTGTCTACAACCGCCCTCTCTCCCTCGATAGTGAGTTTATAAAACTTCTGTCAGATCTGGGAAAGACGGATGCCGATTCAGAGATAAAGGAATCTACGCCGGTAGACCTTGACATCAAAATAACCGGTCGTAACAACATCCGTATCAAGACGAACCTTATCGAAAGCGATATCTACATTGACACGACACTTTCAGGAACCACGGAAGATCCTCGGATGTCAGGAACCATTTCCCTTAAAAACGCCAGGATCGAATACAAACAGAACGACTTTACTGTCCAGCGTGGAATTCTTACTTTTGAAGAAAACCGAGGAATAAGTCCTTTTCTGGACATAGAATCTTTCAGAAATATCACGACCAAGGTACAGGAAGATGAAAAGGACTATAAAATTATCATGTACGCGACAGGATATGTACTGGAAGACGATCTTAAACTGACCTTTGACAGTATCCCGCAACTTGATCAGCAGCAGCTCATCTCTCTTCTTCTGTGGGGAAACACAGGAGATAATATCACCGGAGATCTGGCCATCGCCGCCGTTACCGACATAATGGGGATCACAACAGCTGTGAGAAAGAATTTCAGGCTTTCAAGATTTGAGCTTATCCCCAAGTACTCGGAGCTGGATGATAAGACGATCCTAAAACTTGTGGCGGAAAAAGAGATCTATGACAATCTTTTTCTGCTTTTTGAATCAAATCCTGCGGATACTACCGATCAGATAATTCAGATGAAATATAAGAACAAGAGACTTGAAGCTGTTCTTGAATGGAGAAACAAGGATAGACTTGAAAATAGTTTCGGAGGAATAGGTTTCGACCTGAAGCTGGAGTATGTTTTTGAATAGATTAAAAGGACTTTTCATACTGCTTATCTTTCTAGCAGGCAGCCTCAGCGCTGAAGAGCTTGTCTCAAAAATAGTCTGGGACAGCCCTCTCCCCAAGAGCAGATTCTCCAAACTCATTAAAATAAAAAAGAACCGTCCCTTCGATCTTAGATCAGTAAGAAGAACGACGAAGCTTCTCTACGCAACAAAATATTTTGAGCAGGTGGTCATTACAAGAAAAACCGATAGAGAAGGCAACTACGAAGTAATTATTAAGGGAATTCCTCAGCTGTTTATTTCAAACGTGGATATCAGCGGAAACTCTTCAATTTCTGACCATAAGATAAAGCTTGCATCAGATATCGGACTGAACACTCCATTCTTCAACAGCAAACTGGAAAAGATAAGAGAAGAGGCCATTTTTCTCTACAGACAGAACGGATATTTCAACGTCCTGGTCAATGTCGCTGTCGATTTTGTCGATGAAAGGAACGTCTCGATAAACGTTAAGATCGCCGAAGGAAATCAGGAAAAAATAAAAAAGATAAAGCTTAAGGGCAGGATAGAGAAAGATCGAAAGCTCCGCCTTTCAAGAGAACTGGAGAAAAAATATCTCGGCGAACCGCTGACAGACAGAAACGTCAATGATATCAACGACTTTATCAAAGACTCTCTCGTAGACGAAGGCTATCTGGATGCCGTTCTGAACACCGAAAAATCGTCTGATGGAACAGTCTCGGTATCACTGAACAAAGGTTCCCTGTTCTTTCTTAAAGTCGAAGGTCTGGAATCATTTTCCGATCATACTGTTAAAACTGTTATCAGATCCGTAACCAACTATCACTTTGACCTTGAAAGTGTGAGAACAAAACTTCTGACTTTTTATCAGGCTTACGGATTTCCTGACGTAAAGGTAGATGTTTCGATAAAAGAGGACCACTCTTTTAAGAACAGAAAGAACTTTAAGGAGATCCACGTTCATATCAAGGAAAACGAAAGGCGTTTCGTTAACGACATTATTTTCACAGGAGCCTCCGAATCGAACCGTTCCGTTGTTGTTAACAGACTTAAGGACTTTATCGAGAAAAAGATAGAAGAAGAGGATTTTCCGGCAATAAAGATCACCAGAAGCCAGACAGGTGGAGGATATAGAGATTCGGACAGTTCCAGAAAAAGAACTCTGGAAAGAAGCAGAAAAGACAAGGTTCTGCTGCCTCAGTCACCTCTTGCAATACCTGCGGATTATCTTGATGAGATCAGAATGATCGTTAAAAAAGTCTATGAGAATGAAGGCTATAAAGATGTAAAGGTGGATAAATCTGAGCTTATTACAACTGATGGAAGGCTTCATCTTCTTATTGCTGTGACGGAAAACGAGCAGTTTATGCTCAACAGTGTTTCGATAGACACCGGAGACCCCATCCTCAACAAAATTATTAAGAAGCAGGTCCTTGTTCCCCGCAAGATCCCTTTTAGTGACAGGATCGTCAGCAGATATAAGGAACGTATAGAAAAGTATCTGTCTGAAAAAGGCTACATATTTGCCTGGCTTACTCAGAAAAACGAATTTGAAGGAAACAACGTCAACCTTTTCTTTAAGGCTGAATACCTTTTCCCGGTAAAGATCATGGAAGTCGTTATTGCAGGAAATCATCTGACAAAAAGCTGGGTCATAAAAAGCATTCTGAGAATCAATTCGGGTGAAACTCTTGAGGGGGATACCATTTCAACCAGTAGGCGGAACCTTCTGACAACAGGTATCTTCGAATCAGCAAGGATCATGTTCATCGATCCTGAGTTTCCTTCAAAAAAGAAAGATATTGTTGTTGTTGTCAGCGAATCCGAAAGATGGAAACTTTCTCCCGGTATTGGAATCAGCAGTGATGAAGGTGTGAGACTTACGGGCAGTGTTGAATGGAAAAATGTTCTTGAGACCGGATTCTCGACCAAACTGAGTTTCAAGGTCTCCAGAAAGCTTGAGATCTTCATGAACGATACTTTCAGGAACTACTACACGAAAGATTATTCGATCGGCGAACAGATAGAGAGAAAAATTAACTGGGCTTTTATCTTTCCCGACCTCTATCTGCCTTCCGTTCCTATCTCTGCCCAGATCGAAGCCTTCCACATTCACGATATCAGAAGTAACACCGGGCTTCCCTACATGATAGATAAGAACGGTCTGTATTTCAGCTTTTTCAGAAGGTTTAAGGAACACTTTTTTCTCTCGACCGGTCTTGAGCTTGCATATCAGGAAGAGCGGGATCATGAAAGAGTCAAGGTTTATAACGAAGACACCAAGAAGGATGAAGAAACTGTTCAAATAGACTACATAAAAAGACTTCTTATCACACCGGAATTCAGAGGGTACATTGATTTCAGAGATTCACTGTTCTTTCCGACAAAAGGATATAAGACATCATTTAAGATCTTTAACAAGTCATCTCTTTACGGATCGGGAAGCCAGTACACTCAATTCGAGAACAGTCTGGCCATCTATGTTCCTCTTCAGTACAGAGTGAATTTTGCCGGAGAACTGGTTTCAAGAGACACTATTATCTTTCATACTTTCCTTAAAACAGCCTTTATCATCCATCATTCAGGAGCACTTTCTTCAGACGACGTTCTTAAGCTGGGTGGATCAACAACAATAAGGGGTTTCTTTAACAATGAACTTATGCCCGCAGATAAAAAAGAAAAAGAGGAATCAAACGGAAAATACTACTTCTTCATGAGAAACGAGCTTCGCCTTAAACTCATAGAAAGTCTCTACCTCATAACTTTTCTCGATCTGGGAAATCTATGGGAAGATCTTGAAAAGATTAAAGAAAACGAACTTTTCAGATATACATCCGGCGGAGGACTCACATTCGTTTCTCCGATCGGTGCGATAACTGCTCAGATAGGATTTAATCTCAGGCCGAAAGAAGGTGAAGGTACCTGGGCCTTTCATATTTT
>CAZTKP010000083.1:0-11193 GCA_964614215.1 uncultured Spirochaetales bacterium | reverse complement strand
TTGTAGACGTATTCCGCTTCGTCTTTCTTAATTTTTATCCACAGATCAATGAGAGCATCGGGGAAAGCGGAACTCAAGTATTCCCTGTCCTTATTCAGTCCGTCAAGAACTGCATTAAGGTTAAGCGGGAAGATCTTTCCGTTGTTCGGCACGTTATATTCGCTTTTAACAGGATCTCTGTCCTTCTTTATTCCGTCAATACCTGCAAGCACCATTGCGCTCAGAAAATAGTAGATATTTGAAGAGGCATCACCTGTCCTGTATTCAATTCTCTCTTCACCTTTTGAAAGGTAGCCGGGAATTCTTACAGATGCTTCTCTTGACGCTTTTTCAAATGTTGCACCGATAGGAGCTTCGTAACCGGGAACAAGCCTTTTGAAAGAGTTCGTGCTCGGATTGGAAAAAGCAAGCAGTGAACCTGTAAGACTGTGGTCAAGAAGCCCTGCAACGTAGCTCAGAGCTGTCTTGGTAAGTCCGTGGAGTTCTTTTCCTGCAAAAATTGTTCTGCCTTTCTTTGCAAGATACTGATGAACGTGCATTCCGTTTCCTGCCGCCTTGTATATCGGTTTAGGCATGAAGGTAATGAAAAGTCCGTGTTCATTTGCAATGTTGCATGCTATCCACTTTGCGAGAGAAACCTTGTCCGCAGCATCAAGGAGTGACATGAAGTTAAGCTCTATCTCAAGCTGCGCCGCACCGACTTCATGATGATGGTATTTCACAGGAATATCAATAGCATCGAGTGCATTTACAATATCGTTTCTCACATTGAAGTATCTGTCATCCGGATAGATCCTGTGATAGCCTTTATGAATATTGAATCTTGGAAGATCGTCATAGTCTCTTCCGATTCCTTCCTGAGACTGGATCTTGTAGTATGAATGGCTGAAATCCGCCGCATATTTAACATCCTCAAACAGATGGAATTCAAGCTCGACAAGCATCTGAGCATCATCGGCTATCCCCTCTGACCTAAGATATTCAAGAGTCTTTCCGGCAACATAGCGGGGATACTGATCAAAAAGTCCACCGTCCATAAGATAGATGTCGCAGAGAACATGAAGCACTGTATGTTCGCCCTTTTCCTCGACAAAAGCAGTGCTCATATCAGGGCGCGCAAGCATGTCAGATTTAGTAACTTTTGCAAAACCGAAGTTGGAAGCGTCAAAACCGATACCTTCTTTAAGAACTTTGTCGTTGATATAACCTCTGGGAATTGTCACGTGTCTGATATTTCCGTAAATATCAAGCATCAGCATA
The DNA here is from genome assembly GCA_964614215.1 of uncultured Spirochaetales bacterium. Classification (GTDB taxonomy): domain Bacteria; phylum UBP6; class UBA1177; order UBA1177; family UBA1177; genus CAZTKP01. The sequence continues at coordinate 9,933 of CAZTKP010000083.1, read as the reverse complement.
TCAAGAAAATCTATTTTTTCCCATTTGCCGTCAAACTTTCTAATTTCCATATGAACCTCCAAAAATAACTGTCAGGATGAGCATTCTATCAAAGCAATTTATAATTTCAAGAAAGAAAACCACTCGCGGATTATTAACGCAGTACTAATGTCTTCCTGTATCTATTAAAATGTTACTGATTTACTGAAAGGTACCTCTGCAGTGCTTCTCTGATCTTTCCCTGGGCAATCGGTTTTGTCAGGAAAAGATCCATTCCCGACTCCATGCACCTCTTCTGTTCGGAAACTTCAACTCCTGCTGTCAGAGCAATGATCGGAACACGGTTTTTGGAAACAGCCTCCATTTCTCTAATCTTTTCTGTTGCTTCGAGACCATCCATTTTAGGCATCTGAACATCCATAAATATCAGATCAGGCGAATATTTCTTAAAATTTTCAACTGCTTCAACACCGTTTACCGCTTCTATCAGACGGGCATTGGGAAGCATTTTTCTGATAAACGCCTTTATTACGACCATGTTGACTGAATTATCTTCAACAATAAGAAAAGAAAAAGGTTTTTCCGACACGATCTGCTTTACATTGTTCTCATTGACAGGGACCCTTTTCATAACCTTGTTCTCGCTGAGCAAGTCAACTGACAGATCAAAATAAAAAGTCGTTCCTTTTTCAGGGATACTTTCAAGATCTATTCTGCTACCCATTTTATTAGCGATCCTTTCTGAAATAATGAGCCCTAATCCTGTGCCTCCGTACTTTCTTGATATTGAACTGTCTGCCTGAGAAAAAGACTTGAAAAGTTTTTCTTTCTGATCATCAGTTATTCCAATCCCGGTATCTGTAACATAAAAAGTGAAGGTTCCCGTTTCTCTGCCGGTATATTTAAATTTAACTTCCAGTTTCACCTCACCGGAATCAGTAAATTTAACAGCATTGCTTAAAAGATTTGCAAGTATCTGCTTCAATCTTACAGGATCAACTTTCGCAAATTCAGGCATGGAACCGTCAAGGATCATTTTTATTTCAAGCCCTTTCTTTTCAGCGGCAAATCTTACTATGTCTATGGTGTTCTTTAAAAGTTCATACATATCAGTGATGACCGGATCAAGTTCCATCATTCCTGCTTCGATCTTAGAAAAGTCAAGAATATCATTAATGATCTCCAGCAACACATGTCCTGAGACATTCACATTGTCGACATACTGCTGCTGCATTTTTGTCAGCGGAGTATCTTTGAGAAGATCGGTAAAACCTATGATACCGTTTAAGGGCGTTCTTATCTCATGGCTCATTTTTGCAAGGAACTCACTTTTAGCATTATTTGCAGCTTCGGCGGTCTCTTTTGCCTTTCTCAGTGCTGTTTCACGTTCCTCCTGGATCCTTCTTTCATTTTGTCTGAGTTCATTAAGATCGTTCTTTATCAAAGCGATTGATTCCGTCAGATATGCAAGAGGATTATCTTTGGAAACCACGGCATTTGGAATAACTCCCGACTCTTCCCATTGAAGTTCACCAAAAACATTGCTCAACTCCTCAAGATGTTCGGGTGTAACAAGAAAAGGTTTTTCCTCCCTGACACTTTTAAGTTCCTGCGGATTATTATTTATTTTTTCAAATGTTTCCTCTATTGAATTTGTTATGATATATCTGACATTGATAAACGGGGCAAAAGCTGTGATCAATGCTCTGTTGAATCTGTCGGGTTTTATTATAATTCGGGCTCCGACGTTATTGTCTGTTTCCTGCATTCTTTTTTTCACTTCCTTTGCAAACTGCTGCCTGCACCGGAAAGATCTTATAGCAGCAAGTTCAGAAAAATTGGTTATTATGTAGGGAAGTTTTCTGAGATTATTCTCCTCAAGAACTTTTGTAGCTAGATCACTGGACTTTTTAACATCTTTAAGATCGCTTAAGTTACCGTGCATAGAAACATAAAAAAGAACTCCGGGAATATAACCAACCTGATATTTATAATCATTTTCTGGATTTTCATAAACCCACTCCGGTTTAAAGATGATATCCTTAAAAATGATTGGTTTGCTCTGCTGTTCCGTTTGATCATTTTTCTGCTCAAGCATCCTGACAGCAGAATTAACAGCTTCATTATAGTTTTTTGCAGAAACAACTTTAAATGGAGTAGGGCTGAAAAACCTGAGGCCCTGATTGATGAACGGTTTAAACCAGAACGGCTCCTCGATGAAAACAATTCCAGTCATTGTTGCACGGTGTTCATTAAAGTAATACATCTGCTTTTTTATGTTCTTAAAAGAAAGCCGCCCCGTTAACTCTGAAAGGTTCCTTATCTGAACAAAAGGTTTTTTCACCCCTGCAGCGGCACAAAACTCCTCAACAAGCTGATTGAATTTATCAAGATCTACATTTTTCAGGCTTCCTCTGCTTTGAACATACACAATATTTTCACCGACTTTCTGTAAAGTAGTGCTGTAATCTTTATTGATCGGAACATCGGTAAACTCAGGAAGCATAACTACTTTCATCCCCGTTACCGGACATTTTTCTATATCTTTACAATTATCCTGTCTGAACATCGTGGACCTTAGTTTTTAAAAACTTTACTACATGTTATTGAAAAACGTAAACATTCGCAACATTTTTTCTTCTCCCTGTCTGTTTTTTCTCGTCATACTTTCTTCATCCGGTTCTTTCGGTGTCAGTTCTTACCTTCACAGGATATTACTAATATCAACAGCACAATAAATATCCAGTGTTTTCAATCACTTTTCATTTACAGCTAAGTTCTCAGAATAATAATTCCACGATCGATCGAGTCAAGTTCTAGAAATCATTTGACAACTATAAAAAAAGCATTTAGAATACTTCTGTTGAATGATTATTCAGTCAATAAGGATTGAGATGGGTAGAAACATGGAAGTAAACAACAAAATGAAGGATATTAGAAGAGAAAAGATCCTTTCAAGTGCTTTAAAACTTTTCTCAACAAAAGGACTTACAGGGACAAAGATCAGCGATATTGCAAAGGATTCCAACTCTTCGCAGGGTCTTGTATATCATTACTTTAAATCGAAAGACGCCATCTTTATCGAACTTATCAACAGTGCTTTTAAAAAGCTTATTGATGCTTGTATTGCCCTCGAGAAAATGTCCGTTCCCGCTGATGAAAAGATAAAAATGGCGATAAAAGAACTTATTCTGGGACTTCAAAGCAAAGACACATCCAGGACTCACCTTCTTATTGCGACTGCATCTGTTTCTGATTCAATTCCGAAAGAAGCTAAAAATGTTATCAGAACTAAGAACGCACTCCCCTATCAGGTTATCGCACGCATTATAAAAGATGGTCAGGAACAAGGCTGCATCAGAAAAGACAGCTGCTCAGAAGAAATGGCTACAGCATTCTGGTCATCAATTAAAGGAATCGCTATTACAAATGCTGTTCACGGGAATAAGATGAAAATACCAGCCCCTGAAATACTTATTAATATGTTTATAAAAAATGGAGATAGTTATGCCAAGTCTTAGAAGCAAACTGTTTGTTTTTATACTCAAGCATAAGCATCTGTTGAAAGGTCAACTTAAAAGAAGGAAAGAGATCTTTGATGATACTTCTCTTGATAAACTTCGTGAAGAAGTTGAAAGAGGTGCAGACTTTTTCGGGAAACTGCCTGAAAACATTTCACTTGAGCCTGTCATGATCGATTCATTAAAGGCAGAGTGGATGATCCCTGACGGTGTTAAAAAGGATAAGGCAACCCTTTACTTCCACGGTGGAGGATTAGTATTAGGTTCGATCAGAGCTCATCGCGGGATAGTTGCAAAATTCGTTAAGGACAGCGAAGTTCCTGCGCTGTTAATTGAATATGGCCTTGCACCTGAGGATCCGTACCCTAAAGCATTAAACGATGCAGTTTCAGCTTATAAATATCTTCTCAAAGAAGGTATTGATCCCAAAAAAATAGTTTTCATGGGCGATTCCGGTGGAGGAAACCTTGTTTTTTCAACTGTACATGCATTAAAGAATGAAGGAATAGAACTTCCGAGCGGACTTGTTGCACTTTCTCCATGGACCGATCTTACAAATTCAGGAGATTCAATGATTGATAATGCTGAACTGGACACACTTTGCTGGAAAGAAGCTCAAAAGTATTTCAGTGAATATTATGCAGGAGAGAATGACCCGAAAGATCCTCTGATATCTCCACTTTTCGGAGACTTTAATGACTTTCCGCCTATTCTTCTTTATGCAGGAGGTCACGAACTTATGCTTTCAGATTCTGTCAGACTTGCTGAAAAAGCTCAGAAAGCAGGAGTTGATGTTAAACTGAATGTTGGCGAAGGACTTTTTCACTGTTATCCCGCCTGTTCTCCACTTTTTCCTGAGGCAACTAATGCAAAAGATGAGATCTGTCAGTTTATAAAGGAAAAGACTTCACTTTAAGTTGACTTTCTAAATTTCTAATCAATAATTCCGATTATGGACTTTGAGATAAAGAACATTTTTAATAAAAAGAATAGATTTCGCAACACCGGAATCATTATCTTTTTACTTTTAGCTACTGTTGCAGTTGTAAAAAGAGACCTGAACATCATTGAAAAGACTGGGAATTTCTACTCAGCGAACCTCAGATCTGAACTCACTGAACCTTTCAGAAACAGCCTTTCTCGTCTGACTAACAGGTCTCATAATCGTGAATTTTTAAAGGCTTTGACAACGGGGAAACGTGAATTCTCAGGTAAGTTCAGATCACTTCTCATTAACTCGGGAACAATGCATCTTGTAGCGATCTCAGCTTTCCATGTCGGAGTTGTTTTCATCATTTTAAACCTCATATTTTTCAGGTTTTTAAACGTTTTTCTCCCTTTTAAACCATCAAGAGTCTATTTGATAACACTTTTAATAAAAATTTTGGTCTCAGCCTACTACTTTTTTATCACAGGCGGTTCGATTCCCACTCTCCGCGCGATAACGTTCATACTTGCCTTTGAACTTTTCACCTTTTACGGATTTCTTCCAAACCCCATGACTGTCTTTCTTCTTTCGCTCATGACCGTTTCCATTTTAATTCCTGCAAGTGCAGTAAGTCTGAGCTTCATCATGAGTGCCATCTGTGTTGCAACAGTTCTCAACATCTGGAAGAATATGCCCGGGTCTGTAACTGTCCGACTCATTACTGTCTCTGTGCTTATAAACTATGCTCTTCTACCGGTAACTTGTGAACTTAACGGCTGTTTTTCTCTTTCCGCTCCTTTTATGAACATGCTGATAATCCCCATGATGTTCTTAATCATTCCTCTTATCAGCCTTGCCCAGTTCACGGTTCTTTTTTCAGAAAATATTGCATCATTTTTTCTAAAAACTGCGGACATTCTGCTTGATCCTTTGATGTTTAATCTTAACTTCTTCAGTGAGTTCTCTGAGAAAACTCTTTATCCTGTCATTGAGCCTTCATTTTTCATAAAGATCGCTTTTGTAGTGACATTTTTCAGTGCTCTGATGTTTCGGGGAAGGGTTAAAAAAGCGGCGGCTGTTTTGAGTTTGTGTTTTGCGTTTTTCTTCTTTACGAACAGGGTTGACACATTGGTCAACCCCTACGAGTTTAAACGGCCGGATGAGTTTTTTTCGAGGACATTCTGCGTTATCCATGAAGACGGGCATGGAAGCATCTTTTTTGACAGATACACAAGAAATCCGAGACCGGGACACTACTTTCTTAACAACCTTGAAAAAGCGGCGGCTCAATGCGGAATAACAGAGGTACGATCAATTCATTTTCCTCAGGAAGTATCTGAAAAGACTAAAGAATCTATTAAGAAAAGAATCCGCTTCAAAAACTGCCGATTTTACTGGAAAGCTACTGATCGTCCTGAGAAAAGTCAATACGGTAGACAAGTTCTCCGCTTTCCTGATCCATTTCTGTGATGGATAGTTTTGTTATCTGAGCTTCAAAAGCAAAGCATGGGTTTTCAAAAACATCACCGGTGATATCAATTGAATCACTTTCCTCCTTTATCGAGCAATGCGGAACCCATTTTGAAGGAATGGAATATGGAAAAAGTCCTGCTCCGGTATCATTAACCGCCTTTACTATCTGTCTTTGGAAAAGTAACAGTGAGATCGAGGGTGTAACTCCAAGGAAAACTATCTTCTTTTTCGGAAAGAAGCCCATATGTGAAAAATTAACTGTGGGAAGCTGCCGTTTCTCAACGAGTTCAGCTATGTTTTTCTCAAGCTGCTTCCTATATTTATTCTCAGAAATAGTGAAGGTGATATGCGGAGGTTCAATAGGATCACAGATACTTTCATCCCTATCAAGAACATGCTCGCGGATATCTCCTATCCTTTCAAGGGCCTTTTCATCAAAATATCCAAGTACTGCAAGTGTTTTCACTGAATTCTCCCTATCCGGTCCGGTAGCGATTGTAGCTTTCCATAAAGAATTTTTCAAAAATTTTATCTACTGAGTCTGCAAACTTCCTGTCTTCATCCTTAAAAACATCTGTCACACACTGGCCAGCCCTTTCAACGAGTTCTCCGTATCTGGCTGCAAGAATAAAATAAGGATCGTTTCGGAATCCTGACTGTTCAAGACCGGTCAAAGCTCCCGGGCCTCTCATTTTAAGGTCGTACTCCGCAACTTTAAATCCGTTGGTATTACTCGATATATACTCAAGTCTCTTTACCGCCCTTTCACTGACATCCTCGCTTGAAATAAGGGCACAGAAAGACTTCTCCTGACCTCTTCCGACCCTTCCCCGAAGCTGATGAAGCTGCGCCAGACCAAATCTCTCTGCGTTCTCTATCACCATGAATGTAGCATCTGTCACATCCACTCCGACTTCGACAACAATTGTGGAAACAAGCAGGTTCGCCTCACCTGTCTTAAGGCTGTTTATGATCTGATCCTTCTCCTCACCCTTCATTTTTCCGTGAAGCAGAAGAACTCTGTCACCAAGCACTTTCTGAAACTCCTCAAAAACACCGGTAACATGCTGAAGGTCTATCTTTTCACTTTCTTCTACGAGAGGACAGATCCAGTATCCTTTCTTCGACCTGTCTTTAACTATTTCATTAATATAATCAAAGACATCCATCCTTTTTACGAAGGGAACATACTTTGTTTTAACGGGTGTTCTTCCGGGAGGCATTTCATCAATTACGCTTATATCTGTCGCCCCGTAAATTGTATGTGCAAGAGATCTGGGAATGGGTGTGGCACTTACAACAAGAACATCAGGATCTTCCGCTTTTTCCGCAAGTTTCATCCTCTGGGAAACTCCGAACCGGTGCTGCTCGTCAATTATGACAAGTCCTATATCGTCCATTGTTTCGAGATTTTCAAAAAGAGCGTGCGTTCCGACAATAAAATCAGCTGCTTTCGCTCTTTCAAGTCGCTCTGCCTTTTTCTTTTTTCCTGTCACTCCGCCGACAAAAAGTTCTGTTTTTATGTTTTCAGGCACCGTTTTTTCAATTGTTGCCTCGTGCTGTCTTGCAAGAATTTCTGTGGGAGCCATTATCACAACTTTATATCCTGAAGCTATAACATCAAGTCCTGCAAGGATCATAACTGCGGTCTTTCCGCTTCCCACATCTCCCTGCATAAGACGGTTCATCGGTACTGACTTTTCAAGATCTCTCCGAATCTCTCCAAGCACCCTTTTCTGAGCGTCTGTAAGTTTAAAAGCCAAAATATTTTCACATGTTAAAGAAATATCAGAAGAAACAATCACTCTTCTTTTCTTATCGATATCTCCGCCTATTCTGTCCCGCTGCGCACCGTATTTGAAAAAGAAAAGCTTATCAAAGGCCAGCCTTCTGTGCCATTTTGTTTTCATGTCATTGAGCTTATCAATATCTGTTCCAAGCATAGGAAAATGAACATTTGCAACTGATTCCTGAAATCCGGGAAGATCAAATTTTCCATAAATCTCCTCAGGGATCCAGTCACCCTTAAATTCCCTCATTTTTCTAATAACTTCACTGACGGATCTGAGCATAAAAAGATGGGAAACTCCCTGAATTTTCTTGTAAACCGGAACATTTCCGCTAATAAGCTCTCTCCAGCTCTCATCGTATTTAAAAATATCGGGATTGACCAGAGACGGCACTATTTTTCTGGGATTTATCTCGCCTGAAACAAGCACATCCTGACCTAGATGGAACATCGAAGCGTAGATACTTCCAACTTTACCGAAAAAAGTAACCTCGATCGTCCCTTTTCCAAATTCCAGGTAAAGAACGGCGGGAACTTTTCCAAAACCTTTTTTCCATCTTCCGACACGACCTTTTAAAGTGGCCATTTCTCCCGGAACAAGATCCTCGACAGAGGCTGCAAGAGTCCGTTCCTGATACTTTTCAGGCATGTTCCCGATAATAAGATCAAATATCTTCGGACCCAGGGCTTTTGATATTTTTCTAAGCTGTGTCCTTGAAAGTGATATGGCAGACTCAATTGGCTGATCCAGGAATGAAATCAATATGTTGGACTGAGCCTGATCGAAGTTCATCAGACGTATTCTACTTCAAGTATCTCGTATTCTCTTGTTCCTGAAGGAGTGACAACTTTAGTATCATCTCCGACCGATTTTCCGATCAGAGAACGTGCAATGGGAGTTGCAACTGAAATAAGACCTTTTTTGGGATCGCTCTCTATCTCGCCGACCAGTTTGTACTTAACTTCCTCATCCGTATCAAGGTCAAGAAGTGTGACAGTAGCTCCGAAAACGATCTTTTCGCCACTGAGCTTTGCAATATCAATTATATCCGCTTCCGCAATGATCCCGTCAAGATACTCGATACGTCCCTCGATGAAACTCTGTCTTTCCCTTGCGGCGTGGTATTCGGCATTCTCGCTGAGATCTCCATGACTTCTCGCTTCCGCGATCTTTTTTATTATATCCGGCCTCTCGACCTTCTTAAGATGTCTGACCTCTTCAATAACTTTCTGATAACCTTCTTTTGTTATAGGAAAACCCATAAAAACCCTCCATATCAAGGTCTGTAAAAAGCTGTGTGATTATAGTGATGTGGGGTGTATAATCAAGTTTATTTAGCCCCGGGCCTGCGACTTAGTCTCATACCACTCAATATAATCGTTTATCTTTGAAGCCAATGTAAAGGCAATTCGTTTAAAGATCACTCTCTCCCAGCTTTTTGATCAAGCGGTTTTCTGTGAGGAGTTTCATCTGATGGATTGCAATTTTATTTAATTTTTTCAACCTTTCCGATTGAGAAATACCATCCTCAATAAAATGCGCATTCAGGTTTTCAAGATTTGAGAGACAGACAAGCTGTGAGACATCAGCATAATCTCTTATATTTCCATTCTTCTCCGGATTATTTAAACGCCAATCTTTTGCTGTCATTCCAAAAAGAGCCATATTGAGGACATCCGCTTCTGTAGCATAAATTATACTGACCTGGCTTTTTGTTAGCTCAAGCGGGATTATATTTGCCTTAATCGCGTCAGTATGAATGAGATAGTTTATTTTGGCTAGATTGCGTTTTATGTCCCAACCTAGAAGTTTCTGCTCCTTTGCCTTAAGCCTCTGAAACTCCTTAATCAAATATAATTTAAAGACTGGGCTGATGGCAGAACAAAATTCAAATGCAATATCTTTATGAGCATAAGTTCCACCATACCTGCCGCCTTTTACAATAAAGCCTATAGCATTAGTTTTTTCTATCCATTTACCAGGACTTAAAACAAAACTTGCTAAACCAGCATTAATTCTAAAGTGGTCGAATTCGACCACTTTGAAATTTGGATTATACAACTGCTCCCAAGTTCCAATAAACTCTAGAGTTCCCCTATTACGAATCCAATTCTTTATTATATCTGCAGCTCTTGACTCACTATCTTTTGATTTAGCAATATCAGTTAGTGATATGTAATCTTCATTATTTTGAGTAATCACTGACACTTCACGACCTTTCACATCCATCTTTGAATTTTTC
>CAZTKP010000082.1:0-11300 GCA_964614215.1 uncultured Spirochaetales bacterium | reverse complement strand
GCTCTTGAGCTCAGGGACGGTGACAAGGAAAGATATCTCGGCAAAGGAGTTATGAGCGCAGTTGAGAACGTTGAGAAGATCGCCGCAGAAGTTGTGGGAATGAACGCAACTGAGCAGAGAATGATCGACGAGGCAATGATAGCTCTTGACGGAACTGACAATAAGACTGAGATCGGTGCAAATGCAATGCTCGGTGTTTCTCTCGCAGCGGCAAGAGCTGCGGCGAAATCACTTGGGCTTCCGCTCTACAGGTACATCGGCGGACTCAGAGCTGACACAATTCCTGTTCCGATGTCAAACATCATCAACGGCGGATCACACGCAGACAACACTGTTGATCTTCAGGAATTTATGATCATGCCTGTCGGTGCACCGAACTTTCGTGAAGGAATCCGCATGAATGCTGAGATATTTCATACACTTAAAAAGATTCTCAAAGACAGGGGCCTTGCAACAGGTGTCGGCGATGAGGGTGGTTTTGCTCCCAATCTTAAATCAAACGAAGAAGCTCTTGAAGTAATTGTTGAAGCTATTAAAAAAGCAGGATTTGAGCCTGGCGAAGATATTGTTATCGCTCTTGATCCGGCTGCTTCGGAATTCTATGAAAATGGAAAGTACGTTTTTAAAAAATCAACAGGCGAAGAGCTTACAAGCGAGCAGATGGCAGACTACTATGCAAAACTCGTTGACAAGTATCCCATCTACTCAATTGAGGACGGAATGGCCGAAGATGACTGGGAAGGCTGGGCGATCATAACTGAAAAACTCGGTGACAGGGTTCAGCTTGTGGGTGATGATCTTTTCGTTACAAACGTTGAAAGACTTGGAATGGGAATTGAAAGAGGTGTTGCGAACTCAATTCTTATCAAACTCAATCAGATCGGAACACTCTCAGAGACTCTCGATACAATTGAAGTTGCTCACAGAGCAGGTTTTACAACTGTTATAAGCCACAGATCAGGTGAAAGCGAAGACACATTCATCGCAGATCTTGCTGTAGCAGTTAATGCAGGTCAGATAAAGACAGGAAGTCTGTGCAGAAGTGAAAGAATTGCAAAATACAACCAGCTCTTAAGAATTGAAGAAGAACTTGATGAGATCGGATACTACCCCGGAAGGGACATTCTTTTTGACTGATAATCTGTCGTCAAAGCATCTGGAGAGATAATTTGAGTTATAAATTCGGAACATTCAAAGGCGTTTTTGTTCCCTCAACTGAGGCGATACTGGGAACTGTACTGTTCCTGCTCATGCCTGTTCTTGTTGCAGATGTGGGACTGTGGTCAATGCTGGGAGTTATTGTTCTTGCACACACTGTTACTTTTGCGACATCTTTTTCTATATCGGACTGCGCGACGAATCTCAACGATATCGGTCCGGGAGGAATGTACGCTCTTTCCAGACGCAGTTTAGGAAAGGCTCTGGGTGGAAGTATAGGTGTACAGCTTTATTTTGCTCAGGCGGCAAGTATCGGCTTTTATTCGATCGGTTTTGCCGAGCCTCTGCGTGCCATTGTTGCTCCCATGCTTGATTCAATTGATCTTTTTGCTGCAACTGATCCGGGTTCGATTCTTTTGCAAAAGCAGATCATTGCTACGGCATTCTTCTTTGTGTTTTTTCTAATCGTTATGGTCGGAGCTGATTTTACGCTTAAAATACAGACACTTATACTTTTTGTTCTGGGAGCGAGCATCCTGACGGTAATAATATCACCGTTTTTTAATGTGACTTACGAAGGAGTGGCAGTCTATTCCAGAAACTTCAATCTGGCAGGGAACAGAAATATAACAACCGCACTGTTCTTTATGACCTTTGCTCAATTTTTCCCGGCAGTTACCGGTATTGACGCTGGTATTGGAATGAGTGGAGATCTTAAGGAGCCCCGGAAAAGTCTTGTGACAGGCACTTTTTCAGCAATAGGAGTTACATTTTTCGTCTATCTTATCGGTGCTGTTGTTTTTTCCATGATGGATAAAAAGGTTCTCATTGAAAGTTATGCGGGCGATGTTCCCGTGGGAGTTCTTCTGACCGATATCATAAACTATGCCGATAAGTTTCCGTCAAATGTTCTGGGAGTTATTCTTGTTCTGGGAATTCTCTTTGCAACGGGTTCTTCGGCACTTTCTGTCTTTATGACATCTCCCAGAACTTTGCAGTCGCTTGCGATAAACGATGTTCTGCCAAACAAATTGAAGTTCTTCGGCAAGGATTTTTTCAAGGGTGGAACGGAGCCTAGATTTGCCACAATTCTTTCGGGAATTCTGGGACTTGCGGTTATCTGGGCGGGAAGCATTTCGACTGCCTCAATGATCGTAGGTATTCTTTTCATAGTTGTCTACGGCTGGGTGAACGGCAGTGCCTTTCTTGAGAGGATAAGCGGCAATCCCGGATTTCGACCCACATCTAAAAATCACTGGTCTGTTTCGCTTTACGGTTTTGTTGTCTGTGTTATAGCTATTATGCTCTTTGACCCTGTTATTGGAATCGGCATCATAGTTTCACAGTATATCATTTTCAGGCTGATACTTAAATATAAAGCAAGGAATAGGATAGAGGGTGTCTGGTGGGGAATAATCTTTACACTTTCGACAAAATGGCTCAGATCATTAAAGAAACTTGTTCAGGGAAGCAAGAACTGGAGACCTGTAGTTGCGGCTGTAAGTGGTCCTAAAGAAGATTCTGCGCATGAAAAAGTAGCTTTTTTCGCATCGTTCATAGAAAAGCATAAAGGCCTTGTTCATCTAAACGCTATCGGAAGAAAGAAAGAGTTCAACGACTACGGGATCCCTACTGAAAAGATCGAATTTGAAGAACTTGATGATACGGTTAAGGCACTTGTAACGACCAGCCATCCTGCGGGGATCATAACAAATACGGTTCTTCTTGAATATATGAAAAAACTCAACACGATATCCGTAATAAGAATGCTGATCAAGCGCAGAAAGAACGTGCTTCTGCTTAAAAATGCAGAGAAACTTGAGAAGATGGAGAGAATTGACATCTGGTGGCGTGGAGAGATGAACGGGAACCTCATGGTTCTTCTTGCATACATTGTAAACGCTCCGAGGATCAGAATTATACGTATGGTCGAAGGTCGGGAGACTGAAGAGCAGGACAGAAAGGAAATGAAGGAACTGCTTGAAACCGCAAGACTTGGCGGGGAAGTTGTTATCATTGAAAGAGAAGATATTTCTTTTGGTGAGGTTCTTAAAAAATATTCATCAAATGCTGATCTTATCATGATGGGTTTTCCCGGAAAGATCTCTGAAGATAAAAAGAGTTTTATCCTGGATGAGTTCTTTTTTGACCGGCAGATAGCGAACTACGATGATCTTCCTGCGACACTTTTTATAAAGAGCGTGCAGAGACTTGAACTTTTTGAAAGATAGGAGGGGACAATGGACAGGATCAGAGGACTGACCGAAGATCAGAAAGAGCTTTTTGCCTACGATCTTGAGATCAGAAAACTGGGTAGACAGAATTTTATTTCGCCTCTTGCCTCAGGTAAAAAGGTCTATCAGTCTCAGACTATTCCGGAAGATGAAAAGATAATGGCATTTATAGATCAGGGTATTGTGAAGTCCATACTTGAGGCAGAAAAGGAAGTTCCTGCATTTGAAAAAGCGGGTCCGAGGGAAAAACTTTTTTTCGAGTCTGGTGAAACTGTTTCGGCAATTGTAACCTGTGGTGGGATCTGTCCGGGACTTAACGCTGTGATACGTGGAATTGTTGTAATGAACCATTACCGTTACAACAATCAGAGAACTCTTGGAATTAAGTACGGATATGCAGGTCTGATAAAGGAAAACGGTTTTGAGGTAGTGCATCTTACTCCTTCGATGGTCGAGAACAAACAGCTTGACGGCGGAACTATTCTCGGGACTTCAAGAGGACCGCAGGATGAAGAAAAGATGGTTGACAGACTCGTTGAGCTCAATGTGAATATTCTTTATGTTATCGGAGGTGATGGAACTCAGCGCGGAGCAATGGCGATAAAAGATGAGATAGAAAAAAGAAATCTTAAGATCGCCGTGATAGGGATACCAAAGACAATTGATAATGATATCAACTACATAGAGCGTTCTTTCGGAACTGAGACAGCATTTTCCGAAGCCTGTGATTCAATTGATTCAGCCTATACCGAAGCGACTTCGATCCATAATGGTATTGGAATTGTAAAACTTATGGGAAGAGAGTCAGGATTTATTGCAGCTAATGCAACTCTTGCAAGTAACCAGATAGATTTCTGTCTTGTTCCCGAAATGGAATTTAGAATGACAGGAGAGGGCGGACTGCTTGATCTTGTTGAAAAAAGGCTGAGAAGAAAGAAGTTCTGTGTGATCGTTGTTGCAGAAGGAGCCGGACAAAAGTATGTTCAGGATAAGGAAAATGTTCGTTATGACGCATCAGGAAATGCAAAACTTGGTGATATCGGAGTTTTTATCAAAGACAAGATCAGAAGTTATCTGAACGCAAAAAATATTATTCACGGTGTCAAGTACATTGATCCTAGTTATATAATCAGATCATGTTCACCGACCCCCAATGACTCTATTTTCTGTTCACAGCTTGCCCAGATGGCAGTTCATGCCGGAATGAGCGGAAGAACGGGAATGGTCGTCGGTTATCTTAATGGTCAGTTCATTCACATTCCGATGAAACTTGCCACATCAAAGAGAAAAAAGATCGATATTAACGGCCAGCTCTGGCTTTCAGTCCTTGAAGAGACGGGACAACCGCCTGTTATCTAGCTCTTGACACAGGACGATAAAATGACATAATAACCCGACTACTTCGGGAGGAACCTATGAATTTGAAAAAAAGAGAAAGATTTGTAAACGTTGTTAATCAGTTATGCTGCCCCGGCTCATATGGTCCGGTCGTTAACCTTCATTCAAAAAGCGCTCCGATGCCGAGTCGTGACGAGCTTGTAAAGATAATGGAACTTCTTAAAGCTGTTATCTTTCCCGGCTTTTTCATGGAATCGGATATAAATGCGGCTAACATCAGTTACTACACAGGCTCAAAGCTTGATAAGGTAATGGTAATGATGAAAGAGCAGATAAAACGCGGCCTCTGTTACGAATGTCAGGGTGAAAGCGGTCGTGTCTGTGCTGATTGCGATGGAATAGCTGAAGACCTGGCCTTTAAGTTTCTTGAAGAACTTCCTGAAATAAGAAGAATGCTCGCACTTGATGTCGAAGCGGCTTACGAGGGCGATCCTGCGGCGATAGATCAGGGTGAGACAATTTTCTGTTATCCGGGTGTTCTTATGATGACTAGCTACCGTATCGCTCATGCTCTCTATCATATCGGTGTGCCTTTGATACCGAGAATAATAACTGAAATGGCACATTCTGACACAGGTATAGATATTCATCCCAGAGCTCATATCGGCGAGAAATTCTTCATGGATCACGGGACAGGAATTGTTATTGGCGGCACAAGTGTTATTGGTGATAATGTTAAAATATATCAAGGTGTTACTCTTGGTGCGAAGAGCTTCCCGAAAGATGAGGACGGAAAACCGGTCAAGGGTATCGACAGACATCCGATCGTTGAGGATAATGTGGTTATCTATTCCAATGCCACGATTCTTGGAAGAGTTACGATCGGTAAGGGTGCCGTGATCGGCGGTAATACCTGGATCATGGAAGATGTGCCGGCAGGATCAAGAATAACGGCGCAGTGCAGCTGAGGTAAGCATGAGGTATCTTTTTCTTTTAATCTTTATTTTTTCAGCTCTTTTCCTGTTTGTAACATGTGATGAAGATGGACAGGACGGTTTAAGTTACGGACTCTGTAAAAAGGGCGAACGCCGTTGTACAGGAACTAAACTTGAGATCTGTAATGATTATGAGGAATGGATCCTGATCGCTGACTGTGCTGATTCAGACGGTGAGTGCATATACGAAAAGGGGGATTACTACTGCACCGAAGAAATCGAGGAAACTCCCGATACTATTGTGGAATGGGAAGATGAAGAGGAAGTTGCGGATGACGGAGGATCACAGTTGCTGGATAATTTCGGACCCTCGACTGATGATGATGTGGACGATTCTGACTTGTCTGACCAGTCAGACCAGTCAGACGAGTCTGAGGTTTCCGACGAAACTTTAGATGAAGACATTGATGACTCGGATTCAGATGATCTGGACGAAGACAGTGTTGATGATGACATAGTTCCAGTCTGCGGAAACGGAGTCCTTGAAGGCGATGAGATCTGCGAAAAGAACGACGTTAAGGACTGTGTTGAAATAGATTCTGAGAAATTCACTGCCGGAAAGGCTATCTGCGACGATACATGCATGGATTACAACACTGTGACGTGTGTTGAATAGAAGTATATTTTCACTGTTTTAACTAACTTGGATGTTACTTTGAAGGGATTCCTTTTAATTTTTATCAGCTTTGTATTTATGCTGTCTCTTTCATGCGGGGACGATGCCAATCGTGAGGTTTGTCCGGGTGTGACGGTTTCAGTTGCTGGGAATGCGGATGATGATCTTTACATCAAGGGTGGGTTCAACAACTGGTCTTTATCAACTCCGATGACGTTTAATGACGGTCGCTGGTCAGTTGAGCTTTTTCTTGCTCCGGGGGATTATCCTTACAAGTTCTATTCGGCAAAGACAAAAACTTCAGATATTGATCCTGAAAATCCTCTCACAATGTTCGATTCGGGCATCAGATACAGTCGTCTGATAGTGAAGGATTGCCGTTATCCTGCGGTAAAAATTGAGAAAAAACCAATAGTTGACGGAAAGAGCGTTAGTTTTGAGATGAAGTACAGTCCGGGGATCGCCGACAGCGCTCCTGACATGAAAAAAACTGTGATCCTGCTTAATCGCGAAGAGGCGGATTACACTTTTGATGAGAAGAATAACGTTTTTAAGATCGAATATGAAGCTCCTGAGAACGGTAAGTACACGTGGTACTTCAAAGTCTTTGACAAAAAGGGTTTTGCGGCTGATGTTCAGACGGTTCAGTTCTGGATCGAGGATGAGGATTTTGACTGGCGTGACGCTCAGATGTATCAGCTGATGACAGACAGATTTAAGAACGGTTCAAAAGATAATGACGATCCGCTTCCTGAAATTGATGAAAAGGCCAACTGGCAGGGTGGAGATTTCAGGGGAATAATCGAGAAAATTGATGATAACTACTTTTCAGATCTCGGTTTTAACGCGATCTGGATAAGTTCTCCTGTTCTAAACACTCCAAATGCGGGAAAGGGAATGGGCGGAGATCAGAGGTATTACGCCGCCTATCATTCATACTGGCCCATTGCAACAGGCTGGACAGATGTAAATCCGATCCCCGGTCTTGATAGTCCCATTGAAACAAGGTTCGGAACTGTTGAAGAACTGCACGAACTAATCCAGAAAGCCCATAAAAAGGGTATCAGAGTTCTCTTTGACTTTGTTCCCAACCACGTCCATACAGATTCATACCTGTGGGAAACTTATAAGAACTCGGGGTGGTTCCATTTTGCTAAGGACGGTCAGCCTGCAAACAGCAACGGTGGCTACACCTGCGGATGGGAAAAGCCTGTTGAATGCTGGTTCACGGATTATCTCGCAGATCTGGACTACACGAGTGTTGATGCGATGAACGCCGTTATTGACCACCTCCTTTGGATGATACAGGAGTTTGATATTGATGGCCTGAGGCTTGATGCAATAAGACTTATGCGGATTGACTTTACAACTACTCTGCGAACCATGATCGAAAGAAATGTTATGCATACGGGTGTTCCGTTTTATATGATAGGGGAAACCTTTACAGGTGATGCAGGCTGGGAGGAGATCGGATACTACATCGGTGAGACTAAACTTAACGGACAGTTTGATTTTCCGCTCTATCACCATGTTGTGAGAACATTTCTTCTTCAAAGTGAGACTGTGACTGAACTTGCTGAATTTATTGATGAAAATGACGGGAGATACGAGCGTGACTACTACTCTGAAGCTCTTATGGGTAACTTTATCGGAAACCACGATGTATGCCGCGCGCTTAGTCTTGCGAATGATGATTTTGACGGTGTTTCCTCTCAGGGCGGAGCTCCTGCAAATGAAAAAGTCTGGGAAAATTCCCCTGAACTCCCTGAAGATGAGCTGCCGTTTAAAAAGATGCGTAACGCTCTGACATTTATCTACACAATGCCCGGAATTCCCATTGTCTATCAGGGTGATGAGTTCGGAATGCCCGGAGCGAACGATCCTGATAACAGAAGGATGAACATTTTCGGTGATGAACTGAGTGTTGAGCAGAAAAAAAATCTTGAACATCTTAAATTAACTGCTAAGTTCAGAGGCAGACATTCCGCGTTGAGATACGGTTCAAGAGATGTTCTTTTAACACAGAACAACATTCTTGCCTATTCATACGTTCTAGATGACGATTCAGCTTTGATCGTTATCAATAACGGTGAAGAGGATAACGAAGTCGAAATTGGTGTTGACAAAGCTTTTAAAGACGGAACGATAGCTGACTATTTGACCGGCACTGAATTTACGGTTAGTGAAGGAAAGATGAAAGTGACGATAAAAGCCTTTTCAGCACTGCTTTTACAAAGTGGAGAAAGTAATTGAGGATTGACGATTTTCTTAAAAAGGGGATGGATTTTTTCTTTTCCCTTGAAATAACACCGCCTGACAGGGGCAGTAGCGTAAACGACATCTACAGAACTATTGATTCACTTGTTGATTACAACCCTGCATTCATAAATGTTACCTACCATCAGCCCCACATTTCATTTAAAACCGAAAACGGGAAAAAGATCAGGGAAGTCTACAGAAAGAAGCCGGGAACTATCGGAGTCTGCGCCGCCATTCAGAGCCGCTACTCAATTGATGCCGTTCCGCATCTTCTGTGCGGCGGGATGAACAAGTGGGAGATCGAAGATACTATCATTGACATGCACTATCTGGGTTTTGACAACGTTTTTGCACTTCGTGGTGATCCCGTTTTCGGTATGGATCGTTTCGTTGCCAAAGAGGACGGTTATGAACATGCTTCTGAGCTTGTTGAACATATTTCAAGAATGAATAAGGGTGTTTACCTTGACGATGAACTTGAGGATGCTCAAGGTACTGATTTCTGTATCGGTGTTGCCGCCTATCCTGAAAAACATGTGGAAGCGACGGAATTTGATCAGGATATTGCCTATCTTAAGGAAAAGGTCGATAAGGGAGCGCACTTCATTGTGACCCAGATGTGTTTTGATTTTGATCTATATCAGAATTTCATTGAGAAAATTAGAAAGGCGGGGATAACTGTTCCGGTTATTCCGGGAATCCGTCCGCTTGTTTCAAAAAAGCAGATAGAGATGGTTCCTGAGATGTTTGGCGTTTCAGTTCCCGATGAACTGAAGGAAAAAATGTTCGAGGCGAAGACAAAGAAGGAGGAGTTTGAGGTCGGAACTTCATTTATTGCCGATCTCTGTGTAAAACTTCTTGAGAATGGTTCTCCGGGAATTCATCTTTTCACGATGGGAAAGGGAAAATCCGCGGCGGCACTTCTTGAAAGATTAAAGTAGAGGTGAAAAAGTGAAAAGGGTAATAGTTACAGGCGGAGCGGGACTTATCGGTTCACATCTTTGCAGAAGGCTTTTAAACGAGGGTTTTGACGTTGTCTGCGTTGATAACTTTTATACCGGCTCTAAGCATAACATCGCGGATCTACTAAAGAATCCTTATTTTGAGCTCATTACTCACGATGTTGAGGAATCACTGATGATAAATGCCTCGGCGGTCTATAATCTCGCCTGTCCTGCAAGTCCTGTTCACTATCAGAAAGATCCTGTTAAAACTGTAAGAACAAGTGTTTTCGGTGCGATAAATATGCTTGAACTTGCAAAGAAATCTGATGCAAAGATCCTTCAGGCAAGTACAAGTGAAGTTTACGGAGATCCCAAGGTTCATCCGCAGAACGAGCAGTACTGGGGAAATGTTAATCCTGTGGGACTTAGAAGCTGTTACGACGAAGGAAAAAGATGCGCCGAAACTCTATTTTTCGACTATTGGAGACAGTTTGGTGTAAAGATAAAAGTTGCAAGAATTTTTAATACCTACGGTCCGGGAATGTCGGCGGATGATGGCAGAGTTATCAGTAATTTCATTCTTCAGGCTATGAGGGATGAAGACATCACTATCTATGGTGACGGAACGCAGACCAGGTGTTTCTGCTATGTTGATGACATGGTGGATGCGCTTTTTAAGTTTATGCAGCTTGATGACACGGTGACAGGTCCGGTGAATATCGGTCATACTGTTGAAATTGAGATGCTTGAACTTGCTCAGAGGATAATAAAGATCTCAGGCTCAAAAAGTAAACTTGTTTACAAACCTCTCCCGGAAAATGATCCCAAAAGAAGAAAGCCCGACACAGAGCTTATTAATAAACTTATCGGCTGGGCACCGAAGACGGAACTTGATGAAGGTCTTGAAAAAACAATCAGTTATTTCAGGGAGATAGCCAATTGAAACTCTCGGTTCTGATCCCTGTTTACAACGAAGAGAACACTGTTGCCGACCTGCTTGAAAAGGTTCTGAAGATCAAGGGCGAAGGCTGTATTGACGATCTTGAGATAGTTGCAGTTGATGACTGTTCAAGTGACGGGACGCTCAAAGTTCTTGAAAAGTTCACTGAGAGGGGTGTTAAGCTTCTCAGGCACGAAAAGAATCAGGGGAAGGGTGCAGCAGTGAGAACTGCCATAAAAGGCGCTACAGGCGATTTTACTATCTTTCAGGACGCGGATCTTGAATATGACCCGCTTGATATCGTGAAAATGTGTGACAAAGTTGAGAATGAAGGACTTGATGTTCTTTATGGAAGCAGATTCCTTGATAATCCTGACAGTCCGCTCGGACAGTTCCATTATTTTGTGAATGCAGGACTTACAACGCTCTCCAACCTGTTCACAGGACTTAAACTTACTGACATGGAAACATGCTACAAGATGTTCAGGACGGAAGTTGTTCAGAAGATCACGATAGAAGAGAACCGATTCGGACTTGAACCTGAAATTACAGCTAAGATAGCAAGACTTATAAAAAAAGATAAGCTCAAAATGGCTGAAATGCCAATCAGTTATAACCCGAGAAAGCACGATGAAGGAAAAAAGATCGGTTTTTCCGACGGTGTCCGCGCTCTGTATATAATCTTTAAATACGGTGTGATGAAGTCTTCTTAGTTAAAAGTATATCTTCCGTTCTTCACGTTAAATGATGGCGGGATGTTGCCGTTCTCTGTGAATTTGTCGTATCCTTCTTTTAAGTTTTTCCAGAAGCTTAACC
>CAZTKP010000081.1:0-11508 GCA_964614215.1 uncultured Spirochaetales bacterium | reverse complement strand
AGCTCTCTGAAATGTTCCTTTTTATCAAACAGAAAAAAAGAGGTGTTCTTCATATCTCTGTATGCGGGAATTGTATAGTCAAGAACGATGTCAATAACCTTTTCTTTTTCCTTTTTGCAGAAAATGAAAACACCTGCCGGAACAAGGTTTCTCAGTATAAAAACGATCTCCGGTTTTTCAAGTCTCTGAGGATCAAAATCAGGAGCGAATCTGAGGATGTCGTCTTTATAAAAATCAATGAAATTAAGTAGATAGGATGAGTCATGCTCGATCCCCTCAAGCAGTTTGAAATAGTCCTTTTCGTTCATCATTCTGTACAGATAGTAGATGTCGACAAGGAATATCCAGCCGTTTACAGCAAGCACGGGATAGGCTCCCACCATATATCCGTAGATAGCAAATGTAAGTGCTCCCACAGCGTTGAGTATTCTAAGTCTCAGAATGTTGCTCATCATCAGTGAAACGGCAACCATAACGCTTGCCACATATCCGAAAAGTTCAAGAAAGGTCATGTCAGCTCCTTAAAATAAACTCCTGATGATATCATAACTCTTCTCATAATCAAATAGACGTTTTTTTATTTGGCTTGAGATGATTATAATTATATAATGTTACGGTTTCAAAACGGTGTTAATTAATTTTATGGGGGTCCAGATGAAGAAAGTTTTAATTATTCTTGTTTCAATGTTTTTTGTTATTTCGTTTTTCACAGCTTGTGAAGATGCTGCTAAGGCAGGCGAAGATGGTAAGATCTCACTTGTCGTTGTAACAGATGAGCCGGCTGGAGAGAACTGTGCGCTAGGCGGAAAGAAGATCGAAACCGGTTATGATGAGAATCTTGATGGCGAATTAAGCGAAGAGGAAGTTCTCACAACTGACTATGTCTGTAATGGTGTGGCAGGAGATGACGGTGACGAAGGCGAAGATGGAAAAGACGGTGCTGATGGTAAAGATGGCGAGGACGGAGATAATGGTCTTGCCTGCTGGGATCTTGATGGTGATAACGAATGTGACACAGATACAGAAGATATAAATGGCGACGATGTCTGTGATGCTCTTGACTGTGCAGGAACGGACGGTGAAGACGGGGAAAGCGGTGAAGACGGTGATAACGGAGAGAATGGTGAGAATGGTGAAGATGGACTGACTGCACTTGTAAAGACCTCTGATGAGCCGGAAGGAGAGAATTGTCTTAACGGTGGAGTTAAGGTTGAAACAGGTCTTGATGAGGATGCTGATGGTGAACTGGATGCTGAAGAGGTTCTTGAAACAACATACGTCTGTAACGGTGATGTTTCATGTAACGGTGATTTTGATGAAGATGACATTGAATTGATTAAAGACTGCAACATAATTTTAGGATCACTTGATATTGAATCTTCAAGCCTGGAAGCCCTGGAACTGCCTAAGCTGAAAAAGGTTATGGGATACATCTACATCTATAATAACGATGATCTTGAAACTTTCAGTTTTAAAGCGCTTGAGTATGTCGGAGAATATTTCGAAATAGGTAGTAACGGAAGTTTAACAGGTTTTGATGTTACATCTCTTGAATATGTCGGCGAAGATATAAAAGTTGGCAGTAATGATCTGCTTGAAACATTCAGCTTTGATTCATTGACCACTGTCGGTACTTATTTTCAGATCTCGAATAACAATGATGCGCTGACAACATTTTTTGCCAATGCTTTGACCAGTGTAGGTGAATATATTTATGTTCAGAACAACGAGGGTTTGGAATCTTTCGAATTCAAAGCTCTTGAAACTGTGGGAGAGCAGATCAAGATCTCAAGTAACGAAATATTAACGTCATTAGATCTATCGGCTCTGAAGACAGTCGGTGACTATTTTCAGGTTGCAGATAATGATGACCTTTTAAGTTTTAATGTTCCTGTGCTGGAAACAGTTGGAGATAATGTACTGATAGGTGAAAATGATCTTCTTGAAAATTTCACAATGGATGCGCTTATTTCAACTGTAAATGAATTCCAGGTTTCCAGCAACCCAGTTTTAATTTCATTCTCGGCGGCGCTTCTTGAAACAGTAGGAGATAACTTTCAAGTTTCTAGCTGTGATGCTCTCACATCTTTTAATGCGCCTTCTCTTACAATGGTTGATGATTACTATCAGGTTTCAAACACATCTATGACATCTCTTACATTACCCGCAGGACTTACTGTTGGTGGTGTAAAGATAGATGAGAATGACCTGATGACTACTTTTGATGCTTCATCACTTGTAACTGTGGAGTATGATTTCGAGGTTATGAACTGTGATGTTCTTGAAAGTGTTGTTGCAACTAATCTTGAATCAGTTCACAGCATAAACATAAATGGAAACACTCTCCAGACATCATTAGATATTGCGTCTCTTACAACTGTCACGGAGTCATTTCAGATCTCCACAACAGGTCTGACTTCGTTGACACTTCCAGTGGGAATAGCGACTGTCAATAACTTTTCAATTATGAGCAATGCCGCAATGACTACACTTAATGCCCCTAATTTGGAGGTTGTTACAACAAATCTTACAATAAACGGCAATACTCTTCTTGATACATTCGATCTTAGCGGAATGACAGAGGTTGGAAATAATTTCACTGTAACAAATAATCCTGCACTCCTTCAGACAAGCGTAGACGCTCTTATAACTCAGATAAACGACGCAGATGGAATTGGCGGGACAACTACAACAAGTGGAAACCTTTAGTTTTGGAGTTGAATGATGACCATATACACGAAAATTAAGGAGGTTTCTATGAGGAACGTATTTTTAATAGTTTTTTCCGCTCTTTTGATCTTTGTTCTTTCCGGTTGCGAAGGCGCAAAAGACGGTGCTCAGGGAAGATCGGCTCTTGTAGTTGTAAGCGATGAAGCAGCGGGCGAGAACTGTGCGCAGGGTGGAAAGAAGATAGAGTCAGGGTTTGATGAGAATGCTGACGGTGAACTTAGCGAAGAAGAAGTTCTTTCAACAGAGTATATCTGCAACGGTCTTGCCGGCTCAGATGGTGAAGACGGTGCGGAAGGCAAAGATGGTGATGACGGCTCTGACGGAACAGATGGTGAGAGTGGAGATAACGGTCTTGCCTGCTGGGATCTTGATGGCGATAACGAATGTGATACAGAAACGGAAGACCTGAATGGAGACGATTTCTGTGACGCTCTAGACTGTGCCGGAGCTGACGGTGAAGATGGCGAGAACGGCGAAGATGGCGAAAACGGTGAGAACGGAGAAAATGGAGATAATGGACAGGACGCTCTGGTGAAAACAAGTGAAGAACCGGAAGGTGAGAACTGTATTAACGGTGGAGTTAAGGTCGAGACCGGTATTGATGAGGACGCTGATGGCGAGTTAGATCCAGAAGAAGTTGTTGAAACGACCTATGTCTGCAACGCTGATATTTCCTGTGTCGGTGATTTTGATGAAAATGATCTGGAAGATATTGCTGACTGTAATATTATCGTCGGATCTTTTACAGTGGACAGTACTACCCTGACAGAATTTAGTTTGCCTAAGCTGGTAAAGGTCAGCGGTGAAGTTTACATTTACGGCAATGATGATCTTGAATCTTTTTCTTTCAATGCACTTGAATATGTGGGCGGAGATTTCGGTGTCGGAGATAATGATTCTCTTACTGAATTTCATGTGCCGTTACTTGAGTATGTCGGAGAAGAGTTGCGGATAGGCAGTAACGATATGATCGAAACATTCAGTTTTGAATCTTTAATCACAGTAGGGGATAAATTTCAGATATCAAGTAACGATGGCGCTCTTAAATCGTTTTATGCGAATGCGTTGACAAGTGTGGGTGGTTACTTTTCAGTACAGAATAACGACTTGATAGAAACTTTTGAAGTGAAGGCTTTGACAGATGCTGCTGATTTCTACGTTGTTTCAAACCCTGCTCTTACATCTTTTGATGCTTCAGCCTTAGAAACAGTGGAAGAGACTTTTCAGATCTCAAGTGATGGTGTTCTGGCTTCTTTCAACATCTCTTCTCTAAAAAATGCCGGGGGACTATTTCAGATCTCTGCTACAGCTCTTACCTCTTTTACTATGCCTTCCGGTGTGACAGAGATCGGCGGAGAGTTCAAGATCGGAGATAATGATCTGATGACAACTTTTGATGCCGGCAGCATAATCACAGTCGGTGAGAACTTCGCTGTAGAAAGTAATGACATAATGACTTCTTTTAATGCATCTTCACTTGAAAGTGCTGAGTCTTTTGAAGTTTATTCGAACCCTCTTTTAGAGTCATTTGATATTAGTTCTTTTTCCGATGTTACTGATTTTTTCAGAGTTTCAGATACAGTGATGACTTCATTTACTCTTCCTTCAGGTATAACTTCTGTCGGTGATTTCAGAATAAATGCAAATGAACTAATGACATCATTTGATGCAGCATCATTAGTTTCATTAGGAAGAAACTTAGAAATTTTAAACAACACACTTTTAAACTCTTTTGATCTTAGTGGTCTGACAGAAGTTGTTAATGATTTCATAGTGACAGATAATTCTGCACTTCTTCAGACAGATGTTGATGCTCTGATAACTCAGATAAACGATGCTGACGGAATTGGTGGAGCAACTACAACAAGTGGAAATCTTGTTCCTTAGATCATAACTGACGAACACCCTGAAGAGGTGTCTTCTTTTTCATTTTCATCACTACTTTCATCATCATTTTCTTTATCAGTTTCCACAATGTCATTAACTGTGTCATAAAGTGTGAGAGTGGGATCGCCGTAGTAGTTTATCATCAGTTTTCCGGCAAGCGCCTCGATGGACCCATCAACTCCCAGATTTTTTCTGGCTCTGCTGTATACCCATGCAGCTGACTGTCCGTTGATAAGGCCTTCATACATAAGCGCTCCCGCATTGTTCTCACTGTATTTTCCTGTATCGAGATCACTTTCAAGGTCTGAGTAATCAGTTTCATCAAGTGGTGTGACATTTGTGGAAGATAGAACTCCGACAGCCGCATTTTTTAAGAGCATTGAGTGAGTAAGGTTTTCAGGAGTTTCAACGCTTCCCACTTCGCAACTTACAGCAACAATAAAGCCAGGGGCTGTGTAGCTAGCTTTCAGAACAGAATCTGAGTCAATGAGAAGCGGCTGAGACATTTCTGAACCCTGAGCGGCATTATCTCCATTTGTGTCTTCGACCCAGATAGTTCTTGCAACCATTTTAGCAAGTCCGTGACCGAACCACATCACCATTCCGTAGCCTTTTTCCCATTCGTTAACGAAGTTGTCTTTTGTCAGAGGGATAGATGATTCAAACTCCGAAGTTATATGACCTTCCTCCTCATACATTGTTGTGACTGTAATATCATCACCTGAAAAGTAGTTGTGATGTATCCAGTTGGCACTTTCAGCACCGTCAAGGGAGTAGGGCCAGGTGTAAGTTGTCATCTGCTGACCTTTGAAATAGTAGAAAGATGCGGGAAGGAGAACTTTTTTTCTGTATGTGATCTCATCTGCCGTTTTATTCATGTAGTCGATAGCGTTCTGAAGGATAATATCGAGTTCGGTAGTATCATCGAAATAAACGGGAATTCTTCCGACTGCAAGGTCTGGAGTGTAGCTCATTCCGCCTTCACCTTCGTCAAGTTCATGCTCTCCGTACTGTCCGTTTCCGTTGAGGTCCCAGTTTCCGCTTAAACTTCCATAGATCGCATCAGTTTCAAAGTATCTGCAGTCAATTGCAAAGCCGCCGCATTCGTCATCACTGTAACTGTGCCTGGGCCATACTCTCCACATGGGAACATCTCCGTAATCAGCGTGAGCATCACCGATCAGGAGAAGATAGGAAAACTCTGAGACGACAGTTTTAAGCCAGGTTCGTATCTTTTCTGCCCGTTCCACACCCGTCAGGTTCTCATCATCGTAATCACTTTCAGTTGCAAGAAGAACGGTGAATCCTCGCTTTCCTTTTTCTTTAATGAAATCAGCTAGTTTAGCCGATCTTTCCTTTATTAGGTCTGTCGTGACGATTATAAGTGACTTGTCATTTTCAGCAGCGGAAACTGCAAAGAAACTAAGGAGAACTATTGCAAAAATTAATTTTCTCATCTATTCCTCCATTGCATCAAAATCTTCACATGTTATATCCTCGTCACCGGCAGATGCGTAACATGTACACCCGTCCGGATAGAACTGCCCGACTTTTGTTTCGTCGTCAGTGACTTTAATTTTTGCCGCTATTTCAAAGATGTTTCCGGGACTGAAATCGTTATCTTCGCTAAGGCAGACGAATATCTCAGATTTATCTGATTCGTTGTCCAGAAGGGCTATCGGACATGATTTCACATATCCTTTTCCGTCAACTTCGATATATTTTGTTTTGAGGAAGCTGGAGAAAAAGTTAAAAGTGTTCTCAGCACTGAAAACAAGGTTGTTCTGTTCATCTTCCCTCATTGTTTTAAGTTCATCCATAATGATGAAAAACTGAAGTTCGTTAAACAGAGCGGCAGTATTATTATCAACAAGTTCGTAATCTCCGATCATCTGGACATAGACTGCTGACTTGCCTATGACATTTGTGGTCCCGGAGCCTGAGGTGTAGTTCCCCGCCTGATAAGTTTCCTCCCCCAGCTCCATTGTGGCAAATTCGGTGTATCCTGACTGATATTCTCCACTGCCGTCATTGATCTCGCCTCTGAACTTGAATTTTACATGGTCTCCTTCAAGATCAAAGAATCCTTCAGGTATTTCACAACTGAAATCTGTTCCTGTCTTTGCGATCTCTTCATCAAACTCGTCTTTTGTAAGGGTTTGTCCATCCGAACTGTAGAAAACGCAGTTTTCACGGTTATCCTCAGTTATTTCAATTAGTTCGCTCATAGTTGCGTTGCCCCAGAAAATAAGGTCTTCACCTTCTTTGAACTCACTATTCGCATCGTGGTCCACAAAGAACTGAGACTGATCTGGTTCCGCTGTACTTAAAGCACAGTACTGCATAAAGTATTTTTTGTCAGCCCGTGACACAACGTAGTAGGAGTAAAGAGTTGCCCAGGATAGTTCGGGCATTGTGGTGATATTGTCGCCACTGTTTTTCAGTTCAAGCATATTTTCAGTAGGAGTACCGAAAGAAAGATAGTCATAGTTGTAATAGGTGTTGCCGTTTTCAAGAGTGCCGCTATCCTTCATGGAGTAAATGCTCATCATAAGGTATTCCTTTCCGGCAAGAGCAGTCTGTTCATAATTTTCAGGAAATGTTCTGGTATAAAGGTTCATATCTCCGTTAAGATTGATATCTTTTTCACCGAAAGTGAGAGTGAAATCACCCATTCCGCTAACAGCTTTCTGTGCTTCAACAGCTGTCATGTTGTTGATAAGACCCTTGAAATCAAAGATGAGTTTATTCTCTGCCTCGGTCTCAAAAAAGGAATCTTCCGGTTCTATCTTTTCATACTGAGAAGCGCTGTCCTCATCGTTACCGTTTTCCACACTGTCATCATCTATTTTGTTTACAGTGTTCTCTCCGCAGGAAAAAAGAAAAACAGCTAAAAGAATAAAAATATAAAATCTTTTCATGGCCTTACCTCCACACAGTTCATTTTATCGAAAGCAACAAATATACCTTAGCTGAAAACTCAATAATTACAATGAAATATGAATGGAGATACTTTTTTGAATATATTCAACCCTAAAAAGTGATCACTGAACAGCCAGAACCGCTTTTCCCGTTATTCAGATGTGTTTTTTGACATTGGTTTCTCATTTGATAATATAATAACGGACTGTATTGACTGACAGAATTAAATATGAGGTGAGAATGAAAAAAATAATTTTTATGATGTTGATTCTTTTCTTTACGGCATGTGGTGAAGAGAAGCAAATAAAGGAAGAAATAATACATGTTCTGTCATGGGAGAAAGTTTTTGAAATTGAAAACAGGACATATGCGAGTTCTGTGTTAATAGACTCATCCGGAGATGTATATGTTGTTGGAAAAGCTGTTGAAGTAACGGAAACCGCTCCTTATCAATACTCAAGTCAATCCAGAATTTTTATTAAAAAATGGAGTGAAAATGGAACTGAATTATGGGAAAAGCAGTTTGGGGAAGAAAATGATTATTATGTAGTTTCTGCAACTGTTGATAACAATGGGAATCTTTATGCCACAGGATATGTCGCAAAGTCATATGAACCCGAAAAAATAGAAAGGAATATCTTTGTAGGAAAATGGTCAAAGGATGGAATGGAAGAATGGTTTGAAGAATGGGGCGGTGAAGGGATTCATTCTGGATCATCAATATTTTCGGATTTGGAAGGGAACATATATATCTCAGGAAACGCTCCAATTGATCCCGATGAACTAAACTATATAGAAGATTTTTGTGAAAAAGATCATGATTGTGCTGAGAGTTTCCTCGCAAAATTTAAACCCGATGGATCAAGACTCTGGACAAAAAAATGGAAATCAAATTATTCTGTTGTTTCTTTAGCAACTGATAATAGAGAGAGTGTTTATGTTAAAAACAGTGATTTGATGATAAAGTTCAATACGGCTGGAGACAAAATATGGTCGAAATCATTTTCCGGGAATGAAATATATGTGGGTGTGAAAGGAAATATTTATACAATAGTTGGTCTCTATGACACACAGATATTGAAAATTAATGACAATGGTGAGCTGATCTGGGAAAAGATTACAGAAAATATTAACGGCAGATCATTGTCAGGCGACTCCTTTGGAAATATTTACATTACAGGAAGTTTTTATAATCCTGAAAAAGCAAGATGTAATCCGTTTGCAGATCCGACTTATTGTTACGATCTTTTCATAATGAAGATAGATCCTGATGGAAATGAGATGTGGAGAAAAAACTGGGACTATGAATTTGGCAATAGAGGAATTTCAATTGCAGTTGATAATTTAAACAACATCTTTATAACAGGATATACCGATTTAGAAGAAGGTTTTATTATAAAATGGAGTTCAGAAAATCCTAAAAAGTGATCACTGAACAGCCAGAACCGCTTTTCCCGTTGAGTCCGTCCTCTCCGTCAACTCCCGCTTCACCGTTACAGACGAAATCTGTTGACTGGATCTCATTTTCCTGGAGAATTCCGTCACCGTTTGTGTCAATTCCTGAATCTATTTTCTTTCCGCCGTCAACACAGTTATCTCCAGCTGGTTCATCTGATATTGAAACGAGTGAACTTATTCCGTCAGTGCCATCTTCGCCGTCTTCACCGTCTTCACCATTGGTACCGTCTTTTCCGTTTATTCCGTCTTCGCCATCTTCACCGTTGGTTCCATTAGTTCCGTCAACACCATCCTTTCCGTCTTTTCCATCAGTTCCGTCAGTTCCGTTTGTGCCATCTGTTCCATCTACACCATCTTTACCATCTTTGCCATCTGCTCCGTCTTCGCCGTCAAGTCCGCGACAGTCGTTTACAAGACATTCTCCGCTTCCGTCAATATCTTCGCTCGGGTCACATATCCTGTTCATATTGAGGTCCCAGCAGCTAAAACCGTCAGATGCTCCGCGACAGTCGATTACATCACAGTCAAGGTCACTATTGAAATCGGCTGAGCCTAGTGTAGAGAAAGCGTTTACATCCCTATCCCAGCAGTATAATCCAACAACCCTGTCATCGCCGGTCTCGCCTTTGCAGTCGGCAGGGGTACAGGCGTTATCATCATTTTTATCTTCATTGGGATCACACTCATAGTCTGCATCAAGGTCCCAGCAGGAATAACCGTTTGCTCCGATACAGTCGGCAACTGTACAGAACGTGTCTCCTGTGAGATCTTCAGCCGGGTCGCAGATGTGGTTCATGTTCGTATCCCAGCATGAGTATCCGTCTACACCGTCAGCACCATCTTCACCATCAGCTCCGTTTGAGCCGTCAGCTCCGTCTGCGCCATTTGCACCAGCTTCTCCCTGGGCTCCGCGACAGTCAAGAACGTTACATTGGGTATCATTATTTGCGTCTTCTGTTCCAGTATCACAAACTCCGTTTGCATTAAGATCCCAGCAGCTTACGCCCATAGCTCCGTCTTCTCCCTGAACGCCCTGACAGTCTGCAACAGTACAGTCTCCGTCAGCATTTTTGTTTTCTTCAGGGTCACAGGTGTAATCATGATCAAGGTCCCAGCAGTTATATCCGTCTTTTCCGTCTTCACCTGCTGTTCCCTGACAATCCTGAATGTTGCAGAATCCGTCTCCGTTCATGTCTTCTTCCGTTGCATCGCAGGTGTGATTTGCAATGAGATCCCAGCATGCATAACCGCTTGGTCCGGGAGTTCCGCGACAGTCGGTAATTGTACACGCGTTGTCACCGTTATGATCTTCAGTATCTGTGTCACAGACTCTATCTCCGTCAAGATCCCAGCAGCTAAGTCCGTCCTCACCTTTACAGTCCTGAACGGTACAGTCTCCGTCACCGTTAAAATCTTCAGTAAGGGGCTGACAGATATCATCTTCGTTGTGATCCCAGCATGCGTATTTTGTTGAAGGAATTTCACCGCTGTACTCATAAGCTCCGATATCACATGTAACTCCGTAAGGTCTTCCTATTCCTCTCTGGTCAGTCAAAATGGCGTTTCCATCCATATCTGTGCATGCTCCTGCATCAAAAGCGGGGGAGTCATATAGTATTGCGTGAGTTGCAGTTGCTCCGCCGTTTGTTGAAAGCGGCTCAAGTTTTGGATCTCTTCCAAGGACGTTGTGAGAGTTGTCAGTTCCGATCGCACAAAAGGAAAGGTTTTCAATAAGGTTATATCCATAAGAATCAAGAACACCGAAACAGTCGTTAGGTTCAGTTCCTGCCATATTGTCTGCAATGATAGTATTTCGCATTTCAACCCGGCCTGCAGAAGTGTTGAATATTCCACCGCCTTCATCCATCGCAAAGTTACCTGCAAAAGTTCCGTTGTTGATCTTTGTAGTACATCCGGAAGCATTGTAAAGTCCACCACCATCATGATCGTATGCAAAGTTATTGCTCACAGTGGAGTTGTTTATTGATAATGTTGAAGCATTGTATACATATATTCCTCCTCCATAACTGGAAGCGGTGTTACCTGATACAGTTGAATCTGAGATCACCATATCTGCTCTTGTAAGATAAATACCTCCGGCAACACTACCGCTATTTCCACTGATAGTTGAGCTCTCTATTGTCCATGAGGAGTTGTACGCATAGATACCTCCGGCAGTTGAGCTGGCTCTGTTACCAAGTATTACAGAATCAATAATGTTCACAGTTCCTGCAGAAGAATAAATACCTGCTCCGTAATAATAGGATTTATTTGCATTGATGAAGCATCTTTCAACAGTTAGGGCTGTTCCTTCGAACATTATTCCTCCTCCGCTGTCACCATCATAATCAGAGTAACCGTATCTGATGGTCAAATCCCTAAAGATTACAGTTCCTGAAGTAACTTTGAAAACTCTATGACTTCCGCCGGCTTCTTTTGAATAAGCCTGAACGATCGTGTCATACATTCCTGCACCTTCGATCGTAAGATTTTTATCGATAGTGATGTTGT
>CAZTKP010000080.1:0-11865 GCA_964614215.1 uncultured Spirochaetales bacterium | reverse complement strand
TCGTAGTTTGAAGTGTGATACTTCGGAAAACCTGTTCCGGCAGGGATCATCTTACCGATAATGATATTTTCCTTGATTCCTCTAAGAACATCTTTTTTCTTCTCGACACTTGCGTTCGTGAGAACCTTTGTGGTCTCCTGGAAACTTGCGGCTGAGAAGAAACTTTCAGTATTAAGTGATGCCTTTGTGATTCCGAGAAGAATGGTTTCCCATGTAGCGGGTTTGAGTCCTTTTTTCTCGATATCTTCGTTCATCTCTTCAAGTTTTTCCTTTTCGATGAACTCGCCCTTCATGAGAGGAGTGTCACCTGATTCAACGATCTTTCTCTTTCTGAGCATCTGTTTAACGATAACTTCGATGTGCTTATCGTTGATGGGAACACCCTGAAGTTTATAGACTCTCTGAACTTCCTGAACGAGGAACTTGGCAACCTCGACCTCACCCTTAATTCTGAGGATGTCATGAGGATCGACATCACCGTCG
Source organism: uncultured Spirochaetales bacterium (assembly GCA_964614215.1). Classification (GTDB taxonomy): domain Bacteria; phylum UBP6; class UBA1177; order UBA1177; family UBA1177; genus CAZTKP01. The sequence continues at coordinate 11,382 of CAZTKP010000080.1, read as the reverse complement.
ATGAGCGGCTCACCGGCCTCGACATAGTCACCATCGTGAACGTTGATGTGTCTTTCCTTCGGGATCGCGACAGGAGGTGTTACCTCACCGAATTCAGGGGTAATTGTGATAAGTCTCTTCGCTCTTATTCCCTTTCCTTCGGCCTGAACTGAAACGTATCCTGAAATTTCCGAAACCTTTGCAGGAACTTTTGTCTTTCTTGCCTCGAAAAGATCCGAAACTCTCGGAAGACCACCGGTGATATCCTTTGTCTTTCTTGCGGCTCTGGGAACCTTTGCAAGAACGTCACCAGTTTTTACTGTCTCACCGTTTACAACTTCGATATAGGCATTTGCAGGAAGGTGATAGACAGCCTGTCCACGTGATATGGTCTTTGCCTTCTTCCTTCCCTTCTTTCCTTCTTCAGTAATGAGAAGTCTGGGAGAAAGTTTCATATTTCTTGAAACCATGACAACAGCTTTTGAAAGACCGGTCTGAATATCGACCTCTTCTCTCATTGTAACACCGTTCTCAAGATCTTCGTAAGCGATAACACCGTCAGTTTCCGCGATGATCGGAGTGTTGTACGGATCCCAGTCGGCAAGTGATGCACCGGCCTTTACCTTCGCTCCGTCAAGAACTCTGAGGTTGGTACCGTAGGTTACAGGGTATCTCTCCCTTTCTCTGCCTTTTGCATCGGCAACAACGACTTTTCCGTTCCTGTTCATAACAACGTATGAACCGTCAGCTTTCTGAAGTGTCTTAATATCTTTCCACATGACCGTGCCGTCTCTTTTTGCCTCGTGACTTGATTTCTCTATCGTTCTTGAAGCAACACCACCGACGTGGAAAGTTCTCATTGTAAGCTGAGTTCCAGGCTCACCGATCGACTGCGCAGCGATAATACCGACTGCTTCGCCGACATTAATGAGGTGGCCTCTTGCAAGGTCTCTTCCGTAACATTTAGCACAGACACCGTAACGGCTTCTGCATGCAAGAACGCTTCGGATATGAACTGCATCGATACCGAGATCAACAATGATATCAGCCTTTTCCTCATCAATAAGCTCACCGGCCTCGATAACGATGTCACCTGTATCAGGATCTTCAACATCATCAAGTGTAACTCTTCCGAGAACCCTTTCCCTGATCCCTGCGATAACCTCACCTGAATCATTAAGAAGAGCTTCGACCCAGATACCTGTATTGGTTCCACAGTCTTCTTCAACAACTACAACATCCTGGGCAACATCGACAAGTCTTCTTGTCAGATAACCGGAGTTAGCAGTCTTAAGCGCTGTATCGGCAGAACCCTTTCTTGCTCCGTGAGTGGAGTTGAAATAGTCAAGAGAATCAAGACCTTCTCTGAAGTTTGCAAGAATAGGTGTCTCGATGATCTCACCGCTGGGCTTTGCCATAAGACCTCTCATTCCGCCGAGCTGTCTGATCTGGTCCTTCGATCCTCTGGCCTTTGAGTCAGCCATAACGTAGACCGGATTGTCAGAAGGCATTATTATCTTTCCCCAGATGGGATGATCTATTGTCTTTTCCTTAAGTTCGGCCATCATCTTATCTGTGACCTTTTCATTTGCCTTATCCCAGAGGTCGACGATCTTGTTGTATCTTTCAGACTTGGTGACAACACCCATATTGTACTGTTCCTCGATCTCTCTGACCTCTTTTTCAGTGTCGGCAATAATGTCCTTCTTTGCAGCAGGAACCTTAATGTCATCGACTGAAATAGAGTAAGCGGCCTTTGTCGAGAAAGTGTAACCGAGCGTTTTCAGCTTATCGGCAAAAATAACTGTAGCCTTTCCGCCTGCAATTCTGTAACTTCTGTCAAGAATGTTCGACCAGTCACCTTTCTTGAACTGCCTGTTTATCTCCTCAAAACCAAGAATATCCGGAGTAACGTCCCAGATAAGCAGTCTTCCCGGAGTTGTCACACGGATCTGTCCATCAACCTTAACTCTGATGATCGACTGCCATTCAACGACACCCGCATCAATTGCCATAAGTGCTTCCACATCGGAAAAGAACACCTTGTTCTCACCCTTTGAATTGGGTCTTGCCGTTGTCAGGTAGTAAAGTCCGAGAACCATATCCTGTGAAGGAGTAATGATCGGAGAACCTGAAGCAGGAGAAAGAATGTTATTTGTAGACATCATAAGCACACGGCTTTCAAGCTGAGCCTCAATGCTCAGAGGAAGATGCACCGCCATCTGGTCACCGTCGAAGTCAGCATTAAAAGCTGTACATACGAGAGGGTGGAGTCTGATAGCCTTAGACTCGACAAGTACCGGCTCGAAAGCCTGGATACCGAGCCTGTGAAGAGTAGGAGCACGGTTGAGAAGGACCGGATGTTCCTTTACAACTTCCTCAAGGATCTCCCAGACGACATCTTCGCCGGACTCTACCATTGTCTTTGCAGCCTTAACTGTGCTTACGTAGCCTCTTTCATGAAGTCTGTTATAAATAAAAGGTTTAAAAAGCTCAAGCGCCATAACTTTGGGAAGTCCGCACTCGTGGAGCTTAAGTTCAGGACCGACTGTAATAACCGAACGGCCTGAGTAGTCAACCCTCTTTCCAAGGAGGTTCTGACGGAAACGACCCTGCTTTCCTCTGAGCATGTCACTGAGAGATTTAAGCGGTCTTCCGTTTGTTCCCTGGATAGGTCTGTGAACTTTCGTATTATCAAAAAGAGCGTCAACAGCTTCCTGAAGCATTCTCTTTTCATTTTTAATAATAACATCGGGAGCACCGAGGTCCATAAGCTTTTTAAGCCTGTTGTTCCTGTTGATGACCCTTCTGTACAGATCGTTGAGGTCACTTGTAGCGAACCTTCCGCCATCAAGCGGAACGAGAGGTCTGAGATCCGGGGGAAGAACCGGAAGAGTTGTAAGGATCATGTTCTGTGGAGATTCACCTGAACGGATGAACTTGTTAAGAACATTTATTCTCTTCTGGAGCTTTGCCTGCTGAGACTTGTCTCCGGACTGTCCGAGCTTTTCCTCAAGATCGGCCTTCACTGCAACAAGGTCCATTTCCTCAAGAAGCTTCTTAAGAGGACTGGCACCTGTTTCAGCGTAGATCTTGTCAAAACCGTACTGCTCAATAAGTTCGTTGTACTGTTCCTCATCAATGAAGTCACCTTTTTCCACACCGTTGATCTCGGAATGAAGAACCACGTAGCCTTCGCAGTAGATAACACTTGCAAGAGCTGAATTTGTCATTCCGAGAACAGTATTAATATAGAAAGGAGAAGTCTTTACAAACCAGATATGTGCAACAGGTGTGGCAAGGTTGATGTGCCCCATTCTGTTTCTTCTGACTTTGCTTTCGATAACCTCGACACCGCATTTTTCACAGACGATGCCCTTGTACTTCATTCTCTTATACTTTCCGCACAGACATTCGTAGTCATTGACCGGACCGAATATCTTTGCACAGAAGAGGCCGTCTCTTTCCGGTTTGAAAGTCCTGTGGTTAAGTGTTTCAGGTTTCTTAACCTCACCGTAGGACCACTCGAGGATCTTTTCAGGTGAAGCAAGAGAGACTTCTATAGCCTTGAAATCAAAGCTGCTTTTCGGTTTCTCAAATATTTTGAAAACGTCTTTCAAGGCACCCTCCTATTTGTTCTGTTCTTCAATCTGGTTTACGTCAAGACACAGGCTCTGCATTTCCTTAACAAGAACTGAGAACGAGGCCGGAATACCGATGTCGTACTTCGTCTTTCCGCGGACGATCGCCTCGTAAAGCTTCTTACGGCCTTCGACATCATCCGACTTGACTGTCAGGAATTCCTGAAGTGTGTAGGCGGCACCATAAGCTTCCAGTGCCCATACCTCCATCTCTCCGAGTCTCTGTCCACCGAACTGCGCCTTTCCACCGAGCGGCTGCTGGGTAACAAGCGAGTACGGTCCCGTGCTTCTTGCATGAACCTTTTCATCAACAAGATGGTGAAGTTTCAGGAAGTACATGATACCGACAGTAACATCGGATTCAAAAGGCTCTCCTGTTCTTCCGTCAAAAAGAACCATCTTTCCGTTCTCCTTTTCGCCGGTACGGTTAAGAAGTTCCTTGATCTCATCTTCGTTAGCTCCGTCAAAGACCGGACTTGCAGTGTAGAGTCCGCCCTTTATGGCCTTAATGAAGCTTCTTACATCGTCTTCATCGGATTCGTCGATGATCTTTGCAAGGTCCTTTGAAGGTTTAAGAATATCCTTCAGCTCCTTTTTAAGTTTATCTACATTGTAGTTCTTTTTAATAAAATCGTTAACCTGTTCTCCTATCCTTCTTGCACCCAGACCCAGATGAACTTCAAGGATCTGACCAATGTTCATACGGCTTGGAACGCCGAGAGGATTAAGAACGATGTCAACTGTTCTTCCGTCTTCCATGAAAGGAACATCCTCTTCAGGAAGAAGTGATGAAACAACACCTTTATTTCCGTGACGACCCGACATCTTGTCACCGACAGAAAGCTTTCTCTTGATAGCAACAAAGACCTTTACGGACTTGATAACGCCGGGAGAAAGATCGTCGTTTCTTGTGATCTGTCTGATCTTGTTGTCATAGATCTTACGAACGCCGTCAAGCTTCTTTCTCATGTGGTTGATGAGATCTCTTACCTGCTTCATCACGTCTCTGTCACTGACACTTACTGAAGCAAGGATACTTTCAGGAACCTCGTTGATCTTTTCTTCGGTAATAACAGCGCCTTTCTTGATGAGAACAGCTTTTTTGTCGCTCTTAACATCCTGATCGGCCTTTTTACCCGCAAGAAGTTTTCTCACAAGATCATATGTATGCTTTTCAATGATCCTGACCTCGTCATCACGGTTACGTTTAACGCTGTCGACCTGGATCTGTTCCTGTTCTTTCATTCTTGAATCTTTCTTCACACCCTTACGTGAGAATATTCTCGTATCGATGACAACACCTTCGACACCTGAGTGTACGTAGAGAGAACTGTCTTTAACATCTCCCGCCTTCTCACCGAAGATCGCACGGAGAAGTTTTTCTTCCGGAGAAAGAACTGTCTCACCTTTGGGAGTAACTTTACCGACAAGAATGTCTCCGGGCTTGATCTTCTGTCCGATCCTTATGATTCCGCTTTCATCAAGCTTTTTAAGAACTTCGTCCGGAGCATTGGGAATATCAGCTGTGATCTCTTCCGGGCCTCTCTTGGTATCTCTGGCCTCACAGACAAACTCCTCAATATGAATAGAAGTATACATATCCTCTCTGAGAAGCCTCTTATTTATAAGGATGGAGTCCTCAAAGTTATATCCGTTCCAGGGCATGAACGCAATAAGTGCATTCTTACCCAGAGCAAGTTCTCCTCTGTCGATAGCAGGACCGTCAGCAATAACATCTCCGGCTCTTACAAAGTCACCGACCCTGACGATAGGTCTCTGGTTGATAGCAGTATTCTGGTTCGATCTCTGGAACTTGATAACATTATAGATATCAACATCAACACTGTTCTTTTCCTCGACCTTTACAACTATCCTCTCGGAATCAACCTTTACGACATAACCTTCTCTTCTTGCATAGATCGTGTAGCCTGAGTCTCTTGCAACATACTTTTCCATTCCGCTGGCAACCAGAGGAGCATCCGTCTTAATAAGCGGAACTGCCTGACGCTGCATGTTCGATCCCATGAGAGCTCTGTTGGCGTCATCATGTTCAAGGAACGGAATAAGTGATGCGGATACGGAAACAAGCTGAACAGGAGCAAGGTCCATGAGAGTGACATCCTCTCTTCTGACCCTCTGAACTTCTCCGGCCTTTCTTGCGTTTACGATCTCATCAGCGATAACATTCTTCTTGTCAAAGGTCACTGAAGACGGAATGACCGTCTCCTTCTGCTCATCAATAGCGTCAAGATAAACGATCTTGTCAGTAAGTTTGCAGTCCTTAACGACCTTGTAGGGAGTCTCGATATATCCGAACTGGTCAATTCTTGAAAAAGTGGCAAGAGAAACAATAAGACCGACGTTGGGACCTTCAGGTGTCTCGACCGGACAGATACGTCCGTAGTGTGTCTTATGAACGTCTCTGACCTCGAAACTTGCGTGCTCTCTTGCAAGACCGCCGGGTCCGAGTGCTGAAAGACGTCTCTTGTGTGTCATTTCAGAAAGAATGTTCGTGTGATCCATGAACTGGCTGAGCTGTCCGCCTGCAAAGAACTCCTTGATAACGGCGGCGACCTGCTTGTAACCGATAACCTCGTAAGGCGTCAGTGTCTCGATAACGCTGCCTGCAAGCTTTTCCTTAATGCTGTGTGACATTCTCAGGAGTCCTGTCTTGAAAACATCTTCAAGAAGCTCACCGACAAGTCTGACCCTTCTGTTACCCAGATGGTCGATATCATCCACGACACCTCTTCCGTCACTGAGGTTGAGAATGTACATGACAGTATTTATAACGTCTTCTCTTCTCAGTTTCCTCTGCGAAAGCGGAATATCCTCGTTGAACTTATAGTTCATGCGGAGACGGCCGACCTCACTGAGATCATAACTTTCCGAATTCTGGAAAAGATTGTTGAAGTAGGTCTCTGCAACTTCCAGTTTTACAGGGTTGGAAGGAACCATGATCCTGTATATCTCAAGGAGAGCAGCTTCTCTGTCAGCAACCTTGTCTATCTTCAGAGTGTTCGAAAGATAAGGCGAGTAGTTCATGTTCTCGAAGTAGATGATATCAAACTCTTTTATGCCCTTTCCTCTCAACTCATCAAGCAATGTAGCTGTCAACTCTTCATTTACATCTGCAATAACTTCCTTTGTTTCAGGATCAAGAACAGGAGAGTAAAGTCTCTTGCCGAGCAGATATTCAGCTGAAAGCGGCATCTCGTTTATGCCGGCCTTTTCAAGCCTTCTCAGAACTGCCGAGGAAAATCTCTTGCCTTCTTTTGCAAGTTCCTTTCCATCATCACCCAGAACATCAACCGCGATCTTCTGCTTTTTCAGAAGATCTGTTTCACTATAATCAAGGACCTTTGCGAAATTATCATCGTTTATTTTTATCTTTTCGGAAAAATAGTAGGACGAAACTATTTCCTGAGGACTGTAACCCCATGCTTTGAGAAAAATAGTTGCAGGGAATTTCTTCTTTCTGTCGATCTTAACGTAGAGGATCCTCTTTGAATCGAATTCAAAATCCAGCCATGAACCGTGGTAAGGTATGAGCCTGGACATAAAGACCTCGTTTCCGCTGGAAGACTTTGACTTATCGAAATCAAAGAACGTTCCCGGAGAACGGTGGAGCTGATTCACGATAACCCTTTCGGTACCGTTGATAACAAAAGTTCCCCATTCTGTCATACAAGGAATGTTTCCGAAGTAGAGCTCCTGTTCCCTGATATCGTTTATCTTCACAGGATTTCCTTCGTCATCGACCTCATACGAAGCAAGTGAGACCTTGATCTTTAACGGCAGCTCATAACTGGAGCCGCGAAGCCTGCACTCAGTGACATCGTACTGCGGTTCTCCGATAGAATACCCCAGGTAGTCAAGCTTGATCGCATTATTAAAACTCGTTATCGGGAAAACTGCTGAAAATGCACCGTGCAGACCCTTCCTGATCCTCTCGGAAGGAGCCACGTCACTCTGCAGGAACTCTGCATATGAGCTTTTCTGCACTTCAAGAAGATCCGGAATATCCTTAATGTCCTTGGTGATATTACCGAACCATCTTCTTTCCCTGAAATTCCGCTGTCCTAAAATTCCCATCGTTACCTCACTGATTGGTCCTGAACTGTCCTCTAATTCATTAAATTTAACTATTATAAAGAACAAAAAGCAGGCAAGGCGGTATTACACCACCCTGCCCGTTAAATTCTATTACGCAAAAAGCGTAAATAATGTAAAAATACTATTTGATCTCTACTTCTGCGCCAGCTGCATCAAGTTTTTCTTTGATTGCTTCAGCTTCAGCTTTCGGGATTCCTTCCTTAACAGGATTAGGAGCACCGTCTACAAGGTCCTTAGCTTCCTTGAGTCCAAGACCTGTGATAGTTCTTACTTCCTTAATAACATTGAGCTTTTTAGCTCCCGCTGCCTTAAGAATTACGTCAAACTCTGTCTTTTCTTCTTCTGCTGCCGCTGCTGGGCCGGCTGCTGCTGCAACTGCTACAGGAGCTGCTGCGCTTACACCGAGTTCTTCTTCGAGCTCTTTAATAAGCTCTGAAAGTTCAAGTACTGTCATTCCTTTGATGAAATCTTTTACATCTGCTTTGCTAGTCATTGTTCTCTCCTTAAAATCACAAAAATTTAAAATTAAGCATTTTCTTCAAGTTTGTCTCTCTGTGCTGCAAGCACTCTGACAAACGATTCTGGTACGGCATTAAGCAGCCGTACAAAATTCTGCGGCACTGCAAGCATTGTTGCAAGAAGTTTCGCCTGAAGCTCTTCCTTACTCGGAAGATCAGCAAGCGTTTCAACATCAGCCACAGAAAGCATCTGGCCATCAATTACACCGCCTTTAACTTTGATATTCTCGTTCTGTTTGGAAAATTTCTTGATGATCTTGGCACCTTCTACAGGTTCTCCAAGAGTACACACAAGAGCAGTCATTCCGTTAAAGAACTCCGTAATACCCTCGTAGTCGGTTTCCTTCACAGCAACACGTGCAAGAGTGTTCTTTACAACGACGAGTCTCACGTCATTGAGAGCACACTCCTTACGCAGAGGAGTAAAGGTCTCCATGTCTACTTTGTTAAAGTCAATGGCAATGCATGATGAAGACTTGGAAAGCACATCTCTGAGCTCTTCAATAATCTCTTGTTTTCTGCTTCTTTCCATTAAGCAACTCCATCAGTTCCCATTTCTGGTCATCGAAGAACAATGACAGGTCTCAGTCAGGAAATTAAGCCCTAAGGCACCCGGCTTCTCAGACCAGAAAACGATTAATAAACTATTTCGCTTCGTTTACAAGCGCAGTTTCATCAAGACGAAGTCCCGGCCCCATTGTGCTGGAGATGGATATCTTCTTGATATAAGTACCTTTTGCTGTTGCAGGTTTCAGTTTCAGGAGATCCTTAACAAGCTCAAGAACATTGTCATGAAGCTTCTGAGGACCAAAACTGAGTTTGCCTACCATACAGCACAGAACACCGGCCTTGTTGACCTTAAATTCAACTCTTCCGGCCTTAACGAGTTTAACCGCGGCGGTTACATCGTTATTAACAGTTCCAAGTTTCGGGTTCGGCATGAGACCTCTTCTTCCGAGAACCTTACCGAGCTTTCCGATCTTGCTCATCATAGCGGGAACAGTAACCATTTTATCGAAATCGACCCATCCTTCCTTCATGATCTTTTCGATGTACTCATCTCCGCCAACGAAATCCGCTCCGGCTTCCTTTGCTTCTTCCACCTTATCGGCAGGAACAATTGCCAGAACTTTAACAGTTTTTCCAACGCCGTGCGGAAAAACACATGCACCTCTGACCATCTGGTCAGATTTTCTCGGGTTAATACCCAGGTTGAAAGCAAGCTCAACTGTCTCATCAAACTTTTTTGAACCGGCTTTCTGAAGAATTTCCACTGATTCCTCAACGGTGTACTTCTTCATTTTGTCGATGTCTTTTACAGCATCTTTCAATCTTTTTCCATAAGTTGCCATTTCCGCCCTCCTTACTTAATGTTGATTCCCATACTGCGGGCAGTGCCGGCAACAATTTTCTTGGCCGCTTCAATGTCAGTCGTGTTAAGATCTTCCATTTTCATCTTGGCGATCTCTTCGATCTGAGTCCATTTGATAGAACCAATTTTCTTCTTGTTGGGCTCCCCGGATCCTTTACTCTTGTTCATTGCCTTAAGCAAAAGCTGGGAAGCTGGAGGTGTTTTTGTTATGAACTTGAAAGACCTGTCACCGAAAACACTGATAACAACAGGGATGATATATCCGCGCTGTTCCTGTGTTCTGGCATTGAAAGCCTTACAGAATTCCATAATGTTTACTCCATGCTGCCCGAGTGCAGGACCAACGGGAGGAGCCGGATTTGCCTGACCTGCAGGAATCTGCAGTTTAATAGACGCAAGTAACTTCTTAGCCATTTTTTACTCCTCTTTTTAAACGTTAATCCTCGACCTTCTCTACCTGAGAGAAGTTTAATTCGACGGGTGTAGAACGCCCAAATATATTAACAAGAACGTCAAGTTTTTCCTTACCTTCCTTGACCTCGTCAATAACCGCTTTAAAACCTGCGAAAGGACCTTCCTTAATGAGGATCATTTCGCCTTTTTCGTAAACAAGTCCCGAAGAGGAGGAAATATCCCCTTCTTCGATCTTCTGTCTGATCTTTGCAATTTCCGCATCTGAGATAGGTGAGGGTTTCTGAAAGGACTGAGCCTTGGAAAATCTCTTTCTTTCTCCGATAAACATCGGCTTTCTTGAAAAAGCCAGGCTCTTTATAAGAAGAAGTGCCTCTTCAGAATACTCCATCTGTACAAAAAGATATCCCGGATAGAGATTTTTCTTTACGACCTTCTTCTTTCCGTTCTTTTTTTCCTCTATTTCGACCTCAGGTACGATTATTTCCCCGAAGGAATCCTGCATTCCCTTTTCCTTAACAAGGTTCTCGATAGCATTCTTCAGTTTGTTCTCATGCCCTGACTGTGTGTGAATTGCATACCATTTCATACCTTGTTACCCTTAATCTTTAATTAATAAATAAGAGATGAAAGACTCGACCAGACCAGGTCAAAAACAACGAAAACAACGATCATTATGCCTACGAACACGAAAACGGAGATCGTTGTAACCTTTGTTTCTTCTTTCGAAGGAAACGCAACTTTCTGAAGCTCGTTCAAAGCCAGATCCAGCTGCTCGAGATAAAAACCTTTTCTTCCTTTCCAGAAATATATTGTAACGATCGCTGCAATAGCGACTCCTACAAGATTTTTAACCGGAACAAGGGAAAGGACCCTGATATCTGCAATATCAATAACTCTGATCCCGAGGATGGCATCGGAGGCAGCAGTCATGAAGTATGCAAGAAGAAGAAATGAACCTGTAAAGATCCCGAAGATCAGTTTTCCATTTTTCATAATGAAAACCTCTAAAATTTTATGGCAGGCCAGGCAGGAATCGAACCTGCAACCCCCGGTTTTGGAGACCGGTGCTCTACCAGTTGAACTACTGACCTACCTACTTAAATTAAATTTTGCCCTCTTTATGAACAGTATGTTTTCTGTCATATGGGCAGTACTTCTTAAGCTCAAGCTTTTCAGCAGTGTTTTTCTTGTTCTTGAACGTTGTATAGTTCTTTCTTTTACACTCCTGACAGTTGAGCGTGAGCTTTATTCTAGCTCCGACTTTCTTTTTAGAAGCCATAATTCACCTACTTACTCAATAATTTTAGAAACAACGCCGGCGCCAACTGTTCTGCCGCCTTCT
>CAZTKP010000079.1:8113-11965 GCA_964614215.1 uncultured Spirochaetales bacterium | reverse complement strand
CGGATTTTCATCTGGCACCTCACAATCATTTTCGGGATATACTATCAAAAGAAGACCAATAATCAAGATTCATCTATGAAAGATAATTTATACTATAATTTTAGGGGGATTTTTCTTTTTATTTCATCTGTAAAAATCTCTAACCATTTGAAAGAGAGTAAACTTTCTTGAGTATATCCACATCTTCCACCCCAACTTGAAGTCACAAATTGTGACCTCAAGATTGCAACCTCCTGATTTGATAGAACAAAGTGAAAGTCCTTCAGAAATCTATCCCCATTTACTTTTTCAATTTGCAAATACATCATATTCTGAGAATTCATGAATTTTTCAGAGCTGCCCACTAATCCAAATCATCAAGCAATTGACAATATTTCCTAATTGTTTCAAATGCTTCTTCAATAGAAACGCTGTTTTTCAGCCCGGCTATTGCACTTTTCCAGCCTCTTTCAAGAAGCAGTGTGTCAATTCCTGAAACCTCTTTTAAAAATGATGCCGGAAGTTTGTCATTTCTAGCCTTGAATGTCATTATTAAAGCTTCTTTCAAAATTCCTATATCACATTGCGGCAGAAAAGTATTCAGGTCATACACATCCTTAGATCTTGAGTTCGCGGAACCTCTGGTCAAAAGTGTGTGAAGTTTTTCAGAAACAGAAGATTCAACTGTATAGACTTGCCATGATATTTCACCTTCTCCTAAAATATCTGCCATAGATACAAGTTGAGGAGAAGGATAAACATTATCTCCAGTTGCAATATCCAGATGAAGCACTTGAGATTTATAATATTTCTCAGGCATTACACCTATTCCACATCGAAAAACAAGTCTCGTGCCGCCATATTCTCCAGTTGTTAAAAGATCAGTTTTTCTCTCATATTTAAACCAGACACCGTCTTTCAGATCTTTTTCTACAGCTTTTAAAGCTTTTTCTATGATCTTCCCTGTATCAAAATTTTTTATAATTGCATCAAGATCAACAGTATATCTTTCAGAATTGAAAACCCTTAAAGCGACATATCCTCCTTTAAAAACAAGAGTGTTGAAAAGATCTTTTGAAACCGTTATTCTTGCAACCATCCTTTCAAGCAGGAACATTGTCACAATATTCTGAAATGGAACTTTTTTCCTAACTGACAATTTTAAAAGTTCCGATCTTATATTTGCAGCTCTCTTTTTCATCCGGCCTCCAGCATTCCAACAATTGTATCGACATATTTTTTAATCATGTCCCCATATTCCAATTTCTCAGCCAGATAAATAATATCTGAAACACTAGTCTTTTCTTCAGAAACAGCTCTAACTGCAGCTTTATAAGCTGTTCTTAAACCGATCTTTGATGAAAATCTGAAAGCATCGACAACGGCTCTTTCCACAGAAGCTATTTTAAACCATTTCTTTTTTATTATTCCATGGTTATAAATCTTCCCCGTTCTTATCAGTCTGTATTTTGGATCAATCGTTCTTTTATCACTGGGAACAACAACCCAGACTTGTTGTGAAGAAGCATCTATAAGTCCGTAATAAAAAAGAGAAGAAAGACCTCCGATATAGGAATCTTTGCCAAACTTTGTATAAGCTGCAATATAATCAATATCCTGCAATGATGCTCCGGAACTGACATTAAAATAAATTCCCTGGCCGATCTTTATCAGCTCTCCATTTGAAACACCGGCATCAATAACTCTTCTGGAAAAACCCATTTCCAGTGCTTGCTTTAATGTGAACACAACTTGAAATTTTTTCCTGCTCATTGCTCTTCTCACAACAACAATCTGTGCATATTTTGACATTTTTTCATAATTTTGTCAACTTCTGCACAAAATTCTTTCCTGAACACCAACTCAAACTCTTTTCAATTTGCAAATACATCAAAAAATACTTATATTGACTCAACAACGATCTTTTAAGGAGAAAAGGATGATAATTTCACTTGGAGCCGATCACGGCGGTTACGAACTTAAGGACCAGCTGGCAGCGTATCTTAAGGAAAAGGGTTACGAGATAATTGATAACGGAACAAATGCTCCTGATTCAGTGAATTATCCTGATTTCGGAGCGGCTGTTGCAAAAGATATCCTTGAAAAGAGAGCGGATCTTGGAGTTATCGTCTGCGGAAGCGGAATCGGGATCTCAATCGCTGCAAACAGATTTAAGGGCATCCGTGCAGCACTTGTCACAAGGAAAGAATACGCACAGCTTGCAAGACAGCACAACAACGCCAACATCCTCGCTCTGGGTGGAAGATTCACAACTTTTGAAGAAGCAAAAGAGTATTTAGACATCTTCCTTTCAACTCCCTTTGAAGGCGGAAGACACGAAGCAAGAGTTAACAGAATTGACGAGCTGAGTTGAACGTCCTCCTGATCTCACCCCCCATTTTTGATTTTTACCACAGTCCCCACAGGACTGAACCTTTAGGACTTTATTACATCTGTGAAGCATTAAAAAAAGCGGGACATAAAGTCACAATCCTTGACGCAACAGACTCGAGAAAGTCAAAGGACCAGAAGATCCCACAAGAGCTTGAATATCTTAATGAATTCTACGAAAAAGACCTCTCACTTTTTTCTCTCCACAGTCACTATAAAAGATTTGGTCTGAGTTTTGACAGGATCTTAAAAATTATCGCACAAGACAGTTACGACATTATCGGTGTAAGCTCTCTTTTTTCAGCCTATCATCCTGATGTGGAAAGACTGGTGAAAAGAATAAAAGCTGAATTTAAAACTCCCGTTGTCATCGGCGGAACTGCTGTGACTGCTCAGGGAGAACTTCTCCTGAAAAATACTGCCGCGGATTATCTTATCGCAGGAAGCGGAACTGAGTCCATGCCCGCACTTCTTGACGCTCTTTCAGGAAAAATAAAGTTAAATGAAGTTCCCGGCCTTATCTGCATGACAAAAGATGAAGTGATCTTAAACAGTTACTGCAGAAACCTTGACCTTGAGATAATTCCTAAGAGAGAGAATTTCAGAACTTTCAGAGGAAAAAAGATAGCAAAGATGATCTTTTCAACAGGCTGCACAAACCGATGTGCATTCTGTTCCATCCACAGACACAACGACCATCAGCTGCGCAGCATCGAATCCATTAAAACTGAACTTTCTTTTCTTCATAAAGCCGGTGTTGAGATCGTTGATATTGAAGATGACGATCTTTTTTCAGATCCTGAACATACAGAGAATGTTCTTCCCATCCTTGAAAAATTTCACAATAAAGGACTTAGCTACGTTGCAATGAACGGAATGACCGCAGGAAATATCGTTGAGATCGCAACGCGACTTGTGGAAGCAGGTTTTATCAAGTTCGATCTTTCGCTAGTCTGCAAATCAACATCCGCCGGAAAGAAAATGAACAGACCGCACGGAGTTGATGAAATTGTCTCGATATCAAATGCTGTTGGAGACAAAGCGGAAGTTGAAGTATTTTTAATTCCCGGACTTCCCGGAACTGAACTTCCTGACATTCTCTCAACTATGGTCGAGCTTCATGATCTTGGCATAAAATGCGGACTCAGTCCTCTCTATCTTGTTCCCGATGTTCCCATTTTTGAAAAGCATGGAATTCCTAAGAAAAACAGACTCCTGCGAGGTTCAGCACTTTATCCCTTTAGCAATGAGACAAGAAAGAACGTCGCAACTCTTTTAAAAATCGCGCGGTTTTTAAACTACTCGATGGAAGATCATGAAAGCGATAATTACAAAGAGAACTCAGAATATTTTTTCAAGTCTCTCAAAAGAAAAAAGTGGTTTAGAAAAAACATCGAGGGCAAATGGACAGATTCCTTTGAATTCACTCTTGAAACATCCCGATTATCACCCCGTGAACTTTGACTTTAAACACATCTTGTG
>CAZTKP010000079.1:0-8013 GCA_964614215.1 uncultured Spirochaetales bacterium | reverse complement strand
AAAAGAATACATAAAAAATTAAACACAGGAGGTCTCTAAATGCAGTTTGGAGCACTATTAAAATCGTTTATCTACATAGTTTCGAGCTCTCTTCTCTACCCTGTACTCTTTCTCCTCACACTTCTCACGCTTGTTGTTCTAATCTACACAGGATCGTTCATTGCAGAGCTTATCGAAAGGAAACGTCTCAGAAAAATAGAAACAGGAAAAGTTATCGAAACTGTTGATTCAGGAAAGATCAAAGGATTTTTTTCCCACCATGTCATTGAATATTTTGCAGAGCTGAAAAAGATACTGGAAGTAAGATCGGAAATCCAGGATTCAGCCGTTGAGAACCTGCTTCAGAAACATGTACTCAAACTCAAGAAAACTCTCGACAGAACAGGTATGATCGTAAGAATAGGCCCCGGACTCGGACTCATCGGAACACTTATCCCGATGGGAACGGGCCTTGCTTCGCTTGGGCAGGGAGACATCACAAAACTGTCTTCGGACCTTGTGATCGCCTTTACAACAACAGTTGCCGGACTTATGCTCAGTCTTGTCGCCTACTTTATCCACACCATCAGAAAACGCTGGGTTGAAGAAGACATATCAATGATGGAATATATTTCTGAAATTGTATGCAGAAAAGGAGAGTGAAATGAAGTTCGTTAAAAAAAGAAGATTCAACACCATTGATGATGTCACTGATGATGATCCTCTCAGCGGAGTTGCAAATCTTTTCGATGTGGGACTTGTTTTCATTGTGGCACTGCTTGTAATGCTGTTTTCCGCCTATCACCTTCAGGATCTTTTCGATCAGAATTCCGACATGACCATTATGAAAAAAACAGCCGATGACCAGCTTGAGATAATTACAAAAAAAGGTGTCAAGATCGAAGCTGTCAAAGTATCGAAATCTAAAACAAAAGGACGCGGAGAAAGACTCGGCACAGCATACAGATTAAAAGACGGAACCATGGTTTATGTTCCCCAATGATTTCGAGGAGATATAAATGAGGAATATCATTAAAGTTCACTACATTGTCATTGCTTTTCTACTTCTGATACTGCATGTAAATGCTGAAGTTCCCAAAAGAGTCATATCACTCTCCCCTTCTGTGACTGAAGCAATAATTGAAATAGGTGCGGGAAAGAATCTCGTAGGAACGACCTACCACTGCACTCTTCCCCCCGAGGTAGCAAAAAAAGAAGTCGTGGGAGGATTTTTCAGTCCCGATGTAAAAAAGATACTCAGCTTAAAACCGGACATGATATTTATCGCCAACATGCACCTTAAAATAAAAAAGGAGCTTGAAAAAAGCGGAGCAAAGATCGTACAGATAGACGATGTTTCCATTGAAGGTTTTTACAAAACGATGGAGAAACTGGGAATTATCTTTAACAGGAAAAAAGAAGCAGAGATCGTTATAAATAAAGTGAAAAAGGAACTTGACCATATTGCCAGGAAAACTGCAGAAATACCGAAAGACAAGAAAATACGCGCAGTTAGAATAGTCGGCAGAGACAAGGTCATGGTGCCTGGAGACGACACTTTTCATAACGAATATATTACAGCCGCCGGGGGTATTCCCGCAAAGTTCGGAGTTAAAAAAGGCATTTTTGAAGTAAGTCTGAAACAGTGGAAAGAATTTAACCCGCAGTTCATTTTCTACTGCGGAGGAGACAAGGAAGTCGTCGACAAATACTTCAGCAAACCCGGATGGAAAGATGTCGATGCAGTAAAGAACGGCAAAGTTGTGGGTTTCCCTTGCGACCTGACGTGCAGAGTTTCAACTCACGCAGGTTACTTCACTCAGTGGCTTTCAGCATCAATGTACAGCGATCAGTTCTTTAAGAATAAACAGGTTGTTAAAGATAAGGTTATTTCCGCTAAAGATCTCGGTGTTAAACTCAGCTATGTGAAATCTGCGCAGGTCCTTGAGCTCAGCCTCTACGACTTTTTAAATACAGGCACAGTGGTAAAATTTAAAAAACCGCAGAAGGTCATATCCACTCTGGAAGGTCCAAAAAACGGAATTACTTCTATCGGTAACCACTATTCCCCTCCTCCATGCTGGGGAATTCTGCATCAGGGAATTGATTCAGTAAAAAACAAATTCTGCAAAGCTGCCGGACTTAACTGCAAAAAGACATCCCTTCTCTACACCGGAGCAAACACGAAAAACACCTCGATCCAACTTGAGAAATTTAAAGAAATGAAGGTCTATGCCCTCGTAACAGCAGGAGTATCATCAAATGCAATGAGAACATCAAAAGATACCGGCATGTACTACGAACCCGGAACGATCAACATAATGCTGATGACGAACATGAAACTGACTTCACAGGCCATGACAAGGGCGATAATTACAGCAACAGAGGCAAAGACCGCAGCACTTCAGGACCTTGATATCAGAAGTTCATACCAGCCTCATCTGCAGGCGACAGGAACTGGAACAGACAATGTCATAGTTGTTCAGGGTGAAGGCAAAAATATTCAGTACACCGGCGGTCACACAAAGATGGGCGAACTCATCGCAAAAGCGGTGTATAAAGGGGTAAAGGAAGCCATCTACCTTCAAAACGGTTTTACTGAAAAACTCAATATATTCCAAAAGTTGAAGAAAAGAAACATCGAGATCTTCCCTCTTTCAACATGGATATCAGAAAATGAGAAAAAACGCGGGTTTGAGCTCGCTTCAGAATTTGAGAAACTGATGCTCAGGAAGGATTACGCATCATTTATAGAAGCAGTTTTTGCAATTAGCGATGATTACGAATCCGGCATAATTACAGACCTCACAGTCTTTGAAAAATGGTGTGATGCAGTGAGCTCGGATATTGCCGGGAAAAAGATAAAGAAAAGAAAGGTTTTCATCAAGGATAAAGCTCCTAAAGTTCTTGAAAAAGCTATCAACGCTATCCTTAACGGACTCTATCACAGGAAAAAATGATGAAAAAAGCCTGTTTTCTGCTAATCTTTCTACTTTTTTCTTCCATTTACGCAGAAAACATCGCCTTTCTCACATCCCAGTCCGATACATACATCATAACTCAGGCAATGAAGGATCTCGAACTTCCTGAAAAATATAAAGTTTTCCTTATCACTCCCGAAGAACTTGAAAATAATAAGACGGCAAAAGAATTCCTCGACAATTCTGATGTTGTTCTTGTCGATGTAATGATAAGTGAACTTGTGAGCCATCTTGAGAAATTTGATAAAAAAAGCCGCAAGGTTTTTGCGCTCCGTGCTTCAAGAAACGATGCCTATCTTTCTAAACAGGGATATATTTTCAGTGATGAACTTAAACCCTATTTTGATAACATTACAAAAAAGAATATCAGAAATCTTATCCAACGGGCTGTGAACATTACAATTGACAGTTCTGTAAAGTTTGAGGAAGTGGAAAAGATCCCGCTAACCGGCATCTATCATCCGCAGGCAGATAGACTTTTTACAAATTTTGAAGACTACCTTGAGTGGTACAAATCTCAGAATAACTTCGATAAGGATGCTCTCTGGGTGGGAATGACCTTTTACAACTCCAACATAAACGAAGGACAGTCAAAACCGATAGATTTCATGATCAGTGAGCTTGAAAAAGCAGGGTATAATGTTCTTGGAGGTTTTGGCTGGGATCCAAACGTTGTTTCAACCTTCTTTTTTGATGAAAATGGAGAAGGACGTGTTGACTTTATCGTTGCCCATTCGATGAAATTTTCCTCGGCATTAAATTCAAAGATGAATGATATGCTCAAAAAGATAGACGCACCTGTTTTTAACGCCATCTCATCATACTACAACACAATAACGGACTGGAGATTCGATCCGCAGGGTCTTTCAACGATGGAAGTCGCATGGGCAGTTGCAAACCCTGAACTTTCAGGTCTTATCGAGCCTACAGTAGTGGCGGGAAAAGAGGAGTTTCTCGACGTGAATTCAGCAAGAAAGATATTCCTCGCTCAGCCTGTGAAGGAAAATACACAGCATCTTATGAAGCGGATAAAGATGTGGGAAAATCTTAAAGATAAGCCTGAAAAAGATAAGAAGATCGCAATTTTTATCTATAACAACACTCCGGGCAAACAAAATGTCGGAGCAAGTTATCTCAATGTTTTCAAGAGCCTGAAAAACATCGTTTCAAACCTTGGAAAAGCCGGGTACGACGTTGATGAAGATAAGAATTTTACTGAAGACGACATCCGTGAACTTATTTTAAAACATGCAAGGAATATAGGGAACTGGGCTCCCGGTGAACTTGAAAAGATGAAAAACGCCGGTACTGCGGCAACAGTTCCGATTGATGAATACAAAAAATGGTACAGCGAACTTCCGCAGGATTACCGGACAAAACTCGAAGAACAGTGGGGACAGCCCGAAGATACCGACATCATGGCAATGAACGGTGAAATAGTTATCCCGAAGATCGATATCGGAAACATTATTATTCTTCCTGAACCGTCAAGAGGTTATGCCGATGATGCTGTAAAACTCTATCACAGTCCGACGATGTATCCGCATCATCAGTACACTGCGGCCTATCTGTGGGTAAAAAAGGAATTCAATGCCGATGCTGTTATCCATCTGGGAACTCACGGAACTCAGGAGTGGCTTCCGGGCAAGCAGGCTGGACTCACATTAAGCTGTCCTCCTGAAGTTCTGGGAACTGATATTCCGAATTTCTATCCTTATATTGTTGATGATGTCGGTGAGGGAATTCAGGCAAAAAGAAGATCGAGGGCTGTAACGATAGACCACCTCATTCCTGCACTTAACAGGTCTGGAATAAACAATGAATACAGAAAGTTATATAGCCTTATAAGCTCCTACTACTCTTCAAGGTCTCTAGGCGGACAAACTGGAGAGATAAAACTTAAGGAAATTTCGGACCTGACATTTAAGCTGGGAATACACACGGATCTCGGGCTTAAAAAAGTTGATGATACCAACATCAGAAAAATTGAAAATTACCTTGTTGAGATCGGCATGAGTCTTGCACCCTATGGACTTCACTCATACGGAATATCTCCAGAAGGCAAGGCACTTAATGACACTGTTGAAGCAATAAAGACCTTCAATAAAGATGTTAAAAGTTCTGATGTTAAAAAAAATCTGGAGATCTCAGGTCCTACAGAAATGGAAAGACTTCTAAGCGGTCTTAAAGGAAGTTACATTCCTCCGGGAATCGGCAACGATCCTGTCAGGAATCCCGATGCTGTTCCAACCGGAAGAAATTTCTTCGGATTCGACCCGCAGAAAATTCCCTCAAAAGCTGCATGGGAACTTGGTAAAAAAGCTGCTATCGACATCATTGAAAAACATCTTAAAGCTAAGAAAGAATATCCTCAAAAGATTGCAATTATTCTCTGGGCGACTGAGACAATAAGAAATGAAGGCGTTAATGAAAGCACTGCTATGTACCTTATGGGAATAAAACCTGTCTGGGACAAGGCGGATAAGATCACAAACGTTAAACCAATCCCGTCAAAAGATCTCAAACGACCCAGAATTGATGTTCTGCTCAATCCTTCAGGACTTTACAGAGATATTTTTCCCAACATGCTCAATCTTCTTGATAAGGCTGTTCAGAAAGCTTCGATCCAGACAGATCTGGAAAATTTCATTGCCAAGAACAACCTTGAGATAAAAAAAGGTCTGATGAGCGAAGGAATATCAGACAAGGAAGCTGAGATCATTTCAAAGATGAGGATCTTCTCCGAGAAGCCGGGCAATTACGGCAACAGAGTTTCAGAGATCGCAAGTTCTTCAGGACTCTGGGATGACAACGCAGATATGGCTAAAGTCTATAAAAAACACACCGGCTATGCCTTCGGTCAGGGTAAATGGGGTATAAATGCCGAAGATGCCCTTGCCCGGAACCTTAAAAAAGTCGATACTGCCGTTCACTCGATTTCCTCATCAGTTTACGGAACTATGGATAATGACGATATGTTTCAGTTTGTCGGAGGTCTTTCTCTGGCTGTTGAAAAAGAAAGCGGACAGGCTCCTGAAACTCTTATAACGATGCAGAGAACTAAAGACGAGATAAAGTCTGAGAATATTGAAAAAACTATCGGCAGAGAGATGAAGACCCGCTATTTCAACCCGAAGTGGATCGAGGGAATGAAAAAGGAAAACTACGCGGGAGCTAGGGAAATATCCAATTTTGTCGATTACATGTGGGGCTGGCAGGCGACAATTCCCCATGCTATCGGTGATGAATCCTGGGAACAGACTTTTGAAGTCTACGTTGAGGATAAATACAACCAGGATCTTAAAAAATTCTTTAATAAGAACAACCCCTGGGCTTATCAGTCAGTTACCGCAAGAATGGTCGAAGCTATCAGAAAGGACTTCTGGGAAGCGGATGAGGAAACTGAGAAAAAGATAGTTGAAGAGTATGTTGAGAATGTTCTTGAACACGGTCTTTCATGTTCTGACAACACCTGCGCAAATCCGCTTATGCACGAACATGTCATCAACGTTGCAGTTAAGTTCATGCCGCCTGAAAAGATCGAAAAGATGAAAAGCATGCTCAAGGATGTGACAAAAAAAGATCTTCAGCAGCAGCTTAAAGATCTTAAGGAACTTAAGCAGAAAATTCAGAAAGGATTTACAGGGAAACAGGCTCAAAGAAATATGAACGACTCCATCGAAGGATTTAAGATGGAAAAGATGGAAAATGAAAAGAAAAAGTCTCAAAAAGGCGAGTCTCAGACAACACTTCCCGCAGTCCTTTTCTCCATTTTCATCATGATATTTCTTGCTATCGGATTTTACTTAAGATCCCGGAAAGACTAACTTTCCAGAGCAGTTCCGTTAAAGAAGGTCATATCCTCTTTAAGCTGGTAAAGCTTTTCAAGCATTTCGTTGTATTCAGCCTTTGCTGATTCCATCATTTCACTCAGATTTTCCATCTGCTGCTTGAACTTCATTTCGCTTTCAAGTGACGTTGTTTTAATTGATTCCTGAACTCTGTTTGTGAAATTCTCAAGAGTTTCACTGTACTGCGCTTTCATTTCAGCAAGTTTTGCGCTCATTGAATCGTATTCTCTGACAAGGCTGTCTTTGATCGCGGCCATTGTGTATTCAGTTCTGAGTGAATTCACAAGCTCTTTAACTGAAACTATCTTTTCAACCTTTCCAACGTTTGATCCAGCAAAGGCGAATCCGTTATTCATTTCACCTTTTCTTGCGGCATCAAGAGCTTCGGAAATACAGTACTGAGCATCCTTTGCCTTACAGCTTGCAAGACATCTTGAAGGGCACCTGAACTCTTTTTTCTTTCCGGCAGCGACATCTTTAAGAAACTGATTGTTAATTGCTCTTCCCGGAAGTCCCACAGGGCTGCTTATTATTGTAACATCTTCTTCTTTGGCATTTACATATGCTTCCTTAAAACGGACATCTGCATCACATTCATGAGTTGCAACAAAGCGTGTTCCCATCTGAACTGCGCTTGCCCCGAGCTTGATAAACCTGTAGATATCCTCACCGGTGAAAATTCCGCCGGCAGCAATTACCGGAAGCTTTTTGTTTCTCTTAGTTCCAAACTCTGTCATAACTTCAACAACTTCAGGAATTACCTTTTCAAGAGCAAGATTCGGGTCATCGATCTGATCGTATTTAAAACCGAGATGTCCGCCTGCCTTCGGTCCTTCGACAACAACTCCGTCAGGAATATCGTTGTACATTTTTTCCCATGATCTGAAGATAAGATTTGCAGCTCTTGCAGAACTTACGATGGGCACTAAGGACACACCGTTGGCTCTCAGTTTTTCAACTGGAATATTTTTTATGGGAAGTCCCGCACCTAGAAAAAGAACATCGACCTTTTCTTCAATTGCGGTGTGAAGAAGCTCGTTAAAACAGTCAACAGCAACCATAAGGTTAACACCGACAAGTCCGTCGTTTCTATCTTTGGTCTTTTTTATCTCTTTTCTTAAAGCTTTGATGTTTGCAGCAATATGGTCTGTAAAATAATCAGGCTCGATCATGCCGATAGCATTTGCCGCAATAACACCCAC
>CAZTKP010000078.1:0-12022 GCA_964614215.1 uncultured Spirochaetales bacterium | reverse complement strand
CTTAGAAAAAAAACACAATATGTTGTGGAATTTTATTGACAGGGCACTATCAGTAGTGTAATCTGTCCATCGTGCAATTTAACAAGACGTTGGGGATAAGGCGATGTTTAAACTGAGGAAAAGAGACGGTTCGTTCGCAGATTTTGATCTGAACAGGATCAAGGAGGCATTAAGGAAGGCATTTGAAGCTACAGAGATGATCTACAACGATGACATTCTGGATGTTCTCGTGCTTAGGGTCACTGCAAATTTTCAATCAAAGATCAAAGATGGAAGTATCTACATCGAGGATGTTCAGGACAGTGTCGAAGGCACTCTTGAGCAGTCAGGATACACCGATGTAGCCAAGGCTTACATCCTTTACAGGAAACAGAGAGAAAAACTTCGTACAATGAAGAATACTCTTGTTGACTATAAAAACATTATAAATAGCTACGTGAAGAACGAGGATTGGAGAGTTAAGGAAAATTCAACGGTCACATACAGTGTCGGCGGACTGATCCTTCACAACAGCGGTGCAGTTACAGCTAACTACTGGCTGAGCGAAGTTTATGACGAAGAGATCGCAAAACTTCACAAGAACGGCGACTTTCACATCCACGACCTTTCAATGCTCACAGCTTACTGCGCAGGCTGGTCGCTCAAACAGCTTATTGAGATTGGTCTGGGCGGAGTTACAGGCAAGATCACATCAGCACCGGCAAGCCACCTCTACACAATTGCAAACCAGATGGTCAACTTTCTGGGAATTATGCAGAACGAGTGGGCAGGCGCTCAGGCATTCTCAAGTTTTGATACCTATCTCGCTCCTTTTGTAAGAACTGACGAGCTTGATTACAGAGGCGTTAAGCAGGCTATTCAGGCATTTGTTTTCGGTGTGAACATTCCTTCAAGATGGGGAACACAGTCTCCTTTCAGCAACATCACTCTTGACTGGGTATGTCCGGACGACCTTAAGAACCTTCCTGCAATTGTAGGGGGAAAAGAACAGGACTTCACATACGGTGACTGCCAGAAGGAAATGGACATGATCAACAAGGCTTTCATCGAGATCATGATCCAGGGCGACGCAGAAGGCCGCGGATTCCAGTATCCTATCCCGACATACAACATAACTAGTGATTTTGACTGGGAAAGTGAAAATGCCCAGCTTCTTTTTGAAATGACTGCAAAATACGGAACTCCTTACTTCCAGAATTTCATTAACAGTGACATGGAGCCGGGTGACGTAAGAAGTATGTGCTGCCGTCTCCAGCTGGATAAGAGAGAGCTTCTTAAAAAGACAGGCGGACTCTTCGGCAGCGGAGAAAAAACAGGAAGTGTCGGCGTTGTCACCATCAACCTTCCGAGAATCGCCCACAACGCAAAAACTAAGGAAGATTTCTACAAGAGACTGAGCTATCTGATGAATACTGCAAAAAGAAGTCTTGAGATAAAGAGAAATGTCTGCACAAAACTTCTTGATCAGTCTTTTTATCCCTATACAAAGAAATATCTCGGCAATTTCAACGCACACTTTTCAACTATCGGTCTTATCGGTATGAACGAAATGTGTCTTAATGCCGAGTGGGTTAAGGACAACATCGCATCCGAGAAGGGAATTGCGTTCAGCGAAGAGGTTCTTGACTACATGAGAGAAGAGCTGAAAAAGTATCAGGAAGAGACAGGAAGTCTCTACAACCTTGAGGCAACTCCTGCAGAATCCACTACATACAGACTTGCAAAGATGGATGTTGAGCGTTTTCCTGAGATCGCAACAGCGGCAAAAGGAGATGAAACACCTTTCTATACAAACAGCTGTCATCTTCCTGTTGATTTCACCAACGATCCTTTCGAGGCTCTTGAAATTCAGGATAATCTCCAGACAAGATTCACCGGCGGTACAGTTTTCCATACCTTCCTCGGCGAAAAGCTTCCTGACTGGAGAGCTGCGGCAACACTTGTTAAGAAGGTTGCATACACTTACAGACTTCCATACTTCACACTTTCACCGACATACTCCATCTGTAACAAGTGCGGATACTTCTCAGGTGAGCTGGAGAGCTGTCCGGATTGCGGCGGAAAAGTTGAGGTTTATTCAAGAATTACAGGGTATTACAGGCCTGTTGAGCACTGGAATGACGGAAAGAAACAGGAGTTTGAGAACAGAAAAGAGTATGTTGTGAAAAATGGTGGCGATAATGTGAAGATGGAAAGAGCTGCTGATTCACATAACCCTGTTTTCAAAACGGTTCCAAAGCAGGAAACACCTCAGAGAAATACTCAGGAATCACTTTTTTCAATGACTCCGAAAGAGCAGACAGAAGCAGCTCCCGATAGAATGTCAGTTTCACAGGAATCCTTTGTTGCTCCAGGGTTTAGCGGCGGAATTGATCCTGAAATAAGGTTTTCTTCCAACAGGGTCATGCTTTTCACAACCAAACACTGTCCGAACTGTCCCAGAGCAAAAAACGAGATAGAAGGTCTGGTGAAATTCGAACTCGTTGATGCGGAAGAGAACATCGAAACAACAAGAAAATACGGTATCCGTTCAGTTCCCGCCCTTGTCGTTGAAGAATCAACCGGATACAGAACCTACACAGGAATCTCAGATATCATAAAATTCAGAAAAGAAATGGCCTAAGGCTTTTTTTCAATAAAAGATTCAAGTTCAGGAGCCAGATAAAGTGGAAGTTTCTTAACGACACCTTTATAGTTCTGTGCATCCTGTCCGCTAAAAAGGAAAGCGTTCTTTATCGAATACTTATCAATAAAATGTTTTAGACTTTTTGCTTTGGTGTTTATTCCTGATTTTACTTCAACTGGGATGATCTGGCCTTTATGCTCAAAAACAAATTCAATTTCAGAGCTGTTGCTATGCCACGAATAGATCTGTTTGCTGTCAAAGGTTTTGACTAGTTCCTGAAGGACAATGTTTTCCGCGAAGTACCCTTTATAAGATCCATAATCCTGTGTAAAAATGATTTCAGGAGAAAGATCAAGCATGCATCCCAGAATACCGCAGTCAAAAAGGTAGAGCTTGAATTTTTTTTCATCGGACATTGCCAGTAAAGGTATTTCAATCTTTTTCAGAATAGGAACTTTAACAACAAGTCCAGCCTTAACGAGCCATTCAATTGGAGCTTCCAGATTTGAATATCTGGAGTTTTCAGAAAGTACATCCTTAAAAACAAATTTTTTAATTCCGTTGGTTTCTTTTGCTAGTTGAATAGGGATATTGTTGAAAACGGCTTTTATTTTAAGGGATTTTATTTTTCCTGAGTGTTTGGAGATATCGTCAATATAGTCTTTGATGATGTTTTTCTGAATGTTGCGTACAGCAGTGAATGCTTCGTTTATACTGTCTTTTTTAAGGACAAAGTTCTTAACAACTTCGGGAAGTCCACCGGTTATCATAAAAAATTTGTAGTATTCCCATACTTTCTGATGAATTGCAGCTGAAATGGTTTCATCCTGAGAAATTGTTTTGAGAAAAGTAGCAAGCTTTTCTTCTTTGCAGGCAATAAGAAATTCGTCAAAATCCATTGGATTTAAGAATTCCCGCTCAATTTTTCCTACAGGGAAGGAATTGTTGCTGAGACTCAGTCCAAGAAGAGAGCCTGATGCCGCGATAAAAGCTTCAGGCTTTTTCTGACAGAAATACTTTAGTGATGTCAAAGCTTCAGGACATTCCTGAATCTCATCAAAAATAACAAGTTCTTTTTCAGGGTTGATATCTTTTCCCGCTATCAGACTCAGATCTCTGATAATTCTGTCTGGGTTGAGGTCTTTTTTAAAAGAGTCTTTTAATGAGGGATTTTCCATAAAGTCAAAAATATGATGATCAGGAAATTCATTTGTGCCGAACTGCTCAAGACAGAAAGTTTTTCCAACCTGTCTTGCACCTTCAACGACCATTGGTTTTCTGGTTTTCTGATCCTTCCATTTTTTAAGTTTTTTGGAAAATTTTCTATACATAACGATCTCCTGATAAGAAGTTGTCTGTCTTGTAAATAGTACCTGAAAACTTAAAAATTACAATTATTCCCACGAAAAAGTGTAGAAAATTGCAATTATTCCCATGAAAAAATGTAGATAATCACAATTATTCCCACGAAAAAGTGTAAGTTCTGGTTCTCTTTCTGTGTAAAAAGCACCTTTTTTGACTTTCACAATACTCCACTTAAAATATATTGTTTTTAATTTTCGCGGAGATAGTAATGAACTTAAGAGATAGATGGATGAGACTGAGGAACTTTCAGTCACAGGATTTCTGGGCCATGGTCTGTGCGAGACCGCTGACAATTCTTTTTCTTCTTCCTATTGTTGAGAAAAAGTGGGTCACCCCAAACAGAATAACCGTAGCAAGCATTCTCACAAAGTTTGCGGGAATACTGTTCATCACGTTTGACATGTCGTATCAGGGAGGAGTGATCGGTGCTATCCTTGTAAACCTAGGGCTGATCCTGGATAATATGGACGGAACGGTTGCAAGATTCAGAAACACCTGTACTGAATTCGGATACTATCTGGATAAATCGACCGATTCTGTGATGCTTGTCCTTCTTTTCTGGGCGATGGGTTATCGCGGGTATCACTTTACGAACGATATTCTTGACCTTGTTATTCCTCTGCTCGGTGTAAGTGGAGCCTTTGTGACAAGTTATTCAAAATGGGTGAGCGAGAAAGTTCTTCTGGGACTTTCAGTATCCGAAAAGTACTATAAAAACGAGATGGATACATACATCAGACAGAAAGAAAAAGGTTTTGAATGGACTCCGCCGCCCAAAAGAAGTTTTACAGACTGGATAAAATGGCTCGGAAAAGCTTTTTTCTCAATTCTCTATTTTAACGAAGTTGATATTTTCTTCTGGGCAGCCGTTGCTCTTGTAACGGAAAAATGGTGGATATTCACCCGTTTTGATTCAGGTTTCATGATGCTCGGGCTTGTTGTCGGCCCTGTGCTTTTCATGTTCAAGGTCTGGAAAAAGGAAAAGGAGATCAAGGCTCTTCAGGAACAGAAAGCGGAGGTAGGCGAATGAGACTTTTTTACGATATAATTTCTGATAAAAGGGATGGAAAAGAGCTTTCGCAGAGTGATATCAACTACTTCCTTGACAGCTATCTTGACGGTTCTCTCTCAGATTATCAGATGTCCGCTATGCTCATGGCGATCTTTTTTAATAAAATGAATGACACTGAACTTAAAGTCTGGGCCGAAAAAATGCTTTACAGCGGTGAAGTTCTTGATTTTTCAGATATCGAAGGCCCTGTTGTTGACAAACATTCTACCGGTGGTGTCGGTGACAAGATATCTATTCCTCTCGCTCCGCTTCTGGCTGAACTTGGTTTTTCAGTACCGATGATCTCCGGACGCGGTCTTGGACATACGGGCGGGACACTTGACAAACTTGAATCAATTCCCGGTTTTTCCGTAAACATCGGAAATGAGAAGTTCTGTCAGATGGTGAGAGAGATAGGAATTTCGCTTATCGGTCAGACACCCAGCATTGCACCGCTTGATAAAAAACTCTATGCACTCCGTGATGTAACAGCAACAGTCGAATCAATTCCGCTAATCGCGTCTTCAATAATGAGCAAGAAACTTGCCGAAGGAATTCAGGGACTTATTCTTGATATTAAAGTCGGAAACGGTGCTTTTATGAAAACTTTTGAAAATGCGAAAGATCTTGCTGAAACGATGAAGGCGATCGGTGAAAGATTTTCAAAAAAGGTGGATATTCTCTTTACAAATATGAACGAGCCTCTCGGTTATACTGTCGGAAATTCGCTTGAAATTATTGAATCGATAAGCGTGATGAAAGGTATCTATGTTCCGCAGGTTACTGAACTTACAGTGAGGATGGCTGCAAGGCTTATGGTATCTTTCAATATGGCTGAAAGTGTTGAAGAAGCTGAGAAAAAGGCGATTGAAGTTCTAAAAAGCGGAAAGGCGATAGAGAAGTTTAAGAGAACAGTTGAAATGCAGGGCGGAGATCCGCGTTCCATCGACAACGCTTCTCTTCTTCCCGGCTCAGGGCACAGAAAGCAGATCATTTCAAATGAGAGCGGATATATTAGTTCCATTGATGCACTCCGTTTCGGTAAAGCACTTGTTCAGTTAGGCGGAGGCAGGTTGAGAAAAGAGGATGATATAGATCCGGGAGTTGGATTTGTTCTCAATAAAAAAGTTGGCGAAAGGGTGGAAAAGGGAGAGATCCTCTACACTATTCACTACAACGATGAAGCAAAGCTTGTCAATGCCGATGAGTATCTCAAAGAAGCTGTGATGATAGGAGAATCTAAAGAAATTCAGCCACTTATTCTGGATGAAATGTAGAAATGAACGTTGAGCGCTACTTCTTTTTCAGAAAGTTCTCAAAGAAGTTTGCCAATATTCTGCACAGGAAGTTCTATAGTTATCTGATAAAAAAAGCGAACCTTGAAATTCCGGAACCCGCCTCTCTTGAAGAAACGGAAAAAGGAGTTATCACGATCTATCTTTCAGGTAGAAAAAGCAGGATCGAGCAGTTTCTTTTCGGTGGACTGCTGATAGAAAGAGGTTACGAACTTCCGACACATTCTTTTGGTTCAAAAAATGTCTTTTTCAGACCGTTGAAGCATCTGGTCTCAACTTTTACGATGATACTCAAGAGCAGTATGCTGCTGAAAAATCCTGTAAAATGCGTCTATCTCCCTGTTGACAGTCCCGAGGAACTTATAGACAACCCTTGTTTTTCCCATATCCATGAAAAACTGAGCGGCAGAGAAATAAAGATCGTTCCTGTTATTACCATGTGGAACAAGGAGTTGGGTGAAAAAAGCCGCTGGAAGTGGATGCAGCCTTTTGTCGGACAGTACAACCTGTGGTCTACATTCTGGGAAGTCCTGATGCTGATAATTAAGCGTAGAAAGCTGACGCTGAGAATAGGTTATCCGGTAAAAAGCACAGTTTTTAAGGCCAAGAAGAGTTTTGTTAAAAAACTCTATAAAACCATGGAGGACAGCAGAAAGAACGTTGTGGGGGCTTCTTTGAAAAGCTGGCTTGATCTTAAGAACGACAGCCTTCTGGAACTGAGTCTGAGAACACCGAAGGAAAGGAGAAAAGCTCTTAAAATAATTGGGAAAATGGCGACTAGGTACAGCTCGGTGAAAGCAGAGGTCTACACCAATCTTACCGGAAAGTTGCTGAAGTCTCTTTTTACACAGTTTTATTTTGATCAGGAGGAAGTCGACTACCTGAGAAAACTGTGTGCAACTCCCGATACGAACATTCTGCTGGTTCCCACTCACAGAAGCTACTTCGATTATCTTATCCTGAACTATATTCTCTACTGGCAGAAAGTTACTGTTCCTCTTGTTGCTGCAGGAGACAATCTGAACTTTTTCCCGCTTGCACCGATACTTAGAAGAATGGGAGCTTTTTTTATCCGCAGAAAGATGAAAGATGACCGTTTTTATCAGAAAGTTTTTAAGAGCTATCTTAAAAATGTTGTCAAGGCGGGATACAACATCGAGTTCTTTATTGAGGGTGGGCGTTCAAGAAGCGGAACGGTCAGATCTCCGAGAACAGGAATGCTGAAAATGCTGTCACAGATCGGTAAGGAGACAGGGAAAAAGCTCTACGTGGTCCCCGTTTCGATAACTTATGAAAAACTCAAGGAAATAGAGGAATATCAGACTGAACGTAAAGGAGAGAAGGTTCCTGAAAAGAAGAATTTTTACAGAAGATTCAAGAAGATAATGCATGTAAACTACGGGCCCGCCTATATCCGGTTTGCAAGACCTGTTTATCTGAGCAGTAAATACACGCTTGAAACAGCCCTGCGTGTTGCCGAAGCTCAGGAAAAGGCCACCGTTATCTCTTTTTCATCTCTTTTTTCAACGATGTTCCTAAGTTTTAACGATCTCAGCCGCAAGGAACTTGCTGAAAGGATGAAGTACTGCGCTTTAAAGCTTGATAGCCTTAAATATATCAAGGTTGCCCGCTCTTTTGAAAGGGTTGAGATAAATGTGTCTAAGCTGTTGATAAAGTTGATAAAAAAAGGAGACGTTGTTCGGACGGGAGATGAAAAGGATAGGTATTCTCTGGATAAAAAGGCGGTTGCCGAGTTCTCTTACTACAAAAACTCAATTGCCTTTGCCTTTGCTCCGTTTTTCTGTGAAACGATCAAGGATCGATCCTCATCTCTGTTCGTCTGTGATTATCTTGAAACGGTCATCATGGGTTTTAATAGTGCCTCCCCCAGACCGGAAGTGCTCATCGATGACAAAACCCCCGACTGGTTCAGAGACCTTGCCGGCAAATTTTTTCTTCAACGTTTCATGGTTCTTGGAAAGGTTTTTTCGATTCTCTCTGAACAGGAGCTGAAGAAGGAGAACTCCTATTCGTCACTCGTAAAAAAGATTCACCCTGCTGTCCTTAAGGAATTTGAAACTGTAACCGCTGATGAAATTTACGAAATTCTGTTTTTTCTTGAGAAAAAGAATGTTTTGTTGAATAATCTAAGTGCTTTCAACAGAAAGGAAATGATTATATCAGAGCAGATTTTTGATGTTATTTCATTTTTAAAAGGAGAGTAGATTGAAAGATGTTGTGATCCTTCCGTCATATCTGAAAATAAGTGAGATCCCCGATTGCAGAGTAGTTGTCTATGATGATCCGGGAGAACTGAAGAAGATCGTCAGCAAAGTGGAAGGGCAATTCATTCTGTTTATCTACGAATGGGATTACAAACCCACTCTGGAGCCTGTAAAAAAGAGTGCATTTACAGTAATCGTCTGTTTCGACGATGTTTTTGAACAGATAAGCCATTCGATCTTCAGGATCAACGGAGAAAAAATTACACCGTTTTCAGTGCTTTCGATAGTTACTCTTCTTAAACTGAACCTTGATTACTACAACAGGATCATTGACAATCTTCAGATCGGTATCAGCCTTACAGTTGAAAAGGATCCGGGAAGTCTCTATAACTCGATCCTCACATACCTGAGAAAGTCAACAGGAGCTGAGGCCGGAACTCTTTACCTGATGAGTGAAGATAAACAGAAGATATTCTTCGTTTCGTCCCAGAACAGTCTTTTTGATTCAAAGCTCATTGAGAAAAAAGAAGTTCCCTTTAACCGTGAAAGTCTTGTGGGTTATGTCTGTTACACGGGCAAAGTTCTCAATATCGGTGATGCATACAACATTCCTAAAAATGCGAAGTATCATTTCAACGATGCCATAGATAAAAAAATGAACTACAGGACAGTTTCCATAATAACTGTTCCTATGAAAACGGCAGATGGAGATATTGTCGGTGCTGTTCAGCTGATAAATAAGAAAAAAGAGACAGAAAAAGACCCGGTCCCTTTTGGAAAATTCGATGAAATGGTTCTGAAAAGTCTCTCCACTCTTGCGGCAGTTTCTGTTCAGAACAACAACCTTCTTGTCGAGACAGAAACACTGCTCAACAATATGATAGTTTCGTCTGTCAAGGCTATTGAACAGAGGGACCCCGCGACAAAAGGTCACAGTCTCAGAGTTGCCGCATACACTGTCGCCTTGCTGAAAAAACTTTCAAAACATAATGATTTCAAAGATCGTTACACCTTTGACAGGTCTACGTACAGAACAGCTGAAATTGCTGCACTTCTTCATGATTTCGGAAAGGTCGGTGTCAGAGAGAAGATACTGATGAAACAGTCCAGGCTCTATCCCGAAATTGTTGAAACAATGAAGTGGCGTTTTAAGTATATTATTGCTGTAGCCAAGGATGGTCCGAACCTTAATGTTGTGAAACAACTGCTTGAAAAGATTGACGAACTCAACATTCCCAGACCGCATAGTGATGAAGAGAAAGAACTGGTGCTCAAAGCAGAAAAGATAGTTTTTAATATTGATGGCGAAGAGATCCCGTTACTTCTGGAAGAAGAGGCGAAACATCTGAAAATAGTAAAAGGAACGCTTGATCCTGATGAGCGGGCGGATATGGAACGTCATGTTAAATACAGTTATGAACTGCTCAGTGCAATGGACTGGCCGTATGAACTCAGAGATGTTCCGAGAATTGCCTCGTCTCACCATGAAAAACTTGACGGGACCGGTTATCCCTGCGGAAAGGATGCCGCTAAACTCGGTGTGACCGAAAGGGTCATGATGATAGTTGATATCTATGATGCGCTGACCGCAAAGGACCGTCCCTATAAAAAGGCGATGCCGGCCGAAAAAGCCCTTTCAATAATTGAATTCGATGTCAAGGCAGGAAAGATCGATAAGGAAATTTACGATATCTTCGTGGAAAAACGTGAAGAGATCGAAAAGGAAGTAAAACGCACTATCGCGAAAAAGCAGTTCGACGGATAATACAAAAAGATTCGTATTTTTGATTCGGTTAAAAATTGTCAAATTTGAAATATTAATTATGATTCTCAGAGTTGGCCTTGTTGAGAAGTTGAAGGAGATCGAAAGATGATAAACAATCTGGAAAATGAGTTGATCATTTATAAAACCGATGATGGGCAGATAAAGATAGAGGTCCGTCTGGAAGATGAAAATTTATGGTTGACACAGCAGATGATGGCAGACCTTTTTCAGACAACTAAGCAGAATGTAAGTCTGCATATTCAAAATATCTATGAAGAAGGGGAGTTAACCTCTGAGGCAACCGTCAAGAAATACTTGACAGTTCGAAAGGAAGGAACTCGGAATGTTAAGCGTTTGATGGATTTTTACAACCTCGACATGATAATTTCAGTTGGTTATCGTGTAAAAAGCATCCAAGATGAAATAAACCTCCTGAAAAAACTATCAGAACAATATAAAACCCAGAAAAAAGGACTCATGCAGAAATTGCTGACAGGGGAATGGAGAGTTAAGTTTGGTGATTAACAGGTGGTATGAATGATCAGAGAATCTCAGAACATAGAATGGAAAGAGAGTTGGCACGACGAATATCTGAAATGGATTTGCGGTTTTGCTAACGCTCAGGGTGGAAAGATCTATATTGGAAAGAATGATTCGGGTAAATCTGTAGGATTGAAAAATGCAAAAAAACTTCTGGAAGATCTGCCGAACAAGATTCGTGATCTTCTGGGATTGATGCCTGATATAAATCTGCTTGAAAATGACGGTAAAGAATTTCTGGAAATTGTTGTTAAGCCTTCAACGGTTCCAATTTCTTTGCGAGGTTCCTATTACTGGCGTTCGGGAAGTGTGAAACAGGAGTTGAAAGGGGTTGCACTGAATGATTTTCTTTTGAAGAAAATGGGAATGACATGGGATCGTATGATCCAGAATAAAGCAACACTTGATGATATAGATGAAAAAACGGTAGATCTTTTTAAAAAAGAGGCAGTTACTGCAGGTCGTTTGCCGGACACTTCAGATCTTTCAACAGAGGAATTGCTAAAAAAACTGCGTCTATTTACACGGGATGGCTTGACAAATGCAGCTTTGGTTTTGTTTGGAAAAGACCCTGGAGAATTTTTTCCTAACCTTTTTGTCAAAATAGGTCGTTTTGGTGAAAGCGTTGTTGATATGCGTTTTCAGGAAGTCTGTGAAGGTAATTTATTCCAAATGCTCCG
The DNA here is from genome assembly GCA_964614215.1 of uncultured Spirochaetales bacterium. GTDB lineage: Bacteria > UBP6 > UBA1177 > UBA1177 > UBA1177 > CAZTKP01. The sequence goes on along the minus strand of CAZTKP010000078.1, from coordinate 475 downwards.
TGATGTGATGGAGCAACTTGAAAAGAAGTTTCTAATAAAACCGGTTCGTTTTGAGGGACTTCGCAGAATTGAGGAACTGGAATATCCTGTTCCGGCTCTGCGAGAGATGTTGCTCAATGCACTGGTGCATCGAAATTACATGGGTAGCATGACTCAGTTGAAAGTGATGGACGACAGAATTTCAATGTGGAACGCAGGAGCTTTGCCTGCTGAATTAACAATCGAAAAACTTTTTCAGACTCACGAGTCTTTTCCCCGCAATCCGCTGATTGCGGATATATGCTACAAAGCTGGATACATAGATTCCTGGGGTCGCGGAGTGGAGAAAATTACTGAAGCTTGTGATAAATATGATTTTCCTCGTCCAGTTTTTGAAGAGCGGTTCGGTGGCTTTGCTGTTGAAATATTTAAAAATATTGTACCTGAAGAGTTGGGTAATCAGTTGGGTAATCAGTTGGGTAATCAGTTGGGTAAT
>CAZTKP010000077.1:0-12059 GCA_964614215.1 uncultured Spirochaetales bacterium | reverse complement strand
CAACAATGGACCAGAGAGTTATAACACTGAAACTTGAGGAAGTTGAACTTCATGATTTTTTTGAGTCCGTTTTTAACAGTTTTCAGGCTGTCGGTAAGAAAGAAATTGAATACAGGTATAGCTTTAACGGTTCTAAAGATCTTATAATCACCTGTGATCAGAAAAGACTCTATCAGGTGGTAAGCAACCTTCTTGGAAATGCCCAGAAATTTACTGCTGAAGGTATGATCTCTCTGGATGTTGACATACTGTCGGAGAATGATAGTTGCGTTGAAATGAAAGTTGCTGTAACAGACACCGGAATAGGTATCCCGCAGGATAAGATAGTTCGTGTCTTTGACAGATTTTATCAGGTTGACAGCTCGACATCTAAAAAATTCAAGGGAACAGGTCTGGGCCTTGCAATATCAAAAAGGATTATTGAAGCGATGGGCGGAAAGATAGTCTGCAACAGTATTGAAGGGCAGGGAAGTGTTTTCTTTTTCATTGTAAGACTGAGAAAAGGTTTAAAATCCTAAAGGAATTTCTTTTCAGCTTTTTCCAGAAGTTTTTTCATTCTGATATTACCTTTTTTGTCGGCAATTTCAGCGGCGGTCTTTCCATCGACTTGTCTGATCGTAGGGTCACAGCCTTTTTCAAGAAGTTTGTCGGCAACAGAGTACAGATTCCTTTCTGCGGCATACATGAGTGCCGTATTACCGAACTGATCGGTGCGGTCAGGATCGAAGTTCTTCGTTACAAGAAGGCTTATAAGTGCGGCATTACCGTTCTCGATAGCAAGCATAAGAGCAGTTTTGCCTCCTTTGTATCGATGGTTGAAATCAGCTGAGCCACCTGCTTTAAGGATCTCTAGTGCACACTTGTACTTTGCGTTATGCATAGAATATACAAAGAGTGTCAGTTTCTTATTCTTAAAAAGTTTAATGTCCGGATCAAGTCCGTTCTTAAGAAAAAGACTGATGATCGTATCATGACCTTTCTCTATTGCTGTAAGAACGGCGGGTTTCCCGTTGGGATCTTTCATTTCAGGTCGTGCACCTTCCCTTAACAGCTCTTTCACCTTTTTGGAATTTCCCTTTTCCACAGCCTCAATGAAGTCTCTGGGCATGGTCTCAAGACGTGAAAGTATGCGGAATGTTTTTTTGACACGGGCCTTGATCGCGTAATCAAGAGCCGTTTTACCTTTCATAGACCGTTTGTTCCTATCAAAACCTTTGTCAAGCATGCTTTGAAGCAGTTTGTCAAAATCATTTTCAGCTGCATACATAAAGATAGTTTTTCCCTCGCCGTCTTCAGCTTTAAGGTTCGCTCCGGCTGCAAGAAGCATATTGACGATCTTCTCGTGTCTCATTGAAAGAGCATGCATCAGGGCGGTTTTCTGATCAGGACCTGTAATTTCCGTGTTTACAGAATATCTGATGAACTGTTTTGTCGTCTCTGCATCGTTAGATGTTACAGCGGTGATGAAAAGCGGCCAGTCCTCGTCCACATAGTTGGGGTCCGCACCATTCTTTAAGGCTTCCTCGGCAGCTTTTGAATTTCCCGCCGCAACGGCAGCGGCCAGAGTCCGAGATGCGTTCTCATCTGAGAACAGATCAAGCTGTAAAAGTAGAATGGAAAAAAGAATTACTATTGTTTTCATTTCTTACATACAGTTAGTTGTATCGTATCCTGAGCAGTCGCCTAAACATGTTGCCATTCCCTCAGTAAAACTCTCGTCCGGAAGCTCTGCACAATTTTTATAGTCACCGTCACAGACTTCTTCCTCACTGTTAACCATGTAGTCTCCGCAAATCGGTTCAGGGCGTGTTCCACCTGTAAGCGATCTTGTCCCGAGAGGATCATCACCTGAAAGTTCGGCATCAAGTGTGCCGTCCTGGTTCAGTGTGAAAACAGCGGTCATGTTTCCGGTTTGTTCCACATCTTCGACCCAGATGCTGAACTCTCCAGTGAAGGTGTATCCTTCGAAGCTGTTCTCTGCTCCATGTGCCATATAGAATTCAGCATAGTTGTTCAGACTTATATCAAGAATATAGCCACCTTCCTGTTCGTCTTTCATTATCGAGATATGTGACACAGTTTCAGAATAATCCCATTCACCGAGAAGATCGTCAGGATTTTTTACGGCAGAATCCTCATCAGGCATCTCTGTATCTGCATCTGTCTCTATTTCTCCGTCAGTTATCACACTTTCATCTGTTGCCGAATCAGGCATTTCTGTGTCGGTTCCTTCTCGGTCTTCAACTTCATTGTCTTCAACTTCATTGTCTGACACTATTGATCCGTCGTCTTCTTTTTCAACATCAAACACCATAACTGCAAATTCAGAAAAGTGTCCGACTTCAGCCATGATCGGATCTCCTGACATTATGGGATCACCTGACATGATAGGATCGCCTGACATGATAGGATCACCGGAAGCTTCATATCCGCTGCCTTCATAAACCCATTTATCGGTCTTAAAAACAGCGATAGTTATAGTTTGCCCAGCCGTTTTTCCGGTCGTTGTCTTTATTGTAAGAGTTGCAGGTTTAAGGAACTGCAGCCCGGAAGGTCCGAAATCATAGATGTTACTTCCAAGATACTCTTCATCCGGATAAGGAGACGGGTTCTTTTTCTCAACTGTGATCTCAGTATCTTCTGCAAGTGCTCCGGCGGGAATTTCAATTGATACCTGACCGTCATCTGCTGTGACAGTTCCTCCGGCAGTAGCGGTTATAAGTTTTTTTACAACTTCATCTTCTTCTGTTACTTCTTTCTGGTTATCTGAGCATGAAACAAAAAAAAGAATCGAGACAAGTGCGAGAAATAATAACTTTTTCATGGAAACCCCTCCGAAAAATACGTTGTTACGGCCCATATTTTAACTTATTTGTGATTTTTTAGCAAGAAGAACAAGCTTACAGATCTTCAGAAATGAAGTAGTGCCTGACCTTAATTTCCGACCCGTTTTTTATGACGGTATCGTTCAGATAAAACTCGGAATTCAGCTTAATTCCCGATAGTGTCTGCTCTTCAAGCTCAACTTCGATATACCTGGGATTACAGGCCGAAACTGTTTTGTCATCTAACCTTGAAGAAGCTGTGACCGTAAAGTTTTCCTGGGTGCTGAATTCAAATTCAGTCCAGCTTTTGCAATCGATTCCGCCGATGGATGGAGCCAGGAAACATGAATCCATGGAAATGAAAGTCAGTGTTTCAGGAATGTACTGCGGTCTTTCCATTACAGTTTCAAAGGCACTTCCGTCAGAAACTTCAGTTTTACGGTAGTGGAAGGTACGGTCTGTGAAACTTTCAAGGATCGACTGACCTGTGCATGAAAAGTCGCTATCCATCTGAGAACATTCAAAATCTTCACTGCCTGAGTATTTCTCAAGCTCACACCAGCCGTCTTCAGGCTTACATCCTGAAAGCAGAAAAATGATAGTGAAAACTGTAAAGATACGGAAAATCAAAGTGTCACCTCTTTGTTAAGACCAGTCATCTTATCATAGAAAATGAAGTCTTTCAAATTGAATTTATTCTCTATCCTGATATACTTCCAGACAGTTAATTCTTTTTGAGGTTACCGATGGATAAAACTCAGAAACAGCTGCTGATAATCATAGGTGTTGTTGCAACCATTGTTTTACTGATAGTTGGTGTGAACATTTTTTCTTCGGGAATTGAAAAGGAAGAAAAAAGAGATGAGATGGTCAATAACTACCGGGCTGTTGACAGAGCGCTTATGGCAAAGGAGAACTGCGATAGGAGACGGAATTCGGAAGACTGCTTAAAAACAGGGCTTTACTACCTCAACGGAAAACATGTGGATGTTAACAGAAAAAAAGCTTCAAGATACCTTCTTAGAGCCTGTAAGATGAAAAATCCCGTCGGTTGTTATCAGCTTGGAAAGTTCTGGCAGGGAGATAGAAAAAAACCGGGACCGAAAGCCCGGAGATATTATAAAAAAGCCTGTAATTACGGAGATCTGGAATCCTGTGAGATCATTGACCCCGGAAAAGAAAAGGAGAAAAAATGAATTTCAATACAACGAAAGTAACAAAGTTCTTTAACGATCTGTACGGCTGGATATCAGAAAATGTTTTCAATGTAAAAACTCTGATCGAAATAGGACTGATAGTTGCTGCTCTGATAGTTTCTTTTGTGATAGCTTTTATCATTAGAAAATACTTTGCTATATTTGCGACAAAGATCAGAAAGAAATGGAAGTTCATGTCAATACCGGTCAAACTTTTAATGGATCACCTGACAGGTGTTTTCTTTCCGCTTTTTCTTTCAATTATTGTTCTAGGTGCTCACCTGATCGGTTATAGAGTCTATTTCGTTAAATCTATAGCGGTTCTTGCTTTAATACTTCTCGTTGTTGATCTGGTCTCACACCTCATTCATAACAAACTGCTTTCAAAGTTCATTTCATATACTCTTTCTATTGCCATAGCTTTGAAGACATTCGATGTTTACAAGGATGTTGTTAAGTTCCTTGATTCCTATTCGACAACGGTCGGTGATGTGAGAGTTTCCATCTATTTTGTGATAAAAGGTCTTTTTATTTTCGGGATACTTCTGTGGGTCGCGGGACTTCTTGCCGACGGCGTCACGGGAAAGCTTAAGAAAACAAAAAGTCTCACTCCTTCACTGAGAGTTCTGCTTGGAAAGGTGTTCAGCATTGTTTTTTATTTTGTTGCGGTAATGTTCGGGTTGAGTTCTCTGGGTGTCGATCTGACGGCGTTTGCTGTGTTTAGTGGTGCAGTTGGTGTCGGTATCGGTTTCGGACTTCAGAAGATCGTTTCAAATCTTATCAGCGGATTTATTCTGCTGCTTGATAACTCCATTAAACCGGGAGACATGATCCAGCTTGATGAAAAGTTCGGAACAGTAAACGAAATGGGGGCGCGCTATATTTCAGTAACGGCCTGGGACGGAACGGAGTACCTCATTCCAAACGAAGATATCGTCACCGGAAGGGTGATAAACTGGACACATACCGACAGATATATCCTTCTTACGCTTAATATCGGCGTTTCCTACAGTTCAGATCTCAATCTTGTTAAAGAACTGATCCTCAAAGCTGTTGAGAATAACGAAAGAGTGCTAAAAGAAAAACCGCCCGCATGTTATCTCAAAGGATTCGGCGACAGTTCAGTTGATTTCACACTTTTCTGCTGGATCTCAGATCCCGAAAACGGAATGATGAACGTAAAAAGCGACATCTATTTTAAAATCTGGGACCTTTTTAAGGAAAATCACATCGAAATTCCGTTCCCGCAGACCGATGTTCATATAAAAAAAGATTAAATCTAATTAAAGCGTAAAGTCTACTCGACGGATTTAGGCGAAAACAGTAAAGTGCACTTGACGGTTTGAAGGTTACCAATGCATTGAGCGCCTTGTATTTATAAAAAGATAATTTGATGTTTGTCATAAAAAAATTAGAATTCGGATAAGAGCTGGTGGATGCAGTTTTATTTTGATTAAACTCGGGGGCAAAATGACGATACAGAAAAAGACACAGTTTTTTGATGACGTGAAAAACATACTGTCAAAAGCAAGGGAACAGGCTTATTCAGCAGTAAACAGCGCAATGGTTCAAGCATATTGGTTAATAGGTAAGAGAATCGTTAAGGAAGAACAGCGAGGCAGAGAAAGAGCTGAGTATGGTAAGGAGATAATAAAAATATTGTCAGTTGAATTAAGAAACGAGTTCGGAAGAGGATTCTCAGAGAGAAATCTTAGAAATATTAGACAGTTTTATCTAACTTTTCCTAGGAAACAAATTCGGCAGACAGTGTCTGCCAAATCAGAAAATGACACTGAATCACTCCTTTTCTCGAAGTTAAGTTGGTCTCACATTGTCTTAATAATGAAAATTGATAATAGGAGAGCCCGTGAATATTATATTAAAGAAACGGCAGATCAGACTTGGAGCGTCAGAACACTTGAGCGAAATATATCTACTCAATATTATGAGAGATTACTTGCTTCTCAAATTAAAGCACCAGTAATTGAAGAAATGAAGGAAAAAACAAAAAGTTTTGGAAAGGATAAATATGAATTTATTAAGAATCCGGCAGTTCTTGAGTTTTTAAATCTTCCAATAAATCTTGGATATACGGAAAATCAGATCGAAAAAGCAATTATCGACAATTTACAGCAGTTTATACTTGAGCTTGGTAAAGGATATGCATTTGTTGAAAGGCAGAAGTTAATTAGAACGGAGGCCAGAAATTACTACATTGATCTGGTGTTTTACAATTATTTTCTGAAATGTTTTGTGCTGATCGATCTGAAAACAAGCAGAATAACACATCAGGATGTCGGTCAGATGGACATGTATGTGAGAATGTTTGATGAAAATATTATAGGCGAAGATGATCATCCAACTCTGGGTATTGTGTTGTGTTCAAAAACGGATAATGATATTGCAAGATATTCGATATTGAAGGGGAATGAGCACATATTTGCTACAAAATACAAGCTGTATCTACCAACGGAAGAAGAGCTTGCTGCAGAAATTGAAAGGGAAAAGTTAAATGCCGTAATTCAACTGGATAAGAAAAAAGATAGTAAATAAAAAAAATCACTCCATCTGAGATGAAGTAATTTCAATCAAATTTCACACATTATAAACTTTAGGATTTTTCAGGACAGGAATGTTTTTCTTATTTAGTTCCGAGATGAAAGTTTCGGTGATCTCGCTCATGAACTTAAACTCGAATCTCAGGTCGAGGACGTAGGCTTTTGTTCTGAGTTTAAGTACGGTATTTCCTTCGTGGATTTCATTTTTAACAAGAACGGTGACAGGTTTTTTCAGATAGACGTAGCGGGAAACTGCAACTGCTCTGTAGGCGAGTTCCTTGATCTGTTCAATATCAATATTTGTCGGAAGAAAGAAGTCGCAGACGACCTGACAGTTGAACTCACCTGAATTGGCATTGCTGACTGACTGGTTGACGATCTCGCTGTTGGGAATTGAAACGAGAGAATCATCGGGAGTGACGATTCTGACTGATCTGAGGCCGATCTGAACAACTTCACCATAATGCTGACCAACCGTAATTTTGTCTCCTATCTGAAAAGGATGGTCAAAGAGGATCATAATTCCGCCGAAAACGTTTTTCAGAATATCCTGAGATGCAAATCCAAGGGCAATTCCAGTTGAAGCGGTTACGGCAATGATGGTTTCCACAGGAGGAGCGAGAACTCCAACAATGATGAGGTAGATAACAGTTGTCCAACCAAGGATCCGGATTATTGGAATGGTCCTTTTAATAAAAAGTCTTGAGCGGCTCCATCTCTCAGCTATTGCTTCAAGAATTTTTGTTGCATAGCGGATCAACAGCAGGCCGATCATGAAAAAGAGTACAGACCAGATGATCTTTCCTGTTGATACTTCCCATTTTATTTCAGGTTTTGTCTTGCTTAAAGTCTCGCCGATCTGAGTAACGGTGTTGCCTGAATCAGGAGTTTCAGGTGGAGGATCGGTCTTTTCTACGGCATTTAATGTAAGAAAACTCAAAAGTATGAGGATTGAGAATATTTTTGTAATGCGTGCTGCCATATCTTTCACCTAATAAAGTATGTTATTCTGTTTAAGCACCTTTGTCACAGATTTAAACAGAAATGGATGTATGTTGTAACTTTCGCCGTTTTTCTGAAGAATTCCGCTTGTGGCCAGTCTCTCAAGAGTTTTTTCAGCAGTTATCCGCGAGCTCCTGAAGATAATCATGAAATTATCGACGGTAATTGAATCATGCTGGATCGTTGCGGCAAGAATGAACAGTGTCTCTTTTGGAAGCTGGGAGATAAAAGCGTATTCGGAAACGATATTGCTGCCCACGATGATCTTTTCGTCTTCAACTTGAATTATTGAATTAAGCCAGAGAATTATGGAGTTATAAATGTTTCCGTCAGAGATCCTTGCAAGTTCAGCGAAGTATTCTTTTCTAAAAATTTCCTGACGGTCCTTCTCATTCCGCACTTTTTGCTGTTTTTTGTTTTTTTGTGATCGAGTCTCTTTAAAGACAAGAGAATATCCGCTTGAGAAATGTCTTGCAAGAATAATATCTTCAACCTCGCTCTCGTTTAAAGGTCCAAGAAGCACAGATCTCTGAAAATGCTTTTTTATTTCGATCACATAATCAAGATAGAGGTAGGCATAGAGGCTTGAGGATACTATCCAGAAAATATTGCTGTGCGTTTTTGATATGAGAAGAAGAAACCTTTCGATCGCTTCAAAACCATCAACAGTTCTAAGATAGAGATTCTCAATGTTCTCAACGATGCAGACTCGCCTCGTGCTGTCTGATATAAGCTGATTCTCAAGTTCTTCAAAAGTGTTTATATCTCCTAGCTTAAAAGCATTCTTAAGTATCTCAAAAAGCTCGTCGGTTTTAGAGATAGTTCCGCTCAGATCGATGTTTATTGTCTGGGAAGAAGTAAGAAAAGAGTTTCTGGCAATATTTAAAAGTGTTGTCTTTCCGCTTCCTTTTTCACCGAAAAGTGCAATTGATGCGACAGCACCATCTTTCCACAGAAGATAATCCTGTTTAATAGTGTTGAGCTCAGTCTTTCTGGCAGCAAAAAGATCTTCACCGGTAAGAGGTTCCATCCTGAAAAGTCTCTGATAGACATAGGGCAGTTTTTCGATCTTTTTAATAGAATTGTTCAGATACTGAGTGAAGCCGAATCCTACGGAATCAGTTCCTGCAGAAAGTCCTGTTATCTTTCTTATACTTGAGATCTGTTTCTTTGATCTTGAAAAAGTTTCTGTGATGACAGTAACAGCCTTATCCCAGCCCTGTTTTATGATGTTAAATGTAGCGGAGAAAGAAGCTTTCATCTTTTTAAATGTCTGCTCCCTCATAAGCTGCATTTTCAGTACAAGGACTTTTTCATCAATAGAGAAGTCCTCGGTTTTATTGATCATTTCTGAAGTGATCCCGATGCAGAATTCCGTAGCTGACGCCCTGATATTTTCAAATTCGACAGACAGCTCTTCAACAAGGATCCCAGTTCTTTCAAGACCTTCTGCCGCAACTTCTATGGATTTTAACGGTTCTCCTTCATTTTCACGGAGTATGTTGAGGGAAGCTTCGAAATTGGAATTAATTATTGTATCTATATCATTAATTCTTCTCAGCAGTTTTTCCTGATCTGTCTTGATCTTTTCCAGAAAAGTTGCAGCTTTTTTGTGAGTTATCTGCTCTATTCTGTTCTTTATGAGTGTTTTTGTCGGAATTCTGTCAGTATGCGGGAGAGGGGAGAAAGAATTGAGGTCCTGCTTTGTAATAATTGTGTGAGAATCCTTTATGTTGTCTGTAAACTGGGAGATCTTGTCAAGGAGAAGGTCGGTCAGATTTTTATAGTTAGTATTTCTTATTGACTCAAGAAGCTTAGGTAGAAGATCGCTCCGAAGTGTCTTGGTGATAGATCTGTTCTGAAGCATGATAGCTTTTTTAAGTTCGCTGCCTTCACCTTTTTTGAGTTCAACTATTTCGGCTTTACTCTTTATGACAAGGTCTCTGATCGAGTTGAGAGCAGGATCGATCTTTTCCTCATGTCTGCTGTTTATCATGTTTGTGATCTCAAGACCGGTCAGTGCTGTGTTGAACTGCAGTTCTGAAAGCTCAAGATCTTTATGCCAGGAGGAAATACAGAAATCGAAGTATTTTTTCCAGCTTGATGAAGAAGAAAGACATTTTTCCGTGATCTTTTCCCTTTTTTTGAGGTTTGCTTCAGGAGAAAAAGAGCTTTCAGGCACGATCATTGTTCCGGCATATTTGATTTTCTGTGAGATATCTTCTTCGATCTTTCGGGAAAGTGCCTTTATCTTTTCATCTTTTTCAGCCGTCAGTTCAGCAGTCGATTTAGATATATTGTTAATGAATTCAATGGTTTCATCAAGTTCTTTGATGGTTGTTTCCATGTCGTTTTTATTTATTTCTGAAAAGACTTCGTTAAACCTGTCAAAGAACATTGAAATATCCTGAAAATTCTCCATCCTTTCATGGATATCATTCAGGTTTCCAATGATCTTTTTATAGATGTCAACTCTTATTTCGTAGAGGTCTTTGAGAAAGGGCAGTGTCCAGAAAGATTCAACAAAGCTGAAAGTTTCAAAGGTCATTTTTTTCGGACTTCTGATCTTTGATCCGAAAATTTTAAAAGGTTTCCACAATTTAAAAAAGGGTGTCTTTCCAACTTCAGATCTGAGGATTTCAACAGAAAACCGGGACTCGATCTCCTTGTCATTTTTTTCCAGAAGTTCCTTTATCTGTGATTCAAAACTGCTGTTCGCCCCGTCAAGATCAAAGGTTTTATCGTTTTCAAGTTCAGTGTTACACAGATCCTTTATCCGGCAGAATGTTTTTTTCATCTGTGTACGGACTGCCCGGGCATCATTTTTCCCGGATATCTCAGATCTTAAAGTCGTCAGATTTTCAGAAACTGTTCCGGCAAACTGAGAGTGATCCTTTATGATACTGTCTATCAATTCATTGGCAGATCTTTGAGACAGCTCGTTAAGTTGTTCAAATAAATTCATTTTTTCTCCGTAAAATAGATCCGGGAAAATTTTAGTGGTTTCCATTATTTTTTGCAAATTTAATCTTTATATATATTCTTAAATGTCGAAAACATCGAAATGAGGTGAAAAATGGAAAAGATGATTCAAAAACTTCTTGAATATGCAGATGCGTACTGGCCGAGAGTTCTCTATGCTGTGGCAATACTTTTTCTGGGGTGGATAGTGGCCCTGATAATTAGGAAAGTGATGAGCAAGGTAATGACAAAAAGCAGAGTTGACCAGACGCTTGTGTCATTCGTATCCAATTTAACCTATGTTGCTGTTATCGCTTTTGTTGTGATCGCCGCGTTAGGGGAGTTGGGCATCCAGACAGCTTCTTTTGTTGCTGTTATCGGTGCGGCAGGTCTTGCTGTCGGTCTTGCACTTCAGGGATCGCTTTCAAACTTTGCAAGCGGAGTTCTCATGGTCATTTTTAAGCCGTTGAAGATCGGTGATTATGTCGATGCAGGCGGAACTTCTGGAACTGTCGAAGAGATCGGGATCTTTTCCACAACAATGAAAACTCCTGACAACAAGAAAATAATTGTTCCCAACTCGAAAATTACATCAGACAACATCACGAACTATTCGGTTAACGATATGCGGCGTGTTGATATTGTTGCAGGAGTCGGATATGAAGATAACCTTGATAAAGTCAGAAAAGTTCTTGAAGAAATCCTTGCAGCTGACGAAAGGATCCTAAAAGAACCAGCCTGGACCGTCGCAGTCCTTGAACTAGCTGATTCCAGCGTTAATTTTGCTGTGAGACCATGGGTTAAAACAGCAGATTACTGGGATGTCTATTTCCATCTCAATGAAACCATCAAAAAGAGATTTGACGAAGAAGGAATATCTATCCCTTATCCGCAGACTGATGTGCATTTGAAGAAGGATTGATTTAATTTTTCGGAAACTTATCTGATTTTTTAAGCAAAATTAAAATTGAAGTCTTAGAATTTTAATTATAGTATGTCCCTATGAGGTTAATAACAAAGTTAAATATCGTTCTTATTCTTTTTTCAACGATTCTTATTTCAGGGAAACTCTATAAAGACGATATAAAAAAGAGCTATTCGGAATTATGGGAATGTGTGATTGACAGCCAGAAAAAAGATAAGCCTAAAACTACACTGAAGATCGCGAATCTTCTGGTGAAGAAATCTGAAGCTGAGAATAATGATCCGGAGCTGCTTAAAGCGCTGATTTTAATAAAACAGCTTAAGGAATCTTACTATGAAAAGGATCTCATCTCGGAATTTGAGAGTAATATTTCCAGAGCTAAAGGTCCTCTTAAGCATGTTCTGCAATCTATTCTTGCAGATATTTACTGGGATTATTTTCAGAATAACAGATACCGGCTTTCTCAAAATAATAAAAGTGAAAGGAAAAAGAATGATATTGAAACCTGGATGAAACAGGATTTTATTGAAAAAGTGAATAAACTCCTGATGTTATCTGTGAAAAACACCGAGCTGCTTACAAAAACGGATCC
>CAZTKP010000076.1:0-12095 GCA_964614215.1 uncultured Spirochaetales bacterium | reverse complement strand
TCATCAAGAAAAGTGGGTTTGAAGTCGAACTTCTTCAGTTTTTCTATGTTATCCGTCCTTGTCGGTGGAATATAAACACCGATATCTTTTATTCCCAGATTTCCCATAAATCCTCCTGTGACATTCAAGTCTAATAGAACCACACACTTTTATTAGCTGTATGACTGAACTCTGTTGTCATTAGTTACAGCAAGAATTAAAAAAATTAAAAAAATTGAAATACATTCCGTTTAATCGTATTATTCTGTAATAAACCAGCAGCAAGTATTTAATTTTGCAGGTGAAAGGTTTTTCATTTTTTGAAAAGGGAGATAGCAATGGAAAAAAGTTTAAAGTTTGGAGAGATCACTTCTTTTGCATTTAAAAGTGCGATTAAGAACATTGTCCCTATTCTGGGATGTCTAATTTTATGGATACTCACTCTGTGGGTTCCCTACATCAATGTCGGAACAACGATAGCTATAATCACACTTCCGGCAGCTCTCAGCAAAGGCAAAGTTTTGTCGCCGCTTGAGATCTTTGACAAGTCATACCGTAAGTATATGGGCGAGTTCTTTCTAGTAACAGGACTTAAGAACCTCATAGTTATACCCGCCTTTTTATTTATGATCATTCCCGGCATTGTTATGCAGATGAGCTATGTTTTTGCCACGATGATCGTTGTTGATAAGGGAAAAGGAGCATCGGAAGCCATGAAGATCAGTCTGGAAGCAACAGACGGACATAAATGGACTATCTTTTTCTGGTTCCTTTTCTACGGAATTGTAATTGTAGGTATTCCTGTTGGAATTCTCGGCGCTATCTGGGAACCTCTTTCAGCTATCTATCTTCTTTTTGCAAGTGTAGCAGGACTTACAGGATTCGGTTACATCTACGGACAGCTCACATCAGATGCCCCTGTTGCAATCCCTGAAAATGCTGAAGTCGTTGAAACTCAGGAATAAATTCAGATAATCCGCAATCCAATTGCACATATTCATAAAATCAATTAACTGATTATCATGAAAGAAGAAAAAGATGGTGCCGGGAACAGGACTCGAACCTGCACAGCCTTGCGACCACTAGAACCTGAATCTAGCGCGTCTACCAGTTCCGCCATCCCGGCACTCAAAGAACGCCGTTATTATACTCAGGCAGTGGTGTAGTCAAGAATTTTTGTCAAGAACTTGCAAGCGCCTTAAGGGTCTTTTATAATTCCGTAAGTTTGCAGATGGAGGCATTTTTGATATCAGGACTTATTTTTTCGCTTTTTATGTTCGTTGATGAGTTCTCGATCCTTGAAAAGGCCTGTCAAAAGGGTTTCTGCTATCGTGAGACCGAGATTTCCGTTGTTAAGACCTGTCCCGAAGGTTCAACCTGTGTGAAACACGACAAAAAGCTTTATCTTGTTAAGAAAAAGAACGAATTTTCTGTAAAAGCTGAAACCGGAAAGAAGATAGTGCTTGAAATTGTTCCTGACAACGCCTACGTTTCCTACACACTTTTTGTTGAGCACATTGCAGGGGTTTATCCAATCAAACTGAAAAGCCGTAAAATAGAGATAGATAAAGGAGTTTCCAATATCGTTAGCCTCCAGATCGTTGGTTCAGGTGTTAAGGGGCCCGTAGTTCTCTGGCAGAAAACTCTGAAAAAGATCTCTAAAAAGCAGTTTAAAAAGGATTTTGCCACATCACTTAAGAATTTAAGACTCTCTTATTCCCAGAGACCTCTTGAAAGTGATATCAGTCTTAAAGAATTTGCAGAAAAGTCTATGGAAAAGGTTAAAAAGGAAGGACTTGTTCATTACTCGAATACATCAGGCAGTCTTCGCCACTCGGGAATTAGAAAGAAGAATATCGGTGAAAATCTGTTTAGCGCAAAAGACCTTGAAACAGCATGGAACATGATGGTCTCAAGTCCAAGCCACCTGTATAACATGCTTCATCCAGGGTTTAGAAAATATCTTATATCCTTCTCTAAAGAAAAAGATCTAATACGAGGAGCCGTGATCTTTTCCAACTAAGTTCCCGTAACCCCTATAAAACTTGACTAAGTCGACAAGTTGTATATAATTTTAATCAAATCGAGGCGGAGAGAGAAAAATGGGATCTGTCATCAACCTAAATTCAATGATAGTCGGCAGTTTTTCAATGGCAGATGGTGGAAGATTGCCGAAAAAGCATACTGCGGATGGAATTAACGTTTCACCTCACATAGGCTGGCAGAGAGTGCCCAGAGATGCCAAATCTCTTGCAATAATCTGCAATGATGCTGATTCGGCAAGCGGAAGCTGGATTCACTGGGGAATATATAACGTTCCTGCCTTTCTGATCGAACTTGAAGAGAACAGACCCACGGAACGTACTCTGGATTACAACATGAAACAGGTTGTAAATGACTTTGGAAAGATCGGATACTTCGGTCCGATAGGTGCAAAAGGTAAGCACCGATATGTTTTTACAGTCTGTGCCTTAGATGATATGCTGGATCTGAGTTTCAACCCCTCAGGGCAGGATCTGATAAAAGCTATGCACGGGCACGTTCTTGAAAAGGCAATTCTCCGGACTCATTACGGCGATATAGATCTGAAAGAAAAGAATCCTGTCAATTGATCAGAATCTTCCGGTTACAGATACGTTTATCCCCAGATTTTTTAGAGCTCCGGCACTTTTACTGTTGTAGGTAAAGGCCACAGCAGGTTCGATGTATCCGATAAGTGAGGCTACTCCGGCATCGGCACGGTAGGAGATCTTTCCGTATTTTCCCATATCCCCGATCTTGGGAACAAACTCAGCAAACCCACGCAGATTCTTAAAAATACCGCCGTTGTTGAAAATAAAGACCTCTGTTCTGACAACGGGCCATATTCTCATGAAAAATTTGTTGCCGAACTTATCAAAAACCAGTGTCGTTCCGGCAATTACATTAAATTTTCTGTCTACGATCCAGTAACGTCCGAGAAGAGAGATATTCCTGTTTACGAAATAGGGATTGCTGCTCTTATCGAAACTGTATTCAAAATAGCCGCTGAAAAAGAGATCGAACGATGAACCCAGATGAGCCTGAAGGCCGGCATTCATTGCAAACCGGTCTTTCTCATTTATCATGTCGCTCTGAAGTCTTTTGTAGTAGGTTTCATAGAAAAGGGAGAAGGTGTTGTCCATCTTGTATTTTCCACTTAGACCTGCCCTTATATCTGAAAGATTAAAGGAGTCGTCGTCGTTGAGATCATTTGACAGCCGCAGGTCGACAAAAGGGGCAAGAAGGTTTAGAATGCTGTATGATATCATTGCCTTAGCATAAATATCTCCGTCATCCACCACGCCGGGGTAGATCGTTCCTGAAGTAAGGTCTCTCAGCTTTGTGAATTCCTGATACCTGTATCCCAGATCAACAAAAAAGTTGAGCTTTTTATCCAGAACTGAACCACGGATATAGAGATCTTCGGAAATGTCTGTTGTTTTCCTCTGATCGAACATTGAGAATCCCTGAGAAACAGGTTTTGAAAGAGAGTCTTTGTCAGAAAAGAAGTTGAGTCCGGTTATTGACCCTACCGAGATAGAATCTGCCATTCTGTACTCAAAAAGAAGTCGTGTGGAGCCATTCAGGTAGTTGGAAAATTCCATATCAAGGGTCGTTGATGACGGAAAACCGTAAAGAAAGTCCATATCACCGGAGAAATAGAGGTTTTCGATCATCTCGTAAGTCGAAAAAGCCTTGAGATAGATATAGGAAGGAGAGTAGGTGTCACTGGAATCTTTAAATGATATGTAACTTCCCGCCGTTATGTCTGTTCCTGCATATATAGATCCGGAAATGAGCAGGGTGAATAGTATAAGTATCTTTTTCATTTTCCACCTGTAAGGGCCTGTTCCGGACAAGCGTTGACACAATCACCGCATGACGTGCACTTGTTAGGGTCAATGATCGGTACTCCGTCGGGTCCGGAAAGACGGATAGCATCGAAAGTGCAGACTTTTTCACACATTCTGCAACTGTACCCGAGACATTTTGTCTCATCGACAACTATGTTCGAATCAAGAGTGGGATCACAACCTGCAAACAGAATTGCCAGAATAAAAATTAAGATTATTTTTTTCATTTTACTGACCTGTAGGGTGAGGTGCGGAAGTTTTGCATGCTTTTGCACATAGTCCGCAGTTAACACATTTTTCAACATCAATAACAGCTTTTCCTTTCACTATCGTAATTGCCTTTGTGGGACATGTTCCAATACAGTCTCCGCATCCGGTACATTGTCTAAGATCAATTTTAAAGACCGTTTTCTTCTGTTCCTTTTTCTTTTCAGGAGTTATTTTTGAGTTTTTTTTTCAGCCTTGGCTGGAGGAATGATCGCCTTTGTCGGACATTTCTTGACACACAGTCCGCAGTTTACACACTTAGCGGGATCGATCACAGCCTTGTTGTTTTTCATTGAAATAGCTTTGGTCGGACATTCACTGACACAGAGTTTGCATCCGATACATTTGCTGGTATCTACATGGTGTTTGGAATTTCCAGCAAAGATCAGAATTGAAACTGCAATAACAAAAAGAAGAAGGATAATTTTCTTTAACATTTTTTCTCCGCCCGGGTTTATTCTTTTATACTTATTGCTCCGCGACTGCAGTATCTGGTGCAATCGCCACAGCCTGTACATTTGTTTGGATCTATAACGGCCTTAAATCCTGACATTGATATTGCGCCTTCGCTACAGGCACTAAGGCATTTTCTGCACCCGTTACATTTGTTCGGATCGACTTCATAGACAACTCCAGTCTGTTCAATTTCTGTGCAGGATGAAGTGTCAAAACCGGAACAGTCGGATCTGCAGGGAGCCGTCCCTTCGTAGTTATCACCGAGTATACTGCTGCATGGCGATGAATTCGAGTCGCAGGACTCTCCGGACTCAACTATCGTGTTTCCGCAGACAGGATCTTCTGTGTTCTCATCATCAGAAGTTGTGTCTGAATTATCCGGCTGTGTATAGTCATCCTGAACTTCAGTATTGTCCGGTGTATCGTTCACATCAGGAACTTCATTGCTATCCTGAGTTTCTGCAGGAACGCCATTTAGGAGATAATCTCTTTCCATGTTGTCACATGAAACAATGAATAGAGATAGAATAAATATGAATACGAAGATGACTGTTTTCCGCATTTTCTCCCCTCCCAAAGGACTTATTTATTCTAGTGTTAAATTTTCCCGTGTCAACAGGTAGAAGTCGATAAAATCAATAAAAAAGTAACAGGGGAAGTTCGATGATACCGGTTCCAGCCTGAACTTTCTGAAACCTTTTTTAAGGTCAACTTCGAACGAAATTATTCCTGTATTAAATTCTTTTTCGTGGGTTTTAAGCTCATGGACAGGCCTGTCATCAACGAAGAATCTGAAGTCTCCGGTGTAAGGACCTTTAATGACTTGAAAACTCAGTCTGTATCTGCCTGAATAGTTTATTTTCTGTCCAAAGTCATAGAACTGCTTTTCGTTCATAAAACGGCAGAAGTAATATCGCTGATAGAGTTTCAGAAGTTTGTACGGAGGTTTGAAATCAAGGTAGCTGTCTATATATTTAGTTTTTGGAAAATAGTTGCAGTAATCAGCCTGTCCGCTTAAAGGAATGTTCTTGTCTTCCATCTCCACATGGTACTCACCGTAGTCCTTAACTTTTTTAAGCGGAATGATCTCCGGTGGGGTTCTGTTGTTTCTCATATCCTTGAATTTTGCCATATAGAAAGAACGGTCAGGGTAGGTGAACATGGCTCTCGCGTTCTGCTTGGGTCCGAGATTCCTTAAATAAATTATATCGTTACCTTCGATATCGCCAAGGTCCATCACGGCAAGTCCTGATCCGACAAGATGCTCGGGAGATATGAAGATAACGGCGTTATGAATATTTTTTTCCTTAACTGCCGCGTCAAGTTTGGAATCCACCTCCCAGAATCCGTAGGCGTATGCATCATAGAGCCTGGGCATGGTTATGAACATCTGAAAAAGGAAAGCCGATGCGATGAATGAATAGGAAACAACCCTTACAGCTGTTCCGATATCTCTTTTTTCTGTTTTCAGCTCGGCTACGTTTCTGATCCCGACGGCGATAAGTATGATAAGGAAGAACGAAACTTCATAGAGATATCTCGGACCGAAGACATTTCCGTCAAAAAAGAAAAAGAAGTATCCTCCGAAAGTAAACAGGAAAAGAAGGAAAACAGCATTTAAAGAGAGAAGTTCTTTTTTATCCTCTGCTCTGAAGAAAGCTACGGCAATGAAGATAAGCGAGACCGGATGGAGGAAGAGGTTAAGGGTGAGAGATGACAGTCTTCTGTATGAGACCAGAAAAGCGTGTCCCCAGGTCAGACCCTCTTTGGGGATCTCTATCCAGTTGGTGTTGGGACAGCCTCTGCCTATACCGAACCTGTGACAGAAATTCCTCGGTTCGATAAGGTTGAAGAAAAGATCCTGCTTAAAGACTGTGATATTGCCCGTGTAGTAGTAGTTTATTGAAAAAAGCACAGCCACAAAAGGCAGAAAAGCTGCTGCGGCAATAGTAAACTTCTTTATGAGAGACAAGTCCTTTTTGTCGAAAGTAAGGTAGGCTGCGTGAAGGAAGAGCGGAATAAAGAGAAAAAGGGCGTTCTGCGGTCTGCACAGAACAAGCCATCCCATAGCTATTCCTATGACAAGAGGGGCCTTCCATCCCGTCTTTTCAAGCGACTCAAGGTAGAAGTATACAGCGATGAGTGTCAGAGCCGTGCAGAAAGGATGGGACATGAAAGTTCCGCCCATAATTATTACGAAAGTTGAAAGAGTGGTAACGAACATCGTCAGAACGGCTATCTTCCTGTCAAAAAGTCTCTGAGATATTTTTCCAAGAAGGAAAATATTCAGGGCCGTAAGCAGAGGGTTGGCCAGAAAAGTTGTTCCTGTTGCAACAAAGGGGAGCAGAAAGGCAGAGTATCCCGGAAGAAAGATAGAGAACATCTTCTCGCCGTCAGAGATCTGAAATATAATGCTGAAAAATTCATAATCCTCGATAAAAGGATGGTGCAGTCTGCCTTGAAGCATATTCTGGGCCATGCTGACGTAATGCAGACTGTCCTGAATATGCGGAATGCGCTTGAAGAAAAAGATATCTATCAGCAGAGTGGAAATGAAACCCAGAAGGGGAAAAAGAAGAAAGGGCTTATAGTCTATGTCCGGGATCTTAGTGCTTTTCAGATATCTGTATGCACAGGAGAGAACGATGATCAGAGATAGAAAGAGAATATGAAATGTCGGAAAGAAAATAGTCAGGGGTTTGTATATCTCAAAGTAGTTCGCCCAGATAAAAAAGATGAATATGCTTAACAGTACGGCTGTATATTTCAGTATTTTCATTTTTCTAAAAGCTCAAATTCCAGTTTATCAATAATAAAATAGCTGCCTTTATCTCTAACATCAAGCGGACGCAGTCTGATATAGTTCATTCCTCTCAAAAAATTAAGTTCAAGAGGAATATCTTTATAAATATAGCTGTCAGAATAGAGATCGACAGTCTTTTCCTGATCATTTGCGGTCAGTAGAAATTTTCCGTTAACCGGCCCTGTGACAGCTTTGATATTTAATTTATATGTTCCGGCTTTTTCCAAATACTGACCAAGAACATAAGACTCGCTTTCTGACTTGAATCTGCAGAAAAAATAGGTGTTTACAAGCATTCCCGGAGGAAGCAGAAAGCCTGAGAACGAGTCGATGTAAGGCCAGGCGGGAAATTTGTTGCAGTAATCCGGAACTCCGTCTACAGGGTATAATTTATGCTCCATTTCAACGGTGAAGTTTTCTTGTTTTTCAGTTTTGTCGACTTTTTTGAACTCGAAAGATCTTTCAGCGATCCACGGTCTGTTAAATTCAGCTCTGTATACGTTTCTGTCTTTGTAATAGTTTATAAGTCTGCTGTCTGCATCATCTCCCAGATCAACCGCATAGACAATATCGTTGCTGTCAATGTCGGTAAGATCCATGACAGCTGCTCCCGAACTGATATATTCGTAAGGTGATATGAAGATCAGTGCATTGGTAATGCCTTCTTTTTCCACATATTCGGAAAGGTTTGGATCCATACCCCAGAAAGCGTTCTGATGAAGTTTGAAAAGATACGGGGCGGTAACAGCGTAATGAAAGATAAAGCCTGATAGAATGAATGAATAGACAAGTATTCTCGGCTGCAGATGTTTTTTTATGTAATAAGGAGTTATTTTCGTGGTCAGAATAATTCCTCTGGCAAATAGAGGTACGAGAAAGAAAGAGGTCTCATAATAATACCTCGGGCCGTAGACGTTTCCATCGTAATAATAGAAAAAATAGGCGATGAAAGTTACAATAAAATACTGTAGAAAGATGTATTCATTTTTCAATTCAGACCAGCTTTTTTTCAAAATGAACAGCAGAGGGAGATAGATGAAAAAGATGGGGTGAAAGAACATGCCGTATACAAGCTGAACAAGTCTCAGATAGGTTATATAGACAGCATGAGATACTGTTAATCCTTCAGGTGGCAGCGGAATGATGGTGTTGGTTCTGCAACCCTTGTAGAGACCTAACCCGAGAGCATTTTTAATTGGCTCGGAATAGCTGAAATATGCGACATGTTTCGGAGTTAGCATTGAGCCCGTAAAAAGGCTTTCAGTAAACAGTATAAGAATGAAGAACGGAAGGATCGTCAGGCCGCTTGTAACCGTTTGATAAGCAGCATTTTTAAAAGACTGTCTGATAAAAATGAAGATCAGTCCCGAGATTAGAATAAAAGGTGCAAGCTGTGGTCTTGTAAACATTATCACAACAATGAAAAGTGATGCGGTCACAGTGTTTCTAAAAGTGTTTTTTTCAAAACTTTTCTGTATGAACCACATGGATGCGAGAGATGAAAATGCACAGAGACTGTGATTCATGTAGGTTCCGCCCATAGGCATTAAAAAGACCGATGCTACTGCCAGGGTCATACTTAGTGCGGCAGTTTCTCTATTGAAAAGTTTCTGAGTATTTTTACCTAGCAGAAATACTGCACCTGCAGTAAGAAGAGGGTTTACAATATTCTGTATTCCCAGAAACAGAAAAGGTGCCAGTAAAATGGAAAAGCCAGGCTGATAGAGAGAATAAGTGCCGCTTTTGGCAGGAATTATGTACAGGAATCTGAAGAACTCGTAATGAGGATGAAGCGGTCTGGTCATTTCTCCTTTTAAAATTGCCTGGGCCTGGAAGAGCATGTTGATCTCATCCTGAACATGAGGTTTTCCTGAAAGCACAAAAATGTTGAATGTAAGTGCATAGATAAAGGCAAGTGCCGGAAAAAGTAGGAATGATTTTTCTGTAACAACCTTAAATGCGGGTTCAATATTTTTCTTAATCTTTTTGTTTGAAAGGACCACATATGTAACAAGAAAGTACATCGGAAGGTGTGGAACGTAGAGCAGGACTGCTTTTGAATAATCTCCGTAAAATGCCCAGACAAAGAAAATAAGAAAGAGAGCTACGGCTGTGATGATGTTCAGAAGTCTCATTTCTTGTCATCTTGTCTGTTCATTAAATATCCTGAGACAGATGCAAGAATATAGAAGAATATGCCTGTGAAGAACGTTGCCGAAATTCCCAGAAAAATAGAGATCACAACGGCAAGTACAGAGCTGACAACGCTTGCGGCACCGTTAACCCCCCAGAGCCATGGTGCAATGTCCTGCCTGCTTTTTGGAAGTAATGAAAATCCTGTCGGGAAAGGCATCCCAAGCATTGTGCCTATCATGGCCATCGTTGTAAAACTGTAAACAATACGGAGTGTTATGCTCCATGATGAGAATGAGGAGAGAAAGAACATGTTAATAGTTCCGACTATCAGCGCAACAAGAAGAAGTATTGAAAAAAGACCGGTGACACCGAGCTTTTTTCTGACTGCACTGCTGAGAAAACTTCCCAGGCCGCTGAAGAAAAGAACTGTGAAAAGAACAACGAGAATGCTGTATGTCGGATGTCCCAGGAAAATGGCGAATTTCTGAATGAGTGATATCTCGATTAGCATAAAACCGGTGCCGATCGATACAAAGTAGAGAGAGTAGTTGTTAAACAGGGACTTCCTGAAATTTGTCTTAAGTTTTGAAAGAATGGGAATAATTATCAGAAAGACGGAAAGGAGAATAACGATCCCCAGAAGGAAAAGAAGGTTTTTGACCGCCATAAGGTTCGTTGAAAGCGGACCTTCGTTCTCAATGTTGTTATCCTTAAAAAGAGTTGCGGGTTTAAGCATGTTGAAAAAGAAAGGATTGTCATCTGTCGGGGCACTGATATCAAGCACATGTCCGGAAATGAAGGCGTCTCTTTCGGTTTTAGACACAAGCTTTGTGAAATCTGAAGGTTTTTCTCTTCCCGCTGCAAGAACTGATTCAAATCCGTACTGATCGTTCAGGGTCATGAACCTGTCAACAATGTTCCTTTTAAAAGGTTTTTTTGAAACTATGATGGTTCCTGTCCCGAAATCGTTGTAGATAACACCTTCTTTTGAGAAAAAGTCGACAGTTGAGAGCAGAATGTGTTCAGCAGGGTTCTTTATTCCCATTTCAGTTAGAGCAACGTAGGCAAGATTTACAAGTCTCAGAAGTTCTCCGGGTCTTTGTGCATAGTACCAGCGGCTCATTGTGACAGCGCCGTCATCAGTCAGCCTGCCGAAGAAAGTTTTCCACGCTTCCACGGTGTAGAGAGAGTTCTCCGTAAGAACAAAAGCTCCCGAGGTGGTGGCCGCCCAGGAGTCGATAAGACTTGCCTGAATTATGTCAAACTGCATGTCAGTACGTTCAAAGAAACTTCTGGCCTCATCATTTACAATGTGAACATTTTTCATATCCTCGAAAGGATAGGTGTAATCTTTGTAGACGTCGGTAACGGCCTTGAGGATCTTATCGTTAATTTCTATGCCCCAGACCTCTTTCTGATTAAAACTCAGCGCTGAAAGAACGTCTCTTCCTCCTCCCACACCGATAATGCCGACCTTGGCATTGGTGAAAAGGTAGTGGGCCATATTCGTGATGTCGTATCTTAAATGAAGAAGTCCTTCGGGTGGATACTGGTTCTTTGTGATGACCGTTGCAGCGGCCGAATCGATCTGAAGACCTTTCTGCTCTATTTTGTAGCTGGGGAACTTATCCATCATCACCTTTGATGTTCCCCATCCGAAACCGATATCGGAATACGGATAGACTGTTATCCTTGAAAAAGGTGTCCAGCTCTGCCATTCAATGTGATTTTCTATTTTGGCCTGCTGTACTCCTTCATCGACCTTTGTCCATTCGATACGGAAAGTGTTTTCCTGACTGTTGATAATAGAGAAGATCACAACTATTACTGCCAGAACAAGGTCAGTCTTCCGTTTTGTTATCATCCATGATGAGATGACTCCCGCCGCTGAAAGAAAGATCACGAAGGTAACAGCGTCAGTGGCGTTGAGCATGATGAAGAAGAGTATCGAACCGATTGCCGCTCCTGCAAGGTCTGCCGCGTAGAGTTCGTTAACTTTGTCCATATATTTCGTTGTTAGCAGAAGTGCGATCGCAACTCCCTGAAAAAAGAAGGGAACTGCTGCAACTCCGTAGATCAGTGCCATTGAGAAAACACCGATCCCTGTTGATCTCGGTACGAAGGGAATGGAAAGAAGTGTGAACAGAGAAAGAATGGTGAAAAGTGTGAAATAACGACAGTATTTAGCGATCAGTTTATCAATTTTATCTTTTGATAATGAAGCAAAATCAGACACATAGACTTTGACAGCACCTGTACTCATTCCAAGCATTGCAACGGAAATCGCCATGAAAGCATAATGATACCACATTGTTATGCTGAATATCCTTGTAAGACTGTTCTCAAGAGCTAGACCCGCAAGAGATAGAAGGAAAATCGTAAAGAAGAGAGATCGTTTCATCTGTTCACCCCTAAATAAATGTCGCGCGATAATACTGTAAACTAAATTTATAGTCAATACAGACTATAGATTATTGACTATATAAAGAACAGGTAGTAATCTTTTAACGGGAAAAACAGCAGGGAGGTTGTTATGAAATCACCGAAAGAGCAGTCGTTAGAGAAAAAAATACTTAAAG
>CAZTKP010000075.1:7097-12202 GCA_964614215.1 uncultured Spirochaetales bacterium | reverse complement strand
TTATCACGAAGTTCCAGCTCAAAACTGATCTCAACAGCTATCTTATTGAGATCGGGCATGCTTACACGCTGGAAGACAACAAGCTTTTCATCAACGATATCGGCATTTACAGTTATTATAAGTCTGTTGCCGACATGGACCGAGTTCATAAAACGGATGTAGAACTCGGGGAAAACCCAGTGACTGCAGACAGAACTGTCTCCGCAGACACTTTCAATAAATTCAAAAAGAGACTCTTCGCAGTATCTAAGATAGGCCGCATGAAAAACAACTCCCTGAAGATCGCTGTCTTCGGTGTAAGCTTCCATTTCGTGTGTAAAAAGCGGCTCTCCCCTCTTAAGTCTGAACGTTTTTGTATTCACATCTGTCACTTCGGCAACAGGAGTTTCATCGTTAATTTCCTTGGGAATTTCGATAAGCGCACCGTCATCATCGACCTGAACAAGCTCGACGAGCGCATCAAGAACCATCGACGCTCTTTTGGCCTCAGCTATCTTCTGGTGACAGACCATTCTATAGTCACTTCGTTTATGATAATCGGAAACTACTTTTATATAGTCGCCGGGGATCACGTCCCTGCTGTATTTTGCCGAAATTGAATAGACCTGAATGTTGTAATGCTCAAAAAGCGACTCGTTAGGATCAAGGTTGAAAATAGACTCCGTGCTGTCAACACGGCCTCTATCCATAAAACGCATAAAACAGTTGAGATCGGCAATTCCGCCTGCACTCACATCTCCGTTATAAACCCTTACATCCTTTATAAAACTGTTCTTCTTCCGTTCTCTTCCCGCATCCATTCTAACCTGAATAGGAGGAGCGTTGTTCTTTGAAGAATGCTGCCTGATTATTGAAGCGCAGGTTTGAACTCCTGACATTATGGCACCTTCATAACCGCCGCCTGACCATGTCCATGAACCTGTAAGATAGAGATCTTTCACCGGAGTGATGTTACGAAGTCTCTTACTTGCCGACTGATCGACCGTCTGAGCAAGTCCGTAGACACTTCCACCTGCATTTGAACTGAAACGGTTCATAGTTCTCGGTGTTCCGAACTCCATCACCTCAATATGATCTTTCAGCCCTGGAAAACGTTTGTTGTACTTTTCAAGCAGAATACTCCGGATCTTTTCCTTTTTTTCTTTATATGCATCTTTATCAAGATCAAGCCAGTCTGAAGTGGGAGCAACCTCAACAAAACTTACAACACTGCAACCTTTCGGGAATTTACATACCTTTGAGTGCTCATAGTTGGTAAGACACCAGTCAGTTTTGTCAAACTCCTCATTCATAGCACGCTCATAACCGACTGTCGTATTGTAGTCATTGTTGTAAAAGTACATTTCTTCAGGAACGCCAAGTTCAGATGCCGGACAGTCAAGACCGACGTAAAGAGCCAGAAGAGAAATGGATCTTTCCATTTTTTCAAGTCTGAAACGGAAAATTTTGCTCGTATCATCTTCATCTAGAAGCTGATTGAAGGTCTGATATGGATCTGCGTTGGAAACAACAATGTCAGTTTTATAAACATCACCGTTCTCAAGTTCGACACCAACTGCTTTTCCATCTTCAACAAGGATTCTTTTTACCTTTGATCTCACAAAACACTCAGAACCGAGAGATCTCAGCTGGTCCACACTTGCCGAAACAAGTGCTGAGCCACCGCCTTCGATATCGTAGATGTCTTCCATGAAGTGACTGTTGAAAACACAGGTCGAAAAAGTCGCATTCACATACTCGGGAGGAAGTCCGATATACATCCAGAACTGACTCAGATAGGCAATGAGCTTTTCATCAGTTACAAACTCCCTTATCATCTCAAGAAAGGTCATATCGACATACTTATTTACGAGCATGTCCTCTGGAGCAATATCAAAATCAGGGTCAATCCATCCACCTACAATATGCCACCGAAGCTGTTTTAAATGATCAAGCAGTTTTATTATATTTGCCTTCTGATCTGGAAACTTTTTTATCAGAAACTTTTTATAAGCTCCGGGATAGTTAGGAATGACCTCCTCTTCTTCGGGAAATCTCACGGTCATTATGTCTTTTTTGAGCTTGTAGTTTATCCTGTCAAGAACTCCAAGCGTCTTAAGGACTCCATGGATCGCCTTCCCGTCAGACAGACCGCCGAAATGATGAAGTGAAACATCGATCTCAAAGTCTTTTCTCTTAAAACTGTGGGCATAACCACCTGCAACTCTGTGCTGCTCAAAAACAGCAACTTTATAACCGTTTCTCGCAAGTTCAAGCGCCGTTGTGAGCCCGCCGAGACCTGAACCGACTACTGCAACATCAAAATTCATTTTACTCATTTTCTAGTCATCAATTCCCGCAATTGTTTTCAGTACAAGCTTATCCATTGTAAATACCAGCGTACCGTCATTTTCATAAACAGCAACATCGAACTCAGCTTCCTCTTTTCCCATCTTGTTCTTTTTACAGACAACAAGGTAATCCTGTGCGCCTGAGTTTGAGAAAACATTGAAAGATTCAATTGAGAAAGGAATCGCCATAACGTTGTTCTTTGTCATGTTCCATGCACTTGCAACCTGTACCGCCATGTCTGCAAGAACGGGGTTGAACTTGAACTGTCCCGGATGACTGAAAGACTGAAGAGCATCTCTTGTCATTGAAACAAGGCTGTAGTAGATGTCCCCTTCTTCAAACACTGAGACAATACCTCTGAATATCGGGCCGGTCTTCAATGCGTGGGAAAACTTATCATCAAGAAAGCTGTAGAACGAACTTTTCTCAACTTTTGACGGATCGGAAAGCTTTTTAACGATCTTTGTGTCGACATCGATCCATTTAGGCTTACTTACCCTCTTTCCTACTTTGACATCGCAGGAAGAGAAACTTAGATTTTCAAGTCCCTTTCCTTCAAGTGCAGGTCTTTTTTCCGGAACTATAAACATTCTGTCGCCACTTGACACTATCTCCACATCAAGATCACCTTTTACAGCAAGCGGTCTTCGGAACTTAAGGTTTTTAACAGCCTTGCCTTCATCTAAAAGATTTTCCGCAAAAACTTCTGAAATGAAAGTTCCCGGAACAACAGGAACACCGTTCACAACATGCTGGGAAAGGTAGTTATCTCTTTCAAGGTTGAAGTTGACTTTTGTAAACTTCTTCAGATCACCATGCGGATTGCTCAGAGTTTTAAAAGGAGTTGAGTTAAGAATATGCTCACTTACAGCATCTCCGGCAAAAGCGGCATCACCGTTGAAAACTGCAAGCCTGACATTATGCGGATTACCGACAGCCTTCATGAAATAGCTAACTCCCGAAGGAACATCAACCGGGATAAGACCGCTTTTTACAAATCTTTCGGCCTCTTCCTTTGAGACCATTCCCGTTCCGCTCCATGCAGTCCAGTCAACCGCTGAAACACTGACATTTTCATACATAGAACCGATCTCATAGGTTATTTCGGCAAGCATATCGTTGGCAAAGGAGTAGTCTGTCTGGCCCATGTTCCCGAAAAGTCCTGCAATTGAGGTGAATGAGTTGAACATCTTCACTTCATCCCAGTCAAGAGCATCAAGCATTGTGAAAACAGGCTCCATCTTTGTTTTTATGCAACTGTCAATGGTTTCCTTATCAAGATCAGGAAGCATCTTTGAACGCTGAACACCTGCTCCGTGAACTACACCTTTTATCTTGTCGCCCTTTTCTTCAAGATCCTTTATCAGTGAAGTAAGAGCGTCTTTATCACTTACGTCGCAAACTACGTACTCACCATCAATTCCGCTTTCAGAAAGTCTTTTTAAGTTGTCTTTCACTTCCCATCCACTCTTAAGTTGAGCAGCTTTTTTCTTCGCATCCTTGATAGCCATCTTCTTTTCACGGACAAGTTTAAGCTCGCAGTCTCTGATCGACTGGGTCATGTTATCCCTATCAAAAGATATGCCAACGAGTTCGTCTTCAGGAATTGCAGTCCTTCCGGTGAGAAGCAGCCTGCATCCTGTCTTTTCAGCAAGTGCCGCAACACATTCAAAAACTATTCCTCTTGCTCCGCCTGTGACAAGAACAAGATCACCACTACTGACAGGATAGACATACTCTTTAGGCTCAACGATCTTTGACAGAACGTTCTTTACAGGAGCTCCGTTGATCATTCCAAGCTCGAAATCTGAGAAAACTATTCCCAGATTTTGTGCGATAACCTGATCCCATTCTTTAACCTGAGCATGAAACAGCATGAAATTGCTATCTGTGAGTTCCTTTGATATCGAACGGAAAAATCCAGTCGGAAATGCACTGAAAATCCCCTTAGCCTCAGGGATATCCTCAAACGCACTGTCCTTTACAACAGGAACTATAATTCTCCGTGGGTTCTCGTTAAGAAGAGGATAAAGCTTCGTGTAAAGCTCAAAAAGTTCGTCAGTCTTTGAATAAAAAAGTTTCACTGATCTGTCCGAAAATTTTGATCCCGCAAGTTTTCTATGTGCGACATAGATGATCGTATCGTGGTCTTTCACGAACTTCTTAAGCTTGGCATCGCTAAGTTCCATCAATGATCCGGGATCGGTAAGCTCAGCTTTTGCACCCTGTTTTTCTATCTGGGAAATGAGCTTTTTACAGTCATCACCTTTTTCAGCAACTATTGCAGCTTTTGAACATTTGAAAGGTTTAAGATCGTTACTGTCTGCAAAAACCCAGTTGCGGGCAAACATGTTCCAGCTACCAGAGGTAACTTCCCTGTTGAAAGTCTCTGCGTTTTTACTTAGCTTTTTTTTTTTAGGTCTGAACTCAGCGAGTGCCTCGGCAAAGATCTTTATTGTTCTGACTGGTGCCTTCGGTCTGCTTTCCTCACTTATTCCAAGTTCCTTTGTAAGGATCATCCACAGTTCCGCACGCTGAATACTGTCAATTCCCAGATCAGCTTCAAGATCAAGCTCGCTCTCAAGCATATCAAGAGGATAGCCTGTCATCTTGGCAAGTTCTTCTCTGATACGTTCCTCAAGGTTACCTGTATCGACTAAACCGGATTTCGGTGCCGGGGCAGCTTTAACTTCTTCCTTCACTTCAGGTGCTGATGCAGGAGCTTCTCCACCCATGAACTCAGCGAGTGCCTCTGCAAATATCTTTATTGTTCT
>CAZTKP010000075.1:0-6997 GCA_964614215.1 uncultured Spirochaetales bacterium | reverse complement strand
GTAAGGATCATCCACAGTTCCGCACGCTGAATACTGTCAATTCCCAGATCAGCTTCAAGATCAAGCTCGCTCTCAAGCATATCAAGAGGATAACCTGTCATCTTGGCAAGTTCTTCTCTGATACGTTCCTCAAGATCTCCAGTTGACGCGCTGCCTGCAGAAGGTTTAAATTCTGTCGCGGCTTTCTCTGTTACAACTGTCTGCACTCTAGGCTTGAACTCACTTACCACAGAGTCCTTTGTATCAAGAAACTTTGAATGTAGATCCATGAGCTTAGCAAAGGTCTCGGGTGAATTTTTCTTAATAAAGCTAAGCATATCTTCAGCAATATGATCGGAAAGTCTGCGTCTCTTCGAGTTGTCACCGAGGTGTCCGTTCACAATTAGGAACGCCAGTGCACGGTTAAAAACTTCAGAATCACCAATTTTGGGATGAAGTGTCGGAACAGCTTTAAAAGCCTTTCCTTCAAGTATCGCAGAGATCATCTTTGTCATTGACCAGCCGGGACCGACTTCAAGGAAATGGTTGAAGCCTTCGCTGTACAGTTTTCCAATTTCTCTGGGCAGGTTAAGTCCTGTGGTGAGCTGATTGGAAAGATGTTCCGCAACCATCTCGGGAGTAAGATTCATCGGAATATACTCCCCTGTGATCGTTGACATTATTCTGAATCTCGGATTTGAACAACTGATCTTTTCCAGAGACTTTCTGAACTTCTTTTTCGCAGGTTCCATAAATTTTGAATGGAAGGCACTGCCTATCGGAAGAAGTCTTGAATCAATACCGAAAGAATCAGCAAGTTCAACAGCCTTTTTAACTACTTCGAGCTCTCCGCCGAAAATATATCTTCCGGGAGCGTTCGTGTTAGTGTGAATAAGATTCTCACCGGCAAGAGAAAGGATCTTATCCCTTCTTTCCTCGGAACAGTTTATGCTCATCATTCCAAGCGGGAACGGTGCATGTTTAATTGATTCTTCAGCCGCTTCTATCCTTGCCTTGACGACCTGGAATCCGTCGGCAACGCTCCATACACCTGCAAATGTCATTGCCGAGATCTCACCGAAACTGTGGCCGATAAGAACTTCCGGAACAAGTCCTTTTTCTTCAAGAACTTTTGCAAGAGCAACTTCAACTGCGTAAAGAGATATCTGAGCACCAACGAGCGTTCCCAGTTTTTTCTCAACAGCTTCATCACCAGGCTCAGCATAGATATGGTCTACAAGGTTAAAATCAAAGTGTTTCTTTGCAAGGCTGTCAACTTCATCAACAGTTTTCCTGAAAGTGTCGTTAGAATCATAGAGGAACTTCGCCATTGAGATATAGTGAGTTCCCTGTCCCGGGAAACAGAATGAAAGTCTGTCATCATCAGCTTTTGCAGTGGTTATGTAGATACCCTGATTTTCAAGATGAACTGTGTCGTGGCCTCCTGAGATAAACTTAGCAGTTGACTTCATTTTGGAAACCAGATCACTTTCATTACCGTAAGTCAGAGCAATTCTCACAGGATCAGTGTCGTTAAACTCAGAGGAAGTTATCTTTCCGCTGTTGATGTTATCAATTAGGTTCTGACCTAATTTCTCAAGATTTCCGGCACTTTCTGTAAATATATTCGCTGCTTCGGGAGCTCTGCTGTCAGTTTTTGTCGTTTTCACGTCCTTTTCAGTCTTTACTTTACCTTTTTTGTCATCATCACCAAGTGAAACAACGGCAAAGTAGTTCGTTCCACCAAGCCCCAGAGAAAGAACTCCGCCGGCTGTATATTCTTGTGGGTAAGGAATTGTCTTCTTTACGGGACTGATCCTGTCCATATAATCCTTAAGTTCCTTTCTCACATTTTTAAGGTTTCTTATGCCGGGAACCTTTCCTGTTCTGAGTGTCTGGATAACACTGAGCATTGAAGAGGCCGCAGATCCTCCGTAAAGGTGACCTATATGACTCTTAATAGCTGTGATATGAACTGGATCTTTCGTTTCTGATCCGATAACTTCCGCAATACTTCTTGCCTCAACAAGGTCTGAAGCCTTGTTTGCTGATCCGTGAGTATCCACAACACCTATCTTATTTTTCGCAACGTAAGTATTATCGAACGTTTTGTTGATAGCTCTGTGTACTGCTTTATCAGTCGGAGCAAGCATAGATTTCGTCTCAGCTTCGGATGTTCCGTTTATTGAATGAACTACGGCAATTATATCATCGCCGTCTCTCTTTGCATCCTCAAGACGTTTGAGAAGATAGAGAACTCCGCCTTCTCCTACCACGTATCCCGCACCTTCCTCGTCATAAGGTTTTGCATCTTCCTGAGCAAGTGCTTTAATAACACTTACTCCTGAAGTGAAAACATCCGTCATCTGCCTGTTAAGTCCGCCGCTTATCATCGCATCCACATCACCGAACGCAAGCTGATAGATAGCAGGGATCATGGCACTTAGACCTGATGAACATGCTGAATCCACGACCATGTTAGGTCCTATCAGATTAAGTTTGTTGGCAACTCTTCCTGCAACAATATTTCCCATCCATCCGGGAAGGGTATGCTCAGTAATAGGAGGCGAAGCTTCGAACACATCTTTCTTTGTCGCCGCAAGAACATCTTCCAGAGAGTCGATCTCAGAAGCAAGGGCGCATTCTTTTACGGCTCTTGCCAGATCATCAGCCACCATAGGCTCAAAAGTTATCGGGAACGAATCATCGTGAATAGAACCGACACTTATACCGATATTTTTAGGAGCTTTAAATTCAAATCCGGCACTTTCAAGAAGCCTGTCTGCAAGATCAAGAGCCAGAAACTGTGTCGAGGATATCTGACTGACAGCATTTGGGAATATCTTGTATTTAAGATAGTTCAGGCTGTAAGGAGCTATTTTCGCAACAACTTTCGTATAGATCTGCTCATCTTCGGGACCTGTGTTAAAATGATAGTCCCAGCCGACTTCCTTTACATCCACAGGTGTAAATACCTTTTTTCCTCTGGTGACGTTATCCCAGAAATCATCCACATTATCAGCTCCGGGAACTCTAACCGAAACTCCGACGATCGCAACATCTCTCGCGATCTTCTTTCTCTTGTTTGTCGGAACATACTTATCCATCTGTTCTAAAATAAGATGGTAGTTACATCCGCCGAATCCACTTGAGGTAACAGCTGCGATACGCTTTCCATCCTTATTTGTTTTCCACTCCTGAAGTTTTGTAGGTATTACAAAGGAATCGATCTCCTTTGCAACTTTTGGCGTAAGTGCTTCAAAAAGCGGCATATGGGGAATAGTATGGTTCTGCATGGCCATTACAGTTTTAATAAGTCCTGCGACACCGGCACCGGCCTTAAGGTGTCCTATCTGATATTTGACACTTCCCAGATATAGCGGATTGTCCACTTTTCTACCCTCGGCATAGGCTGCCGCGATCGCATCATATTCGTTTGCATCGCCTACAATCGTTGAGGTTGCATGCGCTTCAAGGAACTGGACATCATGGCTGGTGATCTCAGCTCTTTCCAGTGCCGCCCTGAAAGCGTTTGCACGACCTTCAACAGACGGATTGTAAATTGCCTGCCCTGCACCGTCACTGGAACTTCCAAGTCCCTGAATAACAGCTTTTATCTCGTCACCGTCTGCAAGAGCATCTTCAAGACGTTTAAGGATAACAACTCCTCCGCCTTCTCCGATAACAAGTCCGTCTGCTGTATGATCAAAAGGATTCGAGATTCCTGAAAAACTTATTCCCTCAACTCTGCAGAAACCGATGTAAATAGCCGGATTAACTCCAAGGTCAACTCCACCGGTAATTGCAACTCTTGCATCACCTGCCATCAGTGCGTGGCATGCAACTTCAATAGCTCCGAAAGATGAAGCACAGGCGGCATCGACTGTCATGTTGTAACCTTTTGAGCCGAAAACCTGTGCAACTCTGTTTGAAAGAGCTGAAGGGATCGCTCCCACTGCAAGATGCTCCATCTTAATTTTGTGTCTTTCACCGACTCTTGCATCGAACTGTGTCTGAAGTTCTTTTATAGTGTCAGTCGAAACACCTTTTTTCTCAAGCTGTTTTCTTAAGAAATCAAAGTAGTTATGCCTTCTCAGGTATGCACTGGCATGAGCATAGTCATCAACACCGCTCACTCCGAGAACGGTTACAGCTTCATCAAGATCACTGCTGTTCGGTGTTATTCCCGCATCTTCAAGTGCTTCACGTGTCGATTCAAGTGCTATTCTCTGAGCAGGATCGACCGCTTTAAGAGTATTCGGAGGATATTTGTATTTTCTGTATGGAAATTCAAAATCTTCAATGAATGCACCTTTCTTTGTGTACTGCTTATCGATCTGTGATTTATCAGCACTGTAGTAACTTTCAACATCCCAAAGTTCCCTGGGCATATCTTTTATGAAAGTGCCTCCATCAACAATATTTTTCCAATACTGCTTAACGTTGTTTGCACCGGGAAAAACGCCCCCCATCCCGATAATTGCGATGTCATACCTCTTCATCAAATCCTCCAGTTATATTTTTACTTTAATCCAATTTTCTTCAGAAAAACATCCCAGTCACAGTGATGCGTCTCTTTTTCCTTTGAAATTATGCAGTACTGCGCTCCTGCAAGTTCCGCACTTTTTCCGTCAGTATTGTAATTATCCCCGACCATAAGAATATTTGCTGCGGGAATATCCATTGTTTCCGATATTTTTTTCAAGGGTCTTGCAGAAGGTTTAAGCACGCCTTCAAGCTCCGATGAAACAAGCATCTCAAAGTTCTGAAGATCAATATTCAGAGCGTCCAGTCTCTTTTCAACAAAACCGTAATCAGTAAAAACTGCTGTCCTGACGTCGTTATTTCTCAGATGATCAAGCAGCTCAAGAAGGTTCTCTCTCATTCCCGCCTTGCCGATGATCTGTGAAAAAGTGTCTTCAAATCTGTTAAAGTACCAGTCTTCGATGCTCACGACATCTTTTCCTGTCTTTTTAGCGATCTTTGCAAGATAGACGTCATAAAATTCCTTTCCGCCATGAAAGTCCTGACCTCTAAGTTCGCTCTGAACCTCGCGATGTGCCTGAAAAAGACTCCATTTATTAAAAAATTTCATGAAGAACTGGAGTTTAACTTTGAAAGAAAGCTCATAAAGTGTTCCGTCAAGATCGAACACGACAGCTTTTATGTCTTTTCCGTTAAACTGTATCATTGCCTCTTTCCATGTCATAAGCTTTAAGTTTCTCTTCCATTATGTCATGCCATTTTTCAGCAGACTCTCTTGGATCATCAACATATTCCGGAGGGAAGAATTCAATACTCACATCGATTTTTCTCTTTCCGAAAAGGTCCATAAGCTGAGGCAGCATCTTCCTGTTGACATCCCATTTAAGAAGCTGTCTGTCAGGCAGATAATCGATCACACATGGCTGAATTTTCTTGTTAAGTTTCTTTGCGGTTGCAAATGCTCCGATCTTAAAAGGAAGCCTCTGCGCATCGGGACTGGCCTTTCCTTCAGGAAAAATTATTATGTCGCAGAAATCCTTTTTGAAATTCAGAAGTGCCTTGGCTGCCTGTCTCAAAGAAGTCGCCTTTTCCCTTTCAACAAAAAAGTGTCCGCCTCTTGCAAGTGCAGGTCCGAAGTAAAAAGCCTTCTTAACTTCGGCTTTGATCATGTATACTGCAACAAAGACCGAAGAGAGAATAGGGACATCGATAAAACCCAGATGATTTGAAACAATGACCGTTCCGGGTTCAGAAGGCATTTCATTTATCCTGTGAATTCTTATTCCCATAAGCCAGGCAAGTCCCGTCCCCCAGATATGTACTGCCATCGGGAATCTTCTTTTCTTTGTAAACAGTCTCGGAATATCCACAAAGAGGTTGTGGATAAGAAGCGTCCAAAATAAGATAGTAACGCCTCTGAAAATTAATCTGAAAAACTTTAATATGTTCAAATTTCCGCCTTTTACGTCAAATTGACAACAGTCAAAACAGTTATCTGACATCCGAATCTACCCGTAGGTTACACAAAAATCAACATTTATAATATAAACTTAATTTTTATATTAATACTTTAATCTGGACTATCACTTATTCACTGATAAAATCTCTGAGTAATTTGGAGGTGTAAAATGAGAAATGACTACAGACAGATCTTCCCATTAAAAAGAGGAACTATTCCTCTAAATCACGGTTCTTTCGGGAAAGTTCCGCTTGAGATAATTAAATACCGCAATGAGCTTGCCGATGAACTTGAATCGCTTTCAACTATCTTTTTCACGAGAAAGTCATTTGATCTCATTGAAAATTCGAGAACTGTACTTGCAGATTTTATCGGAGTTCCGGCTAAAGATCTCGTTTTTGTGAAAAATGCCACAACAGGGGTAAATACTGTTATAAATTCCATTCCTTTTGAACGCGGGGATGAGATCGTAACGACTGGTCTTATATACTCATCCTGCCGTAATCTTCTTGAGCTGATGGAAGAGAAAAAAGGTATAAAAGTTAGGACAGCAAAGATCGAACTTTTCCCGAAAAACAGTGAAGAGATCTATGAAAAGATAGTCAGTGAAATTACTGAAAAAACAAGGATTATTTTCATAGATCATATTTCAAGCGAAAGTGCGCTAATAATGCCGGTTGAAAAAATTGCTGAGTTTGCAAAAGAAAAAGGAATTGATGTGCTTGTTGACGGTGCTCACGCTCCGGGGATGATCCCGCTTGAAATTGAAAAGCTCGGAGTCACCTACTACACCGGAAACTGTCACAAGTGGATATGTGCCCCCAAAGGTGCAGCTTTTCTTTACGCAAGACCGGAAAAACAGGATGAACTTACACCTCGAATTATCAGCAATCATTTCAGGAAAGGAACGACCCCTAATGAGCGTTTTCACAGCTCTTTTGACTGGCAGGGAACAATGGATTATCTGAGCTACGCCTGTGTCGGCAAAACCATTGAATTTATTGAGATATCCTTTGACGGCGGCTGGCCGGAAGTTATGAAAAGAAATCACGAACTTGTGATAAAAGGAAGAAA
>CAZTKP010000074.1:0-12357 GCA_964614215.1 uncultured Spirochaetales bacterium | reverse complement strand
GCCTTCTGAGCTTCAAGCAGCCTTCTTTCCGGATCGTCATTTGCCTGTGATTTAAAATGAGCGGGAAAAACAATAATATGATGTCCATCAAGAGTAATGTGTATCTCTGCGAATTCTCTGGCAAAATAGGTTATTCCTCCACCGTCTCTGACCAGTTCGACATCCCCGTGATTTATAACCTGAGTTATATGTCCCTTTGTCAGAATTCCCGTACTGCTGGTTCCCGGATTCTTCACGGCTATATATGATTCATCATAAATGTCGGAAAGTTCATTTAAAAGAGCATCTCCTGTCGTACCGTCTTCAATCTCCACAACAATCTGGATGTCAGAATCAACTGTTCTTATAGCCGCTGAGATCTCAGCAAGCTTTGAATTGAACTCAGCAGTCGTAAAAAGAAAAAAATCCGTACAATCCCCATACGGATCTGTTCCCCGATCACACTCAGTATCATAGAAATTAAGCAAATTATAGGACGCGACCGTAATAACAGTCCCTGAAATATCTGAATCATCATCAGAAACCTCATCAGGCCCTTCATCTTCAATCTCATCCGCAACCTCATCAACCGTTTCATCCACAGTCTCATCAACAACTTCATCCTCAATCTCACCGTCCACCAAGTCCTCTTCGTCCTGGTTGTCCACTGCGTCCTCAACTTCATCTGCAACTTCATCCTCAGTTTCACCGTCTTCTTTGTCCACTGTGTCCACTAAGTCCATATCATCCACTGAGTCCTCAACTTCATCCTCAGTCTCATTGTCCACTGCGTCCACTAAGTCCATGTCGTCCACTGAGTCCACTGAGTCCACAGTTTCATCATCCACATTATTCTTTTTAGAATCACAGGCTACAAATAAAACTATAAGCAGAAAAATTAAAAAGAATTTCTTCATATCAGAAAACCTCACTTAGAAAGAATAAAACCGACTGTTCATTTTAACAGAAACCGCATCTTTCAACAACTTAAAATCTGGATTTTATAACCGTTTTGCTGTAAATTTCACTCATGTTTATTTTAGGCAGCCCATTTTTCTATCTGACCGTACTTATTGCCGGTCTATTTATTTTCCTACTTAGAAAAAAGAGGTCTGTTGCGTTTAAAGTTGTCTTTGTGAACATCATTATCGTCCTTTCACTTATTTCCATATTTGACTCTCTTGCCATCATGATCTTTGTGAAAGCTGATGAATTCAGGATCCCGGACAGCTTCTATCATCACGGACTTAAACCGATGGTTGATGGAAAGACAAACTGGAAAAGCGACAAGTACTCTGAATATAAGATCTATACCAACAGCCTCGGACTCATCGACAGCAGTGCCCGTATTGTGCCCTTAAAAAAGAAAGGGAAACGTGTCCTTTTCATGGGTGACAGTTTCACGGAGGGTGTCGGATATCCATGGGCGAAGACAATGGCCGGGATTCTGTCCGAAAAGTTCGCAGAACAGGGTACAGAACTCCTTAACGGCGGCGTTATAAGTTACTCTCCCAAGCTTCATTATCTTAAGACAAAGTTCCTGATCGAAAAAGGTCTGGAACTTGATGAACTCTATGTTTTTATTGATATTTCAGACATTATCGATGAAGTTGTCTATGACTATTTTATTCCGAAGGAACTGAGTAATACTGAAAAATTTCTTGAACCTTTCATCAACTTCTTCACAAAGAACTCTTTCATATATCGTAACTACAGGTTGAGATATATTCTTGACCAGAACAACCCCTATCACGATTATTCGGAATACTGGGGAGGCATAAAGGAGTTCTACAAGCTTAAACCTATGTGGACTTTCAGTCCCAAGGCTTATAGACTTTATGGAGAAAAAGGTGTTGAACTTGCCGTAAAACATGCAGATCAGCTCTATAAACTCTGTAAAGAACACAACATTAAGATGCACATCACGGTCTGGCCGTGGGAAATCCATGTAAAAAATAAGAACGGATATAAACAGCTTGAACTGTGGAAAGAATTCTGTGAAAAACGGGATATTGATTTCATGGAGCTTTTCACACTTTTTGATTCTATTCCGATGGACAAGGTGGATGAATACTTTATTCCCCTTGACATTCACTGGAGTGAAAAAGGCAACCGTTTTGTTGCGGAGCATCTGTGGAAATTAATTAACCATAATGGAGGTAAGGATGAATCTTCTAAGAAAAATTAACTCGGAAAAGATCGCAGGCTACATCGAGCAGCTAGTGAAGATCCCTTCACCAACCGGCTACACTATTGAAATTAAGGATTTCCTCGTGGATTTTGCAAAAAAGAACGATATTCGTCATGAAGTCACCAAAAAAGGCGCCGTCATGTTCCATCTGGGACCTGAAAAAAAGAACGGAACCTACTTCGCCGCTCACATTGATACACTTGGTGCAATGGTCACCGGGGTTTCAGAGAAGAGAGTGAAGGTCACACCTCTCGGAGGCTTTCCGGCAATGTACATTATCGGGGAAAAGTGCACCGTTCACACTAGAGGTGGAAAAACCTACTACGGGACTTTTCTTCCCGATGATCCCGCAGTTCACGTCAATGCGAAGCTCAAGGATATGAAGCCTGATTTTGACAACTGTTCTCTGAGGATGGATATTGACACCAAAGATGACAAAAAACTCGCAGATTCCATCAGTGTCGGTGATTTCGTCAGCCTTGAATGCGGTTTCAGAAACACAAACGGATATATCAACTCAAGACATCTTGACGACAAGGCTTCTGCAGGAATTTTCCTTCATCTGAGCACCATTTTAAAGGAAGTTGAAGCAGAAATGAAAAGCGGTGTCACCTTCTTTTTTAATGTGACCGAAGAAACAGGTCAGGGAATTGCGGGAATGCCCAAGAACAGTGACCTCATCGTTGTTGACATGGGTGTTGTCGGCGAAAAACCTGCAGGAAGTGAGAAATGTGTGAGCATCTGTGCAAAAGACAGCTCCGGACCTTACAACTACGACCTCACGACTGAACTTATCCGCATCGCCCAGACAAATGAAATTGAACATAAAGTCGATGTCTTCCCCTTCTACGGATCAGACGGTTCCGCACTGCTCAGATCATGCAGCGATTCCAGAGTCGCACTCATCGGACAGGGAGTTGACGGAAGCCACGGATACGAAAGAACACACGTCTCCGGCCTCATGGCAACCGCTTCACTGATAATGGCTTATATTTTTAAGTAGATATTAAGACTTATAGATCTTCTCGTACTGCTTTGCAGAATGTTTCCAGCTGAAATCCTTCTTCATTCCGGCCTTTTTCATCTTTAAAATATGGGGTTTTCTGTCAAAGTATGTGCTGACAGCCCAGCCGACAGTGTCGTAAATAGAATTGGGAGTGAGGTCGTTGAACTTGAAGCCTGTTCCCTTACCTGTTTTTTCGTCATACTGTTCAATAGTATCTGACAGTCCGCCTGTATCTCTGACAATGGGAATCGTTCCGTATTTGAGCGAATATATCTGGTTAAGTCCGCAGGGTTCATACCTTGACGGCATGATGAAAAAGTCGCTTCCGGCCTCGATAAGATGAGCCAATTCGTTGTTGTAACCGATGTATGTTCCCACTTTGCCGGGAAGTTTTGACGGAAGTTCTCCAAAGTATTTCTCAAGATGAGGATCACCGCTTCCGAGAATTACAAAATGAACTGACATCGTCTTCACAATGGATTCAATGGAACAGGCAAGCACATCAAGACCTTTCTGATCGGCAAAACGGCTGACAACACCCACGATCGGAAAGTTGTCATCCATATCAAGACCCATCTTTTCCTTGAGAACTTTTTTATTTTTCTGCTTAGCTTTAATGTTACTTTCAGAATAGTTCGCGGGAATAACCTCATCAGTATCCGGATTCCACTTTTCATAGTCGACACCGTTGAGAACACCGACAAAATGATCGCCTCTTTCCTTTAAATACGGTGCCATTCCGTAAGCCTGCTTTCCGCTTGAGATCTCATCTGCATAGGTCGGACTGACTGTAGTGATGTAATCCGCGAAGTGAATTCCTCCTTTGAGAAGGTTCACCCTGCTGTGATCTTCAAAAATTCCGGAAGTGAAATTTTCCCATCCGAAACCCATATAGTTGTAATCAACAGCCGGATAGACACCCTGATAACCGATATTGTGTATCGTAAGGACAGCCTTTGCCTGACCGATGCCGCTATCCCCCCAGTCCCACGTTTTCATGTATGCCATGGCGGGAGCAGTCTGCCAGTCATGGGCATGCACCACGTCAGGTCTGAAGTTCATATCACGGAGAAGCTGAAGCGCCGCCCTGCTGAAAAAACAGTACCTGAGAGCATTATCGTGATAATCGCTGTTATCCGGAGAACTGTAGATCCCTTCACGGTCAAAATATCCGTCAAATTCTATAAAATAATGATCG
Organism: uncultured Spirochaetales bacterium; assembly: GCA_964614215.1. Lineage (GTDB taxonomy): Bacteria > UBP6 > UBA1177 > UBA1177 > UBA1177 > CAZTKP01. The sequence continues at coordinate 7,983 of CAZTKP010000074.1, read as the reverse complement.
ATCCCGTTTGAAACAGTCTTTCTGACGGCACACCATTCCTCTTTATCTCCGCCCATCCAGACACCCATTGACTCAAAGTAAGGCTTTATCTTTTTCTCTTTTTTCAGAGATCTGTAGTAAGGAAGGATAACAATAACCTTATGCCCCAGTTCTTTGAGCGCTCCGGGTAAAGAACCGACAACATCCGCAAGTCCGCCGGTTTTGACAAAAGGATCTGATTCAGAAGCTATCATTGCAATTTTCATTTTCTCTCCCAACAAAATCTCACCATAAAAAATTAAACCACACACCGCAGGCATTTTAGCTTTTATGATAAATTTCTCAAGAAGAATGGGTCTTAATTCTGTTATTTGTCTGTTAATGTATAACTTGATAAAAAATCTGTTTCAAGTTTGGAACAGAAAGGTGTTTTTTGCTTAATTTTAACGCTAATTTAATTTGACTTTGTCACCTTCCGGACTAAATTTGGGCGTGTGTTGTTCAATTTTTCTCAACAGGAGACAGTAAAATGGACCTAATGAAAAATCTCAAGATCAAAGCTGTAAGTGCGCAGAAAACCATTGTCTTTCCTGAAGGTGCAGAACCTAGAACTCTAAAAGCATCAAAGATCATTCACGCAGAGAAACTGGCAAAGATAGTTCTTGTGGGAAAAGAGTCTGAAATAATTAAGAATGCTCGAGAGCTGGATGTAAGTCTGAACGAAATAGAGGTCATAGATCCCTCTAAAAGTAAATATCTTGATAATTTTGCCGCCTCGTTCTATGAAATGAGAAAAAAGAAAGGTATTACTCCCGAACAGGCTATGGAAACCATGAAAGATGAGGTGTATTTCTCGACTATGATGGTTCAGCAGGGCCTTGCCGACGGGCTTGTAAGCGGCGCAGTTCATTCGACAGGAGACACCATACGCCCTGCACTTCAGATCATCAAGACCAAACCTGGGATCAAGGTCGTTTCCAGCATATTTATAATGATCGTTCCGGACTGTGAATACGGTTGTGACGGAGTCTTTACATTTTCTGACTGCGCAGTGAATATCGATCCGACTGCAGAAGAACTGGCGGAGATAGCCATCTGTTCAGCAGGAACTGCCAAAACACTCTGCGGAATAGAACCTAAAGTGGCCATGCTCTCCTTTTCAACAAAGGGAAGCGCTAAACACCCCTACGTCGACAAAGTTGCAAGAGCTACAGATATCGTCAGGGAAAAAGCTCCATTCATTCAGGTTGATGGAGACATTCAGGCAGATGCAGCCATAGTGGAAAGTGTTGCAAAGACAAAATGCCCCGACAGCCCGATAGCAGGACAGGCTAACGTTCTTATTTTTCCCGACCTTCAAAGCGGCAACATCGGATACAAACTTGTTCAGAGACTCGCAGGAGCCAAGGCAATAGGACCTTTTCTCCAGGGAATCGCAAAACCTGTAAACGATCTTTCAAGAGGATGTTCGGTGAGTGATATTGTCGATGTAACTGCTATAACTGCCGTTCAGGCAACACAGGAAGACTGATAACCTAGATCATATAGGCTTTTTCAATAACAACTGCTTCAACAGGAACATCGTCATACCATTTCACAGAATGTGTATCCACGTCAGTAATGGCATCAACAGTTTCCTGACCTTCAAGAACTATTCCGAAAGCCGCGTAGTTATTATCAAGACTCGGACAGGGAGCGTTACAGATAAAGAACTGACTTGTGGCGCTGTTAGGATCCTGAGTCCTTGCCATGGAAAGAACGTACTTTTCGTGCTTAATTTCCGGATTTATCTCAAGTTTTATCGGATCGCTCAGAGGAGCCTTCTCGAACATTCCCTTGAGCATTCCGCCGCCCTGAATAACAAAGTTCTTTATGACTCTGTGGAATATGAGCTTATTGTAGTATCCTGCCTCGACATGCTTTACAAAGTTCTCAACTGTTACTGGAACATCGTTTCCGTAAAGTCCTATTGTCATTTTACCTTTTGTCGTCTCAAAAACTGCTTTCTTAGTAATTTCCATTTTCTCCTCCGGAAAAAAGTGATCAAAAATTGCGGGTAATAATACGCTATCTTTCCTTTTTTATCAACATGAAATGAATTTTCTTGTTAGCAATTGATATATATGCTATTTTTTAGTCCGTAATCCTTAATTAATTTGGAGGAGAAAGCTTCAATGCCTGCTATCATTTCCATCAAACCAAAAGAAGTTGTTCTAACAATTCTGATCCTGCTGGTCTCGGTCTATGCCTATGGACTCGATCCTGAACACAGCATGAACAGATTTAATATCGAATGTTTCGATTCTTCCAACGGTATGCCTCAGAATACTGTTGCGGACATATTTCAGGACCGCGACGGTTACATGTATTTCGCCACACAGGAAGGTGTTACAAGATACGATGGCGTTAATTTTGAATCCATCAGAACAAAAGCCGCTTCAGCAAACACATCCACAGTTATTTCTACGGGCGGCAACGATCTGCTGATGGGAACCTCCGCCGGAGTATACAGCTCAAAAGACACAGAGAACATCCTGACAGAGTATTTTGTCAGGCACTTTATACGTCTTGACAATGGAACAATCTGGGTGGCTACATACAGTTCAGGAGTTATAAGACTTCATCCCGACGGTACAAAAGATGTGTTTTCAAAAGAAAATGACAAGATAAATTCAAACGTTACCTCAAAACTGGCAGCAGATTCCAAAGGAAACATCTATGTCGCAACACTTGAAGGCGTGAGCATATTTAAGGACGATCATTTTGAACCTGTTGAAGGTATCTACGCTTTCACATACGACATTGTAAAAGACAGTAAAGACTGGATGTGGGCTGCAACGGATAGAGGCCTGGCTCTTATCAAAGACAGAAAACTGGACTACATCTATAAACTCGAAGACGGACTCCCGACGGAAAAGCTCAGATCTGTCGCTTCCGACACAGGCAAAGCTATCTGGATAGGAACTGAAGACGGAGATGTCATTAGGTTCCATAAGGGTAAATTTTCTACCATGCCCAGAAAGATAAACAGAAAACTCGGCGCAGTGATCAATATTTTTGAGGACAGGGAAAACAACATCTGGTTCGGCACCGAAGTTACCGGAACGTGCATAATTCGTGAAGGAACTCTTTTCCAGCCCGGGATAAACACCGGCAACATACGCTCTATAACACAGAAAAAGGACGGTTCTATCTGGGCAGCTACATTCGGTGAAGGTATAAAAGTTCTGACAAAAGAAGGCCTGAAGATCTACGACACATCATCGGGACTCAGAACCAACAGTATCACCAGTGTCTTTGCAGACAGTCAGGACAGAGTATGGATCGGAACAAGAAGGAACGGTGTTCAGGTATCTGTAGACAGAAAGATCGTGGACTTCACCTCGATGGTGAATAATTTTTCCGTTGCAAATCCTGTTTCGCCCACAATGTTCTTTGAAGATTCAAGAGGCAATATCTGGATCGCCGACAGACACTCGAACAGACCTGTCTACGTATGGAAGGACGGACTGCTTGAATCATATGAGATCGAAAATGAAGAGATCTCCGTTCTTGATATTGCCGAGAACAGTAAGGGGGAAATCTTCCTTGTGACTATCAAGAAAGGTGTGTTTAAATTTGACAGCTTTAAAAAGAGCTTTACCAGGATCAGTGCCCTTGACGGATTAAAGGCTTCAAGCCTCTTTATTGATCAGAAAGACAGACTATGGATCACAACTTTTTCCGAAGGCATAATAATTCTTGCGGATGGAGATACCATCAAACTGAACGAGGGAAAAGGTCTCTACAACAACACAGTTCATGACATAGTTCAGGACAACAGCGGCTCTCTGTGGTTTTCCACAAACAGGGGTATTTTCACAATTACCGCAAAGGATATGGAATCGTTTATAACAGGTAAGGAACAAACTGTATCCTACCGCCTGTTCAAGGAAGAAGACGGTATGGTCGCCGGAGAGTGTAACGGAGGGTCACAGCCTTCAATACTTAAGGCATCTGACGGTACTATCTGGGTTCCCACCATCAGCGGTGTGGCAACGATAGATCCCGACAGGCTCGAGGTCCTTATCGAGATCCCGCCCGTAAAGATCACCGGAGCTGTGATCGATAACACCAGAACTGTGGATCTGAAAGGAAAGCAGTCCGTTGAGATACCGGCAGGAACAAGAAGCGTTGAATTTCTTTATACATCTCTCTTCTTTTCCCACCCTGAAAAAGTTGAGTTCCAGTACAAACTTGAAGGTTTTGAAGGTTCATGGAACAAAGCTGGAAAAAGACGAAGCGCCACCTACACCAACATATCTCCCGGATCATATAGATTTATGGTCAAAGCTTTTCTCAGCGACTCCCCTGATAACTACTCGACAGGAACCATCGCTGCGGAGTTTGAACCGTTCTTCTATCAGGATCAGAGATTCAGAGCATTTATCGCGGCACTTCTTCTTATGATCATCTTCGCTGCATACAATATGAAGATCAGGATCCACAAGATGAGGGAAAAGGAACTTACTGAAATAGTCAGTAAAAGAACAGAGGAACTTGTAAAGGCTAACGAAAAACTCAAAGAATCAATTCTTAAGGATCCGATGACCGGTCTGTGTAACAGAAGATACCTCTTTGAGATAGAACAGCCCAGATTTGAAAGGAAGCTTTTTGCACAGAGAAAGGAACAGGGAACAGATGAAGTGACTACTGAAATAAAGATCCCTCACTCTGAAGACAAGGTTACGGGACTTTTTCTTATTGATATCAACAGGTTAAAAAAGATAAACGAGAAGTTCGGTTATGACTTCGGCGACAGGCTGCTGGTCAAATTCTCCGAGGCACTGAAAGACAGCGTCAGAAAGGACGATCTGGTTGTACGCTGGGGTGGCGATGAATTCCTCGTTATACTGAACGATACAAAATACAACCACCTTCCCAACTATGCTAAAAAGGCAATAGACCTTGCCACTGCAGGAATAGAAGTTTATGATAAGAACGTTAAACTGGACCTGTCAATAGGTTTTGCGGCAATGCCGTTCTATTCCGGTACAGGTGCTCTCAACTTTGAAGAAAATCTTCTAATGGCTGACATGGCACTTTTTAAAGCACTTTCAGATAGAGTTGCAAAAGTGAAACAGGCTATTCCGGGAACAAAAATTCCTGACAAAGACCAGATAGCCAAGTTCATGAAAGACATTGATGAAGGTATTGAACAGGATTTTTTCAAAATTATAAATATCTGAAATAAAGAAGAGGAGGTTACGTAATGGCATCAAGAGGACACTGGGGAGGCAAACTCGGTTTCATTCTTGCAGCGGCAGGAGGAGCTGTCGGGCTCGGCAATATCTGGAAATTCCCCTATGTTGTCGGACAGAACGGCGGCGGAGCATTTATTTTTATCTATCTTTTAAGTGTTGTTTTTGCAGGGCTGCCGCTTCTTATTGCCGAGATCTACATAGGAAAAAGATCTCAGAAAAATCCGGTCGGCGCTTTCAGATTCTTCCAGAAAGGAAGTGTCCCCTTCTCTCTCATTGGATATGCCGGCGTTGTCACAGCGATCATCATACTTTCCTACTACTCTGTAATTGCCGGATGGACAATGCACTACCTCTTCCTCAGTTTAAAAGGATTTTCCGGATCTGAAGAAGCGGTGAAAGGTCTTTTCGGACAGATGTATGCCAGTCCGGGAACCAATATTTTCTGGCATTCTATTGTAATGGGCCTTGGTGTGCTTATCATTTCCAACGGTGTTCAGAAAGGTATCGAAAAAGTAACAAAGGTTCTGATGCCTCTTCTGGGAATACTTCTTCTGTCACTTATGATCTATGCTCTTACACTTGACGGCGCAGGAAAAGCTCTGAGTTTTCTCTTTTATCCTGACTTTTCACTCATAACTCCCAAAGTCATGCTTGAAGCCCTCGGAACATCATTTTTCACACTTTCTCTGGGAATGGGTGCGATGATAACTTACGGAAGTTATCTTTCAAAAGAGATATCTATCTCCCAGTCGTCCATACAGATCGCTGTTATAGACACCGTCATAGCACTTATGGCTGGACTTACCATCTTTCCCATCGTATTTACGAACAACCTTGAACCTTCGGCCGGACCGAGCCTCATCTTTCAGACTCTCCCCGTACTTTTCTCAAAGATGCCGGGAGGTTATATAATATCCATCTCTTTCTTCTCACTTATAATCTTTGCCGCAATCACAAGTGCCATATCGCTTCTTGAAGTTGTTGTAAGTTTTGCAGTTGATGAAAGAGGTTCTTCAAGAAAGAAGGCAACGATCTTTTTCGGAGTGGTGATCTGGCTCGTGGGACTCCTTTCCGCCATGTCTTCATTCAAAACTCCGGGAGGACAGCCGTATCTTGATTTCTTTGACGGAATAGTAACGAAGTATCTCATGCCTATCGGCGGACTTCTCACAATACTCATCTTCGGATGGGCTGTCAGCAAGTCGCAGAAGGACGAAGAATTTGGAAAAACAAAACTTTTTGCAGTATTCAACTTTGTTGTAAAGTTCATCTCTCCTGTTCTTCTTGCATTTATCGTTCTTAACGAACTTGGACTTTTTGGATAAACAATGATCAGTCATAATAAATTAATACACAGCATGTTACTAAACATGAAGTTTACAATCTGCTCAGGAGGAGCCTGATACATGAAGAAAATATTACTTATCACATCATTAGTTCTTTTCGGGTTATCGGCATGTTTTGAAGAACCCGAAAATAAAAACGACAGTGAATATGATGAAGTTGACAGCGTTTCAGAGATGGTTTCCGCTGAAAACGGAGGAACAGTTACAACTGAAGATAATGAAGCCGCAGTCTCTGTAACAGCGGGTGCACTGACAGAAGATACCAGAATATCGATCGTATGGGATGATCCAACTGACTATCCTGAATCTGATAAACTTGGTAGCGGGGTCTATATTTTCGGACAGGAAGGAATTGTCTTCAACTTCAGTGTACCGTTATTTATTAAACTGCAGAAAGATGCACCCGAAGGTCATAAGGCTGTTATTGTCTACTTTAACGAACAGTCTCAGAAATGGGAAGCTCAGAATTCCTATTCATGGAACGGAAGTGAAATAAAATCGGGGGATCCCATCATGTCAGGCGATCCGATCATGTCAGGCGATCCGATCATGTCAGGCGACCCGATCATGTCAGGCGACCCCATCATGTCAGGCGATCCTATAATGACTCCGGCAAGTCACTTCTCAAAATATGCCGTAATGTTTGTTGAGATAGGAGACGGCACAGCAACGAAAGAAGATGTTGTCACCAGAGCCTGCAAACAGATCGAGGCCTGTGACCCGATGCAGTATATGGCGATGGGTGGACTTGAAGGCTGTCTAAAAGCCATTGAAAATAAAATAATCAATGCTGACTGCAACTATCTTGAGGAAATTGCTCCTGACTGCATGAAAGACATTATGGCTTTGACCTGCGAAGAGTTTACCGAGGGCTTTGTCAATGATGAATATCCTCAGTCATGTCAGGATATGTGTGAAGAAACGGTCGAATGATCTTTTTGATCTAACTCTTTTTTCTAAGAAGAACCCATAGAAAGAACGGACCTCCCAGGAGAGCTGTAATGACCCCTGCGGGTATTTCAGACGGAGCTATGACCGTTCTTGCAAAAGTATCTGAAACTAGAAGAAGCATTCCTCCGGTAAGAACTGATGCAGGAATAAGATAACGGTGTTCCCTTCCGACAAAGATCCTTGCAACATGCGGAGCCATAAGGCCGACAAAACCTATAGGACCGGTCTCTGATACCGTAAGGGCTACGGCAAATGAAACTGTAATAAAAATAAGCAGATATGTCTTTTCTGAATTAACGCCTCTTGTTGCGGCTATTTCGCCGTCTATTCCCAGAAGATCAAGATCTCTATGCAGAAAAAATGCAACAGGAATTAAAAGAAGTGCCGCTGAAAGACGTACAACAGGCATAAAACCCATCATATCGAGACTTCCCATCATCCATCTTATCATCTGCGCACTTTCC
>CAZTKP010000073.1:5246-12503 GCA_964614215.1 uncultured Spirochaetales bacterium | reverse complement strand
TTAAAACTCTCACAAACTATTACATTTGGTGCACTCCCAACCAAAACATATGGAGATGCTGATTTTGATCCGGGAGCTACAGCAAGCAGCAGTTTAACAGTTACATACAGCAGTTCAAATACAGATGTTGCAACTATTGTTGGTGGACAAATTCATATAGTCGGAGCAGGAAGTTGTACTATCTATGCAGATCAGGCTGGAGATACAACTTATTATGCAGCTAGCCAGGAATCTCAGTCATTGACTGTTAATAAGGCTACACCTACGATTACATGGGCAGATCCATCTGATATTGTTTACGGCACAGCTTTAAGTGCAGCACAGTTAAATGCGACAAGCCCTGTCGCAGGTACTTTTGTCTACACACCTCCTTTGACCACTGTATTGGATGCAGGTACAGGACAAACCTTATCTGTTGAGTTCACACCGACAGATGAAGCTAATTACAACACCAATACGGCAACAGCCACAATAAATGTCAGCAAGGCTACTGCCACAGTTACACTTGGATCGCTTGCTCATACCTATGACGGAACACAGAAATCAGCGACAGCGACAACGAATCCGGAAGGTTTGACAGTTGACTTCACTTATGATCCTGCAGCACCAACAAATGCAGGAGATTATACAGTTACAGCTACTATCAACGATACAAACTATGAAGGAACAGCATCAGGTACACTTCAGATAAGTAAGGCAACCCCGACAGCTACTCTGAAAATCACCAACACACCTGTGACATACAACGGTTCACCACAGACAGCTGTAGTTGAAATAGAATCCAGTTCAGTTCCAGGATCAGTTGAAAACATAGTGAACGGAACACAGACAAATGCTGACACTTATGCGGTGACAGCAGATTTTGTACCGACCGACACAGTTAACTATAAAACACTTACAAATCTCAGTGCCGGCGACTTCGTGATACATAAGGCAACTCCTTCAATTACTTGGGAAAATCCTTCAGATATTGATTACGGAACACCGCTTAGCACAACTCAGCTCAATGCAACAGCCGATGTTGCCGGTGAATTTGTCTACACACCTGTAGAGGAAACATATCTCAATGCAGGTTTTGCTCAGGTTCTTAAAGTTGATTTTACACCGACTGACGCCGCGAATTATGAAACAGCTTCCAAAGAGGTTGCCATCAACGTAAACACGATCGAACTTACAGCTACGGCAGATGACAAGGAAAGAGACTACGGCAAGGAGAATCCGGAACTTACGATCAGTTACACAGGTTTTGTCAACAGTGATTCCGTGTCTGATCTTGATACGGCACCCACGGCTTCAACAACGGCCGATACTGCGTCTGTAATTGGAGACTACGTTATTACGGTAAGTGGAGGAGTAGATAACAACTACACATTTAAATATGTTGAAGGAACTCTGACAGTTAATTCCGCAGAACCTGAAATAACGACGGTTACTGCAACCGAAGTCATGACAAGGCAGGCAAAAAGCGGTGGCAACATTACAAATACCGGCGGTCTGACAATATTCTCCAAAGGTGTCTGCTACAGTGAAACTGCAGATCCGACTACAGCTGATACATGTTTCAACAACCCCGGCGGATTAATGAACTTTGAAGTTGTTCTTACAGGTCTTACACCGGAAACGACTTATCACTACAGAGCATATGCAACAAATAGTAAGGGCGTAGCTTACGGAGAGGATAAAACGTTCACAACTTTTAAGAATATTGCTGTGACGACAGGGCAGACTTTCACTATAGATGAGAATGCAGATGCAGCTACACCTATAGGAACAGTTGTTGTTACAGGTGATGTTCAGGGAACGGCAGCATTCTCAATAGTTTCAGGAAACGAGTCAAACGGATTTACGATTGATCCAGGGTCTGGAATTCTCTATGTTGTTGATAAAGCTGTTATGGATTATGAAACGACTCCGAGCTTTGATCTGGGAGTTAAATACGAGGATGATGAAAACAGTGATACTCAGACAGTAACAGTTGATCTCAACAACCTTAACGATAATTCTCCTGAACTGTCTGACATTGCCTTTGATATTGGTGAATTTGCTGAGATCGCCGCAGTTGTCGGAACACTTGCCGCAACAGATGCTGACGGAGATCTTGATCCGATAACCTACAGCATTAAATCAGGGAATGATGACGGGATTTTTGCTCTTGGAGAAGATACAGGAATTCTTACAGTTGCGGACAACAGTTCCTTAGACCATGAAACGACCCCGCAGTATGTGCTCACAGTAGAGGTAAGTGACGGAACAAATACAGATGAAGCGACGGTCACAGTAAATATAACTGATGAAGTTGGAATCTGCGCTGAACCTGAAATGGTAGATTCACTCCCGTTCACACACTCATCAAGCACGACAGACAGAGTTTCGACTCTTACAAATTACGGAAGTGACTGTCTTGAAGACGAATACCCATCAGGAGATTATATCTACTCACTCGATCTTGAAGCAGGGGACAGAGTTGAGATCACACTTAATCCTGCAGAAGGATTTGATGGAGTACTTCTTGTTATTGGTGCTTGTGGGGAAGGAGAGGACTGTGTAGCAGCTGCAAATGATAGCGGAGCAGGTGAACCGGAGTTTATCAACTATGAAGCCACAGATGCAGAAACTCTTTTCATCGTTATTGAAGGATTTGATGGAGCTACTGGTGATTATAGTCTTGATGTTTCAGAATGGGTTGAAGAAGCTGATGATGAGATGACTGATGAGGACACGGATAACATGGACGATGTGGACGAAGTGGACGATGAGGACGCTGATGCTGGAGATAGTGGTGATACCGGAGATACTGGCAATACAGGAAATACCGGCAACACAGGAGATACCGGCAACACGGGCGATACTGGTGACACAGGAAATACTGGGGACACTGGTACAGATATGGACAGCATGGACGATGAGGACATAGTGGACAATGAGCTTCAGGATACAGATGTCGATGATCCTTCAGTTGGTCTTCAGGGTTCAGGGACAGGTTGTTCTTTTATGATCTAGTATATATTGACCTGGTAGAGTTTTTCCAGTGATCTGGTCCGATTCTTATTATCAAGCTTGGCTTTTCCGTAACGGTAGAACCGGAATTTCTTAATTATAAGCTGAAGTCTTTCTGTATATTCTTCTTTTATTCTTGAATATTTTACAAATCCTTCAGCCATTTTAAGATAATTTTCAGGATAGTATCTTCTGAACTGCCTGAATGAGTAGTATGCCTTGTTCCTATTGAGGTTGAGCATGTAGACTGCTATTGACTCGGCAAGCGAGCTGAACTTCTTTATATGCCTTTTCTTGCCGCTCCAGCGCAAAGGTTTTATTCCTTTTGATGTATCGTAGCTAACATGTCCGAAAATATTACTGCCTAATCTGACAAATCTACTTGTTCCCCAACCTGATTCAAGAGCCGCCTGACCGAGAGCTATTGGAGGAGGAATCGGACGAACCTTATGGTCGAACAGAAATCTGAGTTTATCTTTTTTATTCTCATCAGCTTCTGTCAGGTCCTCATCCTTTTTTATCATCCGGTATTTTCTGGCTTTTTTTCTAATAAATTCAATCTCTTCTTCTGTCCAGGTCTCTTTGTTGGCAACTTCCAGGATCTCTTCTCTTTCTTTGATGATCTTTTCATTTTCAAGCAGGATCAGAGGAAGAACTGTCTGAATAAAAAGCGCCACTCTTTTCCTTCCCTTGAACTCTTTTATCTGAGGGGGCATAGTCGTCATGAACACCCTTGGAACATCTGCAGATCTATAATGATAATCGACCATTTTAAAGATGTTCTGCTGCTGCTCGTAGTTTTTCGGATATATGTCTGCTGACAGGAAGTAGGGGAGAACAATAAGAATTGTCAAAAAAAATACTTTTTTCATGGCAAAAAATGGCAGGCGAGACGGGATTCGAACCCATGACCTTTGGCTCCGGAGGCCAACGCTCTATCCAGCTGAGCTACCCGCCCGCTTGCACGCATTATTAACGCGGTTATGCTCTTCTGGAATGAACTTTTCTGTCTTTAGCTTTAATGATCTGTTTAGCTATTTTGTCAACACAGAGATCTATCGATGTGCTGAACTCATTATCATCAGTGTCTGATGCAATATAGTCATCACCGTCATGGTTTAATTTTATCTCTGTAAACTTGTTGTTTTTATCCTTTTGAAAGACAACTTCAATGTATGTGTTGGCAGAAACAAGTTTTGCAACTTTGTTCAACCGTTTTGATGCATAATCCTTAAGACTGTCGCTGTTTTCCTCAAATCCTCTGAAAGCAAAGTTGATGTTCATGAAAACCTCCATTGTTAAAAGAACATGAAATTCTAGCACAGTTCCCGTAAACTGTCAATTTTTGAAACCTCTCAGACCTAGTCTTCAAATAGCTTTGAGGCAATTAAATGCCTGATGTTCTTTATGTCGGAACTGTTCCCTGCACTGTAGTAGAGGCCATTCTTCACAGGATGTCTGATCTTCATAAGATCGCTTTTGGAATATAGGGTCATAACGTTTCGGGGATCACAGTTGTTTTCAGTAAGCAGTTTTTCGATATATTCCTTTTTACGGATCCATCCTTTTGATACGGAGTCAACAATATGCAGTATCAGTGAACTGGAAATGAGAGAGAAGGTCGAATTGAAAGCATCCGTTATATCCTTTGACATATCTGTAACAAATCCGACGGTGTCGATAAGAAGGACCTTGTGACCGTTTATTTCCGTTTTTCTGACCTTGGGATCGATCGAACTGAAGCTTCTGTCACTTTCCTCAACGGCTTTTTCACCGAGAAGTGCATTGAAAAGGGTGGATTTTCCCGCATTTGTGTATCCTACGATCGCGACAGATCTCAGATCGTTCTTTTCTCTGAACTTTTTCTGTCCGGCAAGTCTCTGAGATTCTTTTTTCAGAGATCTTCTCACATCCTTCTCTTTGTTCTTTAAGATTCTCTTTCTTTCCTCTCCCTTTGTCTCACCCGGGCCTTTCAGTCCTATTCCTCCTGTGAGTCTGCTGAGTCCTGCAGCTCTTTTACGTTTGAGCGATTTCTCTTTCTGTATGAGAGCATTTGCATATTTGAGTTTACCGCTTGAACCATCAGCCCTCTGATCAAAAATGGAAATTATCAGGTCGTTTCTTGTCATTATCCCGATGCCGGTAAGTTCCTGAAGTTTCACGATATTTGACGGAGGCATATCAAAGAACAGCACACAGTTCGTGATATGTTCTTTCTCTTTAAGCCAGTCGGCAACAGTAGCGATGACATTTCTTTTTTCAGGTTGAGAAATTATTCTGGAGTCACTGTAGGAATAACCTGCATCTTCGAGAAGTTTTACACATTCAGCCACAAAGATGCTGTCTGAAGATGAAGAGAACAGAACAGCAGTGTTGTCCTGTATATCTATCACGGGTTGCGAAAAGAGAAAGAAAGGAGCCGTAGATGAAACGACCTTATTTTTATTTTTAAAATGCAGGGTGATCTCTTCGGGGATCTTTTCAATGTTCTGACGGATAAGCCCTAGATATTTAAGCAGTCTTCCATCCATAAAAAGCTTAACATCACTGATCTTAGGGTTCTCGGTTCCCGCTATCATAAGTGTATCGTAAGTATTTGACGGGGTCAGTTCTTCAAGAAATGAGTAGAATTTCCACTGTGAATGAAGAATTTTCCTGCTGACAATGTGCCCATCCTTCATGAGAAAGACTTTAAAAGCTGAAAGGGGAGTGTTTATGATCTCTTCGAGGATAATATCACGGTCAAAGATCATTGATCCTCTTTTTATCTTTGAGGATAAAATCGATCTCTGCCATGGTGCGGGCAAGGGAGGGATCTATTCCCTTTTTTATAAGCTCTTCGTTCCTGCGCTGAACATCAGCTTCGTTTAAAACAGTACGTTTGACGCTCTTCTTAACGATCTTTTCAGGGGTATCTTTGAATTTTGAAGGATCTGAAAAGAACTTTATCTCCTTTACGGAAGTTTTCCCTGCGACTTTCTGGACTTTCTCAAGAACACTTTCATGAAAACGTCTTACGGTCTTTAAGACCATTGAGTTAGGAACGGCGACAAAGAGGATCCTTTTTGAAATTCTCACAGGTTTCATTATCTCTCTGTTGGATTTTCCTGCAATGGAAGTCCAGTTTATTATCACTTTAAAAAAGGGATTTCCTGAACTGTTTAGGATCTTATCAAGTTTTGCCATTAAAAGGGTTCGTTTAGACCGTTTTGAAATTTATAACACTTTACAAGGTTCTCGAGCATAACAGCATTGGTGACAACCCCCACACCGCCGGGAACAGGAGAGTAGTTGATCCTGTCTTTCTCATTTTCATCTGCAATGGTCATGTCACCGGTTATCTTTCCGTCATCAAGCACATTGATCCCGATATCGATAACAGTAGCGCCGTCTTTCACGTCAGCTGAATTAACAAGTCCCATTCTGCCGGCTGAAATTGCAATAATATCAGAGGTCTGAACAAGTTTTTTCAGATCGTCGGTATGTCTATGGGCAATTGTAGGGGTCGCGTTTCTGTTGAGGAAAAGTTTAAAAAGCGGAAGTCCTACGATGTTGCTTCTGCCGATAACGAGAGCATGTTTGCCGACAATGGGAATGTCGTAGTGTTCAAGAAGTCTTATAGAGGCAACGGAAGTGCAGGGAACGATCCTCTCTGTTATAGTTGCAAAAAATTCGCCCTGATTCCTGAAAGTTATTCCGTCAACATCCTTGAGTGGATGAATTTTAGTGTGTAAATTCCAGTAGTTAACGTCAATAGGGAGCGGAAGTTCGACCATGATCCCGTGAACGGTAGGGTCGTTATTAACTTCATCAAGCTGCTCATAAAATTTAACAAGGGGAGTGCTTTGAGAGACTGGATAGACACGTATCTTAGCATTTATCTTTTTCAGCCATCTTTCCTTCATTTTAAGATAACTTTCCGCTGCTCCATCCCCGACAGGATGAAACACTGCAAGCGTAAGTTCAGGAATGTTATCTCCCTGAATTTTCTCAACTATTTTCCCAGCGAGCTCTTTACCTTTAAGTAGCATCATCAACCTCATTTAAACAAACAGTGCGCTGATTATAGATAGTCACTTCGCTTATGTCAAAAAAGACTTATCTGAAATAATTTTGATAAATAAGGAGTCTAGCTATACTAAAGGTCAGTAAACCGCAAAAATTGAAGGGGGTTGGTATGAAAAAGATAATTTTTTTAGTCGCATTTATGCTGGTCTTTGTTTCCTGTTCTGAAACAAAGAGGATTGTTGCCAGTGATGG
>CAZTKP010000073.1:4035-5146 GCA_964614215.1 uncultured Spirochaetales bacterium | reverse complement strand
CAGGATGAGATGCCTGATATTGATACGGTAGGGATGTGTCAGGAGCATGATGAATGTGGCGAACTTGAACTTTGTCAGAAAGATACCGGAGAATGTAACGGTTGGGGTTTTTGTGAGGAGAAGCCGGGAGGCTGTCCGGAAAACTATGCTCCTGTCTGCGGATGTGACGACAAAACATACACCAACGAATGTAATGCTCACGGTGCAGGTGTGAACGTTAAGTATGAAGGTGAGTGTAAATCCACAGTAACTTATTCATATGCAGATACGGGAATGCCTCCTATCTACCTTGAAGGAGAACTTGTGATTAGCGAGGGAGGTTCAAAAAAAACATTTGAAGCTCCACAGCCAGTTAAAAGAACAAAAAGCACCATAGAGGTATCGTTTCAGGAAAAGGAGTTGGAACCGTCAAATAATACAGTAGTTTTTACCTTCTGGCTGTCAGAGTTCCCCAATCAGGTCTGCACAAAAGCTGATCCCTGTGAAATACCTTTTGGAAAAGGAAATTCTAAAGCTGAGTGGAGAGTCGGAGGTGAGGACGGCGGATATCTTAACGGTGAACTGACAGGGATTATCTATGTTACAGAAAATACTGATGAAGTGATGAATGATTCTTTTGAGTTCTATTCAGAAGAACTTGTTTTTCATCCTTTTGGATAAATATGCGA
This sequence comes from uncultured Spirochaetales bacterium, assembly GCA_964614215.1. Classification (GTDB taxonomy): domain Bacteria; phylum UBP6; class UBA1177; order UBA1177; family UBA1177; genus CAZTKP01. The sequence goes on along the minus strand of CAZTKP010000073.1, from coordinate 4,478 downwards.
ACAACTATAATTTTCTTAATTATTTTAATTATTTCCAGCTGTGGAGATGGCGGCGAAAACTATCCGGTCTGCTCTGAATATTCATCTTCTCTATTTCTGGGTTCAGTTGAGGATGGGAATCTTGAAGAGATCTCAGGACTTGCTCTAAGTTCAAAAAATAAAGGAATTATCTGGGTTCATAATGACTCAGGTCACACAGCTTCTGTTTACGCACTCAATTCAGATAGAAAGATAGTTCTGGAGCTCATTCTTGACGGCATTGAACAGAAAGACTGGGAAGATGTTGCCTTGGGGCCTTGTGGCAGAGGAGCCTGCATTTTTGTCGGTGATATCGGCGATAATGATTCTGATAGAGATAATGTTGCTGTCTTTGTTCTTGAAGAACCTGATGTCAATGAAGATGATAAATATCAGAAAGTTATAGTTAAAGACTTCAATGAGTA
>CAZTKP010000073.1:0-3935 GCA_964614215.1 uncultured Spirochaetales bacterium | reverse complement strand
CTGATATTGTCTGAAAACTACCGGTTCCGTTTGGAATTCTTCCCCAGCTTTTATTTTCAGGAGCTTGTTCGGCCGCCCATTCTGTCTGGTCAACAAGAGTTCCAGACTTATCAAAAAGTCTTGCGCTGTCTTCATTTCCAAAGCCGAAACCAAGAGTTTCCTGATCAATAACGAGATAACCGTTCTCTGCAATAACTGTATCATCCGGAAAAGTGTAGGAGTTGCTGTCTTTGCTGTCCTTTAACTGCCAGCCTGAAATATCAGTTTCAGCACCAGTGTTGTAAAGTTCGACCCAGTCGGGAAGTTCAGTTTCTCCGTCAAGAAGTTTTGCTGTAAGTTCGTTGATAACCACTGTCTGATCGAAGGGAACGCAGCTTGCAGTGTCATAGGCGGCACATCCGTCACCGCATTTGAGTGTTCCTGATTCAAAAAAGAGGTCGGTGCAGGCTTTTCCGTCAAGTTTTTCGCCGTCACAGACTTCGCCTGAATCAATTTCTCCGTTTCCGCAGGTGTCAGCATTGGATTTGCCTTTTGTCGGGCTTACAAGCAGTTTAAAGTCTCCTGTGCCGTCAGGGACTCTTCCGTAGCTCTGATCTTCAGCCATTTCTCCATCACTCCACTGAACAGAATCAACAAGAGTGTCATTGCCGTCATTAAGTCTCACAGCATCTTCGTTTCCAAGACCGAATGTAAATCCGCTTTCACCTGTTTCATCATAATCTACCACATAGAAACCACCTTTCTTAATAACAGTTCCCGCAGGAATTATAAAAGGATCTCTGTCTTTGGAATCCATTATCGACCAGTTACTGATATCCTGATCCTTATCACCTTTGTTGTAAAGTTCCACCCATTCTTCTTTCACTTCAGCAGAAGATTTTGCCAGAAATTCATTGATGACCACATCTCCTGTCGTTTCGTTGTTGTCATCATTTTTATCGTCGGAACCTTCGCCGCAACTAAAAATGAAAAAAGCAAGAGAGAGTGCAGTAAGTGTCTGAATAAATTTAATAAAGTTCATTTCTATCTCCAATTAAAGTTCAATTGTTGTTTCCTGAAGCATTAGGCTGAGACCCTTTGTGGAAGGGATCTCCTTCTGTATCTGTTCAATGAGGTCCGAATCATTAACACCTTTTTTCAGTTTAATATGATAGGCGTATTCAAGTCTTTCTCCCTGCTGGATATCTCTAAGTGTGATCAACGCGAAAACCTTACAGTTCTTTTTAAAAATATCTTCAAGTTTTGAGCGGTTCTCATCATTATTTGCAATGTTGAATCTGAGCATTCCGTCATAGTAGCTCTGCTGACCGAAAGGAGTTAGATAGAGAATGTAGGCAGTAAGTGCAAATCCCAATGTTCCAAAAACAGCGACAGTATATGCTCCCACGCCGCAACCTATACCGGCTGCAAGGGCTGCAAACATGAAAATAATGTCTCTTGAATCCTTAAAGTTGGTTCTGAATCTGATTATTGCAAGGGCTCCGATCATTCCCAGACCTCTTGCCAGACTGTCTCCGATCGCCTGCATTACAGTTGCTGCAACTATTGAACTGAGTATCAGTGCCTGAACATAGTTCCTGGAGTAGGAAAGGCCCTTAAAAGTCTTCACATAGACCATTCCGACAAGTGTCGACAACAGAAAACAGACAAGAACAGTGTAGATCACTGTAATTAGCGTCGGATTGGGCGATGAGTTCTGAAGAGTTAAAAAATCCAGCATTATCGTCTCCTTAAATTATCATTGCTTCTCTGTCTCCGGTGAAGTATCTGTGGTGTCCGAAAAGTTCACGTGCACCGGAGAGATATTTGGAAAAACTTCTTCTTTTTAAACTGAATTCACGAATGAGATCGATCATCCAGTAAGGTACAGCGGAAGTATAGCATTTAAGTTCAAGAACGACAGAAGCACCCGAATCAAAAGCTGTAACGTTATCGTAGTTGCTGAGTCTGCTCTGATCGGGAATGAGATTCCAGTTGTTCTCTTCCATATACTGAAGATCTATATCGAACGTCACTCTCGCGTAATCGTCAACATCACTGACCCATGCTTTTCTGATATACTGGGTAAGTATTTTAGGACTGACGTTGTACGAATAGATGAGTCTTTCAAAAAGTTTTAAATTGCTGATCTCTTTTGGATCGACAGTTTGCTCCTGACAGATGTATCCAGGTTCTGTGTAGACTTTGTACCAGTCCGGATCCATGACCTTTGCGCGGTATTTTTTAATGATGTTTCCTTTTTTCTGCTTAATTTCAACAAAGTAGGGCATTGAAGGGTCATCACCGTAGGAACGTACTCTCATGTTGAACCTGTTGTCTGCTCCCTCAAGACGTTTTTTGAGAAAGAGAAAGTCGGGCGAGTCAAGATAGAGGTTGTTTACACGGTAAAAGCTCCCTGGAGTTATTTCAGAATATTTATCCATTGAGCAGTATGGTTTGACGAACTCAGAGATAGGTTCGACATATGAAAAAGGAATGGTGAATTTGAGCTCGTACCTTTCAAGTACCGGTGGCAGTCCTTTTTGCTCACTTGCCATCAAGTTTCTCCTTTTTCGGTGAAAGATGATTTATCAGCGGTTTTGCAGTGAGTTTCCCAAGCACGTTGAGAAGCTTTATGTATTTGAATCTTAAGCTGGTTCGTATCTTGATCAGGCGGATATCGCCTTCAAGCATACTCTCTTTAAGTTTCAGAAGTGTTACAGGGTTTATCCCGTCCATTTCCATATACTTTTTAAAGCTTGTTGCAGCATTGCCGCTTTCTTTTCTCTGTACAAGGATATCGTGCTTTGCAAACAGCCTGTTCATTGATCTGGTTATGGAGATGACATCCTCCATATTCTCTCTGACGGCATATTCAAGTTTCAGTTTTTCCTCTATATGTTTAGCCTTTTTTTCGTTTATATCTTCCATGTCAGGATTTATAAAAGGCAGTTTGAAACCTAAGCCTATGGCAAAGGACTTGTTGGGCTCTTTGTAATCTTCGGTCTTGTAATCAAGCTTGAAGTAACTGATATAGTCTCTGGTCTTTGCCACTTCAAGATCATATTCTGATTTTGCAAGCTCTATTTTCATTTTTCTATTTCTGATAGAGATGTTGTCTATTTCCGTTATGCTATCTGTCTGAGGAAGCTGTTTTTTTATCTGTTCCACACTTACAATGCTATTTTCGTCGAAAGCAATCTCCATATCCTTTCCTGCAATAACGCGGATCTTGTGTGTCAGGTTCGTCAGTTTATCTTCAAGTTCCACAACATCCAGCTGCAGGTCGATTAGTTTATCTTCGGCGGAAATTATTGAGACAATATCGAACTCTTCGGCAGTCTGAGCAAGTTTGTTAAGAACAGTTATCCGGTCTGTGTAGACTTCCTGGAGCTTTTTGTAGTGATCTATGAGAGCCGTTGTCTCAAGATAGTCCAGAAGAAGCTCATAACGCTCTTCAAGAGCATTGTTGAAGTATTCCTCATGTTCTATTTCATTTTCTTCTTTCATAATTCTTGCAACTTTGTTCCCGCTTTTTGTTTCACCCCATCCTTTTGGATAAAAACGAAGGGAATACTGCTGATCGAACTTATCAAAATCCTCTAATTCGGCTCTAAACTCAATTTTATCAAAAAACGGAGTGCTGCCGGAAGAGTTGTTATAATAATCGACCAGTTCACTGTGATTTTTGAGCTTAAAGTCTTCATCTGCAGAAAGCAGGAACTGTTCAATTGTCAGTTTATCCGCTGAAACGCAGAAGCTGAGAGTTAAGATTAAAACTAAAGCTGCACTTTTCATTTTTCCACCTTTATAAAACCTATCTGAGAAGGTTGAGATCCCTGATCAAAGGCAAGAGCCAGTTTGTTTTTCTCAGAGGCTGCTGACACTCCTTCGGGTCTTAGATTTCGAAATTCCTTAATGAAAACAGGCTCTTGTGAGTTGACGCTCAGTCTCCA
>CAZTKP010000072.1:0-12515 GCA_964614215.1 uncultured Spirochaetales bacterium | reverse complement strand
TGCAAGTGATAGATGAATTCAGGAACAACAAAGAAATTCATTGTATTTCTTGTCTTGACAAAAGAGGGAGCGTCTGTGGTCATTTCTTTTACATAATATGGGGTTTTCAGATCGCTAATGTCCACTATAACAGATAAGTATTCCGGCCCTGAACCACTTACAGAGTTTAATTGGTACATAAATACATATGCAATATTTTTGTATACCGACACCCAGACAGGAATAAACTCATAGTTGCTGTATCCGGGATACTCACTTGGCAGTTTGTATGTTGAAACAATTTCAGGTTTTTCCCCGGAAATTTCTCTTATCACCATGAGGTAGTCATCTTCTTTCTTTTCCAGAGTGACAAGAGAATTTTCTCCAAAATGAGCACTGTAGATATCATCATTTAGTTCAGTATAGGTTCCACCTTCAAATTTTCCATCCTTTCTAATAGTGGAAGTATAAAGGAAGGCTGTCCCATCACTAACTGTCAATGAAAAAAAGTTAGAGCCGTTGGTTGACATCGTAATAGCTTTATATGCTTTTAACTGGGCAATTATATCAGGGTTTTCAGGGTCTTTTATGTTTATGATTTCCATTCCGTAACTTCCTGCGGAATAAAGAAAGTCACCATTTTTTATAATAAGCTTTGATCTTAAATCAACTGAAGCAACCGGTTCCCCTATCTTTTCATTATCCATTTTGTAAACAAGAATTCCCTCCTTTTCAGTTGCGACAAAAAAGTAGTTATTATAGGAAACAGTCGAGTAATACCTTGTCTCATCAAATGTGAAATCTATCGGAGCATCAATATCCGGAACTTCATCAATATCGCTTGTTTCATCAAGGTCATTTACTTCCTCTGCATCAGTTTTATCCGACTTCCCTGAACTGCATGATGCAAGGATGAAAATTGTTAATAAAAGTAGTGTTTTTTTCATGGCTGTCCCAACTTCTAACTGTATCTTCTCAAACAATCATACAGTTAATCAAAGAATTATCCAGAAAGTTTATAGAAAGTGAATGTTTAAAGATGAATCAGCGGTTTAGGTTATTTCTTCTTCTCAGGAGTTTTTGCATACTCCCATTTCCAGCGTGTGTATCCGCCCCAGTTCATCATTTTTGTATAACCTTTTTCTTCAAGGTTTTTAATGACATGCTGTGCTCTTCCGCCTGTTTCGCAATAAACTATGAGATATTTATCTTTGGGAAGCTCGCTGAGTCTGTCAAGAATTGTCGAAGAGTGAAAAGACTTCGCTGTAGGGATGTGTTTCTTATCATAAGCTGACTTTGAACGCACATCGATTATCCAGATGTCATCTTTCGGGTTTTCCGCAAGCTTTTTAAGAGCTTCAGGCTCAAGATACTGCTTTAAAGATGCGCCGTCTTTTGAAACGTAGCCTTCGTGACAACCTGTAAGAACGAACATTGTAAAAACTACTGTAGAAAGCAGAACCAGTTTAAAAAGATTTCTCATTTTTTCCTCCCCGATATTAAAAAACTAACTACATGGTCAGGCATTGAGCAGTTTTTGTCAAATTATTTACGGAAGAAGCCATTTCCAAAGAGGAACGATTCTGATGTTTTCAACATCATCCTCTATTGAATCTGATATAATTATTTTTTCCTTAATTTTGTTGTCAAAATTTCCAATTGCTTCAAGTCCGGAGAACTCTCTTTCAGGTATTTCATCACTATAACACACATTTATTAAACTGAGTGACTGATCGTGGTTCTTTACAACAAAATCGACCTCATTTTTATCCGAAAAATAGTATAAAGAATCTGTTGTCCGCTTTAGAGAAAGGTAGACGATATTTTCCACCATTCTGCCAATATCTTTCGAGAAAGTAAAGCTGACAGCTTTTCTAAGTCCTGTATCAATACCGTAAAGTTTTCTGGGTTTATTGTAGGATTCTTTGCGAGAGTATGAAAAAAAAGGATGTTCATAAAAAAGATGTGCAGAAATTCCATATGAAAGATATTCTTTTGCAGTATCAATGCCTATCTTAAAAGTGTTTTTGAGCGAGTTGAATGTAAAGAGGTTAGAAATGTTTGTGAATAGATATATGTACAGTTCCTCTATTAATCGGACATCTCTTATCTTAAACCTTCTGATTATATCTCTGTGTATTATGTCATGAAAGTATTGCTGCAGAATTTCAATAGAGAAATTTTCTGAAACAGCTGGAAACCCTCCGTTGAAAATATAATTTTCAAGATGACTCCTTAATGCTGCACGAACAGCTGTATCAGTTTCACATTTTTCATTGTTAAATTTAATCCGGGATAATGCTGATAAATATTCAGAAAAAGAAAAAGGATAGATAACAAATGATATATTCCTTCCGGTAAGAAGTGAAGAGAACTCAGATGAAAGAAGAGAAGAACTTGATCCGGTAACAAATATTTTGATGTTTCGTTTTTCATCATAAATTCTTCTTACCCATTTCTCCCAGGAATTTATCTCCTGAACCTCATCAAAAAATAGAAAGACTCTCTTTTTTGTTCCGGTTAATTCAAAAAAGATTTCAAGAAGTGTGTCAAAATCTTCAACTGAAAACTTTGATAATCTTTCGTCTTCAAAATTAATAAGAAGGCAGGATTCAGGTTCTTTCAGGTACGAAATAATCTGGTGAAAAACTGTGGTTTTTCCAGATCTCCTGACACCACTCAGCGTAATGATCTCATCTCTTTCAATGAATGGGATGATCTGTTTTGTTATTTCACGATCCACTCCTGGGGAAAGTTTTCTGTCAAGGGCCTCTTTCACAACTTGTTTTAATTTCGCTCTATTCATTGTGTAACCTTCGTGGAGGTTAATAATATTGTATAGTAACCTGCGTGGAGGTTGAAGTCAACAGAAAATAACCTTTGTGAGGGTTGATTTTATTTGCGGAAGATCCTCAAATGGTCTTTTTCAAGATACATTTCATCGTAGAGGTGAAAGGTCGAGCTGAACTTTTGTTCAGATTCTGTGCTGAAAAGCTTGAGTCCCTGTGAAAAGTTCTCAGGAGATGTGTTTATAAGAAATTCATCTATCATCTGTTCAGCTAGAAAAGCGTCAATGAGCTTTGCTCCGCCTTCAACCATTATCGAATTCAGATTGTGATCTTTCCAGAGGATTGAAAGTGCAGATCTGATAGAAAAATCAGGCTCAAGAATAACTGTTTCAGTGCCTAGATCTTTCAGCTGCATAAGTTTTTTATTGTTATTGCTCTGAGTTACAATTATCGGTGATCTTTTAAGGATTCCGGCGTTCATATCAAGATTCAGATTCCTTGAAAAAATGACAGGTACAGGATCAGTTCCTTCAACTTCTCTGACCGTAAGTTGCGGATCATCAACGTTCACAGTATTTGCTCCGACAGCTATCGCCATGTGCTCGCTTCTGAGCTTATGTGTGTGTTTCTTTGACTCTTTTCCAGTTACAACAGTTGGAGTGCCGATCTTTTTTGTAAGATATCCGTCCGCAGAAACTGCCGCTTTAACCGTGATCCACGGAAGATCTGTACGTACAGTTTTAAAGAAAAAACGGTTGATCTCCTCCACCTCATCAGTGAATTCCGGCATAAAAACTGTGTCGATATTTCTTCCTTTTAAATAGCAGGCTCCGTTACAGGCTCTGCTGTTCTCTTCTCCTTTTGCAACGAACACTTTTTTTATTCCCGCTTCAGCAATGGCATGCGAACACGGTGGAGTTTTACCGTAGTGGTTACATGGTTCAAGCGTGACAGCCATCATCAGTCCTTCAGCCTTGAAGTTGAGCTTTTTCAGAGCAGCCCGTTCAGCGTGATCTCCACCGAAACTCTGAGTGAAGGCCTCAGCATGGATCTTTCCGTCATCATCAAAAACGACAGCTCCGACCTTAGGATTGGGATAGGTGCACCTCTCACATTGCTTTGAAAGCTCAACGGCTCTTTCCATCATTTTTATGTAGAGGCTAATTCTTTCCATCTTTTCCCTGAGAGTGGTAAAGCGGCGTAATGTTATCAAGTATCGATCTGATCTTTTTTATCTCATTTTTCAGAAGAGTTCTACTTTTTACTACAAGATCAATAGTGACAGAAGAGTTCTCCGACACGACCTTTATTTCAAAATTTTTCTCTTTAAACGTTTTTTCAGGCTTGTTGTCTATGCCTGGAAATCTTAATTTTATCAGGTATCTGCCGTTAAAGCCGGTCTTTTTTTCCTTTCCGTTTAAAGAGGGGATCCTCACCGCTTTAAGTTTCTTCCCCTTGATGAAGTATCTGCTTGGCGTGGGTGTTGAAGTTTCAGCGGATTCAGCCTTGAGACCGATCGCATCGAGGAGTTTTTCCTTAACAAAAGGTATAGCCGATTCAGTAATAAGCTCTATCTTAAAACTGCCGTCTTCTTCCACGGAAAGATCAAAAAGCTCGCGCAGAGGTGTCACATTTTTCCAGCTTCCTTCCTCAAACACAAAAGAGGGATGCATCTTTTTTCCAATACTGTCGGTATATGATCCGTCAGGATTCTTTGTCAGAATACGGTCTTTAGGATCCTGTTCTTCCTTAAATGAAAAGCTGCTGTCATAGATCAGAAGATCACGGTCACCCTTTACGAACTTCCAGCTGCCGGTAAGACCTATGTTCTTTTCGGTATCTTTAATTACAAACACTTTTCTGGAAGGAAAAAAGTTTACTGATCTTGTGCACAGAACTGAATCTTTGAAAAAGAACTCCATCCCGGACCTTTTCTCTATATTTCCGCACTGCAGACGTTCCACGACAGGAATTCCGTTCACAATAAAAACTGAAATTCCGGGAGTGTTCATACAGTTGCCGAACTTTTTCAGATACTTGAGCTTTGTCTTGGCATCATCTGCCTTAAGAAGAATAGTTCTGTAAAGTTCCTGATCTGATTTTCCTAAAGATCTTGTGCATGGATCTTCAGCGTTTAAAGAAAAAAAAAGAAAGAAAACTGTAAGGAAAGGGGCCACTACCAGATGTTTTTCGGTTTGATCTTGGCTGCGTTACCTTTACGAAGTCTCTGATAATAGAGTTTGCCTCTTCTTACCTTACCTCTGTTTACAAGCTCGATCTTTTCGATCATCGGTGAATGCAGAGGAATTATCTTCTCAACGCCGTAACCGCCCGAAAATTTTCTAACTGTGATAGTTGTCCGGTTGTTATTTCTACCATTCTTAATAGCTATAACATCGCCCTTGAAAACCTGAATACGAACTTTTTCCCCCTCGATAATACGAGTGTGGACTTCTATTTTGTCACCAGGTTTTACATAGTAATGGTCGATTCTTTTCTGAAGTTTCTCAATTTTTTGAATCAAAGGTTTTGTCATCTCTCAACTCCCTCAAAATTTCAGGTGCCCATACTAATCACACTGATTTAGTCTGTCAATAAAAATTGATACAGCACTTCTGACACTCAGGTGATTATAGCCTGTGCCCGTATCAATTGGTTCAAGTATATAATCTAATGAATTCAATACGTTGTCATCCATTCCTCCCGCTGTCCCGAACAGTATGAGAACGGGGGGATTTTTTTTATTTTTAAGCTCTCTAATACTAATGGTTTTGTCTGTTTTTCTTGCAGTCGTTCCGATCATGACGGGTTTTATCCCGTTCTCTTCCGTAATTAAGTTCACAGCGTCTTCAACGGAAGGGACGATCCGTGTTCTGGAAAGTGCCTCTGATCTATCCGGATTTGACTCTTTTCCGCTTCCCGAAACCCAGTGCCCCGAAAGTTGAGAAGCAATGAGCCTCATTTTCTCATCCGGATGGGTGATGAAGTACCCTCCAAGTCCGTAAGTTACGGTCACTCTTGAAATGTCATGAATGTCCAGATTCGTTATCGAAGATGTAATGACAGATCCGTCACGCAGGACCGGATGGTGAACAAGAGCGATGTAGATGTTTTTCATTCCATTTCTTCCCAGAAGGAGGGATCGATCTTTGAAAGCAGTTCAGGTCTTGTCTCTCCGGTTCTTTTCAGAGAGTTCCGCAGTCTCCATTTCTCTATCTTTGCGTGGTCTCCGTTTAGAAGAACTTTGGGAACTTTCATTTTTCTGAAAACTCTGGGCATCGTATACTGATCGTGCTCAAGCAGACCGTTTGAAAAAGATTCGTTCTGATGACTCTCCTCGTTCCCCAGAACTCCTGGCAGAAGTCTTACAGTAGCATCGATAAGCGAAAGAGCCGCTGTTTCACCTCCTGTAAGCACGTAATCTCCTACAGAAACCTCAATTGCTCCCGAAAGGTCGAGAAACCTCTGATCCATACCCTCATAATGGCCGCAGATAATTATCATGTGATCGCATTTTGTGAGTTCATTTGCATAGTTCTGATCAAAAACTTTTCCCCTCGGTGACATATAGATCGTCACTGTTTTTTTATTTTTAGGTATGGATTCCCATGCGGCTGTTATCACTTCAGGTTTCATAACCAGTCCGGCACCTCCGCCGTAAGGACTGTCATCGACCTGTTTTCTGTTCCCCAGACCGAAATCTCTTATCTGATGGATCTTCAGTTTCAGGATCTTTTTATCAAGAGCACGTTTCATCATGCTTATGGAAAAAGGGGACTCAAAGAATTCGGGAAAAAGTGTAAGGATGTCTATTTTCATTGTTCTCTCCTTTTCAGCCTGATCCTGTTCCCGTCTTCTTCAAAAAATTCCTCTGTGAAGGGAACAAGTTCAGTTTCTCCAGATTCTCTTTCTATCTCAAGGATAATATAGGATGGAGTCTGACTGAGACTCCGGACTTTTCCTATGACCTTGTCGTTGTGATCAAGAACATCTTCCCCTATAACAAGGTCAACGGTCCTGCCTTCAACAAGTTCATCGGGCAGCGCAAACTCTTCATCTATAAAAAACCCGGCCTCATAGTTATTATTCACACCTTTAAGTTTAATGTGAAAACCGTGGGCAGTTTTTTTAATATCCGAGATGTCCCATTTAGTTCCCAGGTCACTGTGGATCAGATAACTTATGTCTTCAAGAAAATCGTGATCACGGAATGCCGGTTTAAAGAGCATAGTTCCATCCTTTTTTACAACTCTCCGAAAAGTACCGACTGTGATCATTGATGAAATATCAGTCTTCGACTATTTCAAGAACGCATTTCTTTTCGTCGCGGGCAGTGGAAGCGCTTATGAGAACTCTCATAGCCTTAGCAATTCTTCCTTCCTTGCCGATAACCTTTCCGAGGTCTTCTTTTGCAACTCTGAGTTCAATAACGGTTGTTCTTTCGCCGTCAACTTCAGTTACATTGACCTGATCAGGATTGTCAACAAGTTCCTTTGCGATCCTTTCAACGAATTCTTTCATAATTTCCTCCGCAGAACGAGGTTATTAACCTTTCTTAACCTTTTTTGCAAGAGAGGCAACTGTCGGTGAACAGCTTGCGCCTTTCTTTACCCATTCATCAAGGCGTTCAGTATCAAGAACTATCTCAGCCGGATCAACACAGGGGTTGTAGTGACCAAGTTTGTCAAGGTATGAACCGTCTCTTTTCTTACGACTGTCAAGTACGACAATACGGTATGAAGGTTTCTTTTTTCTTCCGCCTCTAGTCAGTCTGATGCTAACACTCATTAATTACTCCTCCAAAAAAATAAATACGTTATTGTATTCCGTTAAATTTTTTCATTAGGCCGCCTAAGCCGAGCCTGTTGATATTTTTCATCATCTTCTTCATTTCAAGGTACTGTTTCATGAACTGGTTGATGTCCTGAACCTTCGTTCCGCTTCCTGTTGCAATCCTGCGTCTTCTCGATGCATTCAGGATCTCCGGTCTCGTTCTTTCCTGTCTTGTCATGGAAAAGATTATGGCCTCTATTCTCTTAAGTTCCTTTTCAAGATCCACTTTGCCCTGAAGTTTCTTCATCTGTTTCCCCATTCCGGGGATCATTCCGAGCATATTCTCCATCGGTCCCATCTGTCTGATCATCTTCATCTGGGAAAGGAAGTCCTCAAGATCGAACTTATTCTTGCTCATCTTCTTCTGGAGACGGACTGCTTCGTCCTGATCGATCTTTTCACTTGCCTTTTCAACGAGTGAAAGTACATCTCCCATTCCGACGATCCTTCCGGCAATTCTCTCCGGATGGAATAGTTCGATCTGATCTATTTTCTCACCGACACCTATAAATTTAACAGGTGCTCCGGTAACAGCTTTGATAGAAAGTGCGGAACCGCCTCTTGCATCACCGTCCATCTTTGTAAGAACGACACCGGTGATCTCAAGACGGTCGTGAAATTCCTTTGCAACATTTACAGCGTCCTGACCAGTCATTGCATCAGCAACAAATAGAATCTCAGAGGGTTCAACTGCGTTTCTGATATTTTCGATCTCATCCATCAGTGTCTCATCGACCTGCATACGGCCTGCAGTATCAACAATGACAACATCAATTGCCATGTTGCGCGCATGTTCAAGGGCCTTTTTCGAAATATCGACAGGATCCATGTCGGGAGTGGAAGGATAAACTTCTATGCCTATTGAACTTCCGAGCTTTTTCAACTGATCTATAGCGGCAGGTCTGTAAATATCCGCAGGAACGAGAAGAACACTTTTTTTCTGCTTTTCCTTAAGCATTTTTGCAAGTTTACCTGCGGTTGTCGTCTTACCGCAACCCTGAAGTCCGGCCATAAGAATAACAGCCGGAGGTCTGACGTTCAGATTAAGAGAATGGTCACCTTCACCGAGGATCTCAACAAGTTCTTCATGGAATATCTTTATGAACATCTGACCGGGAGTTATGCTCTTCATAACCTCGGTGCCCATAGCTCTTTCCTTAATCTTATCAACAAGTTGCTTTACAACCTTAAAGTTGACATCAGCTTCGAGAAGAGACAGCTTGAGCTCTCTCATGCCTTCCTTAATATTGTCCTCGGAAAGTTTTCCGACTCCTCTTAATTTCCTAAACGTGCTTTCCAGCTTATCGGTAAGCTGATCGAACATACAGTTCTCCCTACTAAAAAAAAGCGTGGTAATTATATGTTTAGGCTCTGCTTAGTCAAGTTAATAAATGTGTTTAAGAGAAAAGTGCCGTAAGAACAGGATGTTAAGGGTTTCTGTTATGATTCTGAGGTTAGGTTTCTAAGCCATTTCCCTCTGGAAAAGAAGAAGATAGCTATGAGCATTGACAGGAAGTTGCTTAATCCCATTCCAACCCATACTCCGGTCGCGGCATATCCGAGGACGAATCCTCCGATCCATGTGAAGGGGATCCTGAAAAGCCATAGTCTTGCAAACCCGATGAGCATTGAAGGAACGTTCGTTCCGGCTGCGTTAAATGCTGAAGTTATCCCTCTGACCACTCCGAAAAACGGGAAGGACATTCCGAAAATGAGCATGAAACGGGCACCTTCCATGATGACTTCCTGATTGTCGGGGATGAACAGAGCTATAAGTTCTTTTCTGAGCGGGATCATGATCACCATCTGGGTAAGTATTGTCAGAGTGATGATCTTTATTCCGACAAGCGAGGTCTTTTTTGCCCGCTTAAAGTTATCTGCGCCGAGGGAGTGTCCGATTATGGTTGACAGACCCTGTCCGAGACCCTGTGCGGGAATGAAGACAAAACTCGTGAGTCTGCTCACGATTCCGTAACCTGCAAGTGCCGCCGTGGCGTTGGGAAGTCTGGATATCAGTGACATCAGAATTATAAAACCGAATGATTCCGCACTGTGTCCAAGTGCTGCGGGAGCACCTATCTTAAATATCTGTTTCATCCAGAATTTTTCAGGAACAATGTGTTTGAGGTCGATTGAAAGTTTTTTATTCCCACGGATAAGTATGACAAGTACAGCTATTGCGGCAAGAATGGTGCTGATAAGAGTGGCGGCGGCGGCACCGACGACTCCAAGAGCCGGTATCGGTCCGGCACCTGCTATAAGTATCGGATCGAGTATGATGTTTATGACATTAGAGAAAAGAGTTATCATTAAAGGGGTTTTAGTGTCACCGGCGGCTGCGGAAAGAACTCTGAAGGATGCACTGATAAAGATAAAGGAAGTAGCAGGAAAGAACCAGACGAGATAACTTACGGCGGTTTTTGTAATGGCAGTTTCACCTGAAATGAACGGAAGCAGCATCGGTGCCAGAAGTATTCCGAAGATAGTTATAATTATTCCGGTAATTGCGGCGAACGATATTATCTGTGTCGTTGCGATATCAGCCTTGTCGGAATTTCCCGCACCTGTATGCTGACTGACAAGAGCAGTTCCGCTCATTGAAAATCCTGCGGCTGCCGCGGCGAAGAACCACAGGATCGGAAAGGCTACCTGAAGTGCCGCAACGGCGTTCGCACTTTCATTTCCACCCAGTCTTCCAAGCCAGAAAGTGTCCGCAAGTTGATAGAATGTTTCAAGAAGTGCCGCAGCCATGACAGGCCATCCAAGTTTGAACATCAACGGAGTTATCTTCGATTCCAGGATGTCTTTAGTCTTTACTGCACTCATTTGTCCTCCAAAACTGCGACAACTTTAACTTAAAACGTGCTTTATGACCATTTTTTAGGTGAACTTCATGCTAAAACCCGAATTAACTTGAAATTGCATGATGTTGCGACTAAGATTCCGAGATTAATTGTGTTGTATAAAATAAACAAAAGGAGAATTTATGAGCGCGGTTGACTATTTGTTTTTTACCATTATCGCCGGTGGTGTTGCCGGACTGATTTTTATCATCAGAAACTATGCAAAAGGACTGAAGGGAACTCCCAGAGAGATGTGGATACTTTTCACTTCAAAAGTTCTTGAGTACACGGCCTATGCGGCTATTAACATGGCGATTACCGTCTGGCTGACAAGGGACTGCGGTCTTGGCGATGTTGTTACGGGAACCTACATCATGACATGGTCCGTACTGCTTTCAATTATGAATATGGTCGCAGGTGCCATTGCGGATACTCTGGGACTTAAGAAAACCATGATAATCAGTGCCTGTTTTCTTATTTTCTCCAGGATAATGATGACCTTTTTTACAGATCCTGTGATAATTTTTATCTTCGGTTTCATTCCGCTTGCGATCGGTTTTGCGATCGTTCTTCCGGTTGTTTCCATCGCTATTAAGAGATATACGACCAAAGAACAGGCTGCCATGGGTTTCGGTTTATTTTACGTTGTTATGAACCTTGCCTACGCTATCGGCGGTTTTTATTTTGATAAGGTAAGAGAGGTCTTTTCTGAAAGAGATGCCGCAGGTACAATTATAAATGAAAATGCCGGAACAACGTTTCTGGGACATCATTTTTCGACCTACCAGCTTTTTTTCCTTTTCGGAGTCGGTTTCACTATCCTTTCGTTATCAGTTCTCTTCCTCATGCGTGAAGGTGTTTCGAGAGATGAAGAAGGTGTCAAAATAACTCCGCTTAAGGATCACGGTAGCGGACTTGCCGCTGTGAAAAGTGCGGCGAAAGATACAGGTATAAAGCTTAAAACAGTTTTTGCGGAGAAGTACTTCTGGATATTTATCGGAATGATCGCAACGACCATATTCGTAAGGTTCATTTTCTTCCACTTTCATTACACTTTCCCAAAATACGGTATCCGAGTGCTCGGTGAAGGAGCTAAGATCGGAGCGGTTTACGGTGTTCTTAATCCTGTTCTGGTTATATACATGACACCGATAGTTGCATACTTCACAAAGAAAGTCAGTTCTTACAAGATGCTTATTGTCGGCTCTATCGTTTCATCTGTTTCCTGTTTTATCGCAGTTATTCCGGCTGATACTTTTTCGTGGCTTACAGACACTCTTCTTGGTGAGCTTATCCTTATAAAGTGGCTTGGACTTGCTGACAGTGCTTCAGAACTTGCCGGTCTTGTAAGCAATCATCATATCGCAGCCTACTGGCCGCTTGTCATCTTCATCACGGTTTTCACAATGGGTGAGGCGATCTGGTCACCGAGACTTATGCAGTTCACAGCCGAGATCGCTCCCAAGGGAAAAGAGGGAACATATATCGGACTCAGTGTTCTTCCATGGTTTGCAGCCAAATTTGTCGTAGGACCGATGTCAGGAATACTGCTTGCCGAATACGTTCCGACAGATGAAGCTGGAAAAGCGCTTAATTTCTATCCCAATCACTCGATGGTCTGGGTCTGGATAGGCGGAATGGCACTTCTTACACCTGCCTTCCTTCTCCTGTTCAGAAAACTTTTCAACCACAAGATCGGTGAACCTGAAGAAGCTGCGTAACAACAATCTCACATTATGGGGAGTTAGTTCATGACAGATAATGATCTGCAGAAACTATCTAATTTCGTTATTTTCAAAACAGAAGACGGCAAGGTTAATATTGATGTGTATTTTCAGGATGATACTCTCTGGCTTACACAGAAGCTGATAGCTGAATTGTTCGGTAAAGGCCGTTCAACTGTTACAGAACATATAAAAAACATTTTTGAAGATAACGAGCTCGATGAAAGATCAGTATGTCGGGATTTCCGACACACCACTCAACATGGCGCGGACAACACAGAAGAAGCGGCGTAACAACAATCTCACATTAGCTTAACTTTCTCTTAACACTCGTCACTTAAATATCA
>CAZTKP010000071.1:0-13138 GCA_964614215.1 uncultured Spirochaetales bacterium | reverse complement strand
AGTCTTTTTTCCTAAATACGAACATCCAGAAATCAAAATAAGGAAATCAGGTCGCCTGAATATATAGATCCCGTGTAAATTTAATTCAGTTTTTTAATTTCGGGAGGATGCGATGACCTACTTCAAAATTCTTATTTCAATTATGCTCTTATTTTTCTTTGTTTCATGTGATGACGAGACGGCGTGTAACTGTGACGAGCAGGAAAACACAAATCCATGCGCTGAGCAGGAGCAGACAGTCGTTGATGAAGCTGTTAACGAAACTATTGACGAAGTTGTCGTTGACGAAACACCGGATGAGGTTGTAGACGAAGCGGTTGATGAAGCTGTTGTGGTTGACGAAATCCCGGATGAAGATGTTGTAGAACCTACAGAAACAAAAGAGGATTACATCATTGATGAAGAGGGCGGAAACAAGGAAACACCGCCTCCGGTGGAAGGTGACGGCGGACTGATGGATATGGCGACAAATGCAGCTATGGATTGGGTCATTAAATCAGGTCTAATCATGGAAAAAGCCGATGCTTTCACGATCAGTTATTCCGAAGGTTACAACATAAACTTTGAGATCACTCAGGAGCAGGCAAGAGAGCTTCTTCCTGACAATATCCGTCCGATAAAACTTAAGATCCTTGAAAATGAAAAAGAGCCAAAATACTACATTTCCCTCTATCTTGCAGGAATGGAATCAAGCGATGCGATGGAGCGTTGTGATGTTTTTACCTACGGAATTGATCATAATGACGAGCTGACAATGTTCTTCCTGGCAGGAATAATGCAGCTTCCCGACATGGTTTCAGGTGACGGAATTCAGAAAGATATGTTCGAAAAAGTTCTCGTCTATATGGCAAGAGATTCACGTACCGGTGAAGCGGCTTATCCTCACTACTATTCTGAAGAAATTTCTTCTGACAAAGATACGCTTGTTGTAACTTATGAAGATGCAAGAGTAGAACTTAAAAAGTGTGATCCTGCAACAGAAAACAACCGCTTCAGCAGAGCCTTTGTGCTTGTTAACAGCCAGATCTACAGAACTGATATCGACAGGAACGTGAACTACTTCAATCAGAGCTTTATAAATGCAAAAGTTCAGGAAAAAGACCTAAACTGTCTTGAAGTCGAGAACCCTGAAAAGTTCCATCCTATGCTCAAAAAAGAAAATCTCAGATCAGTACAGTATTATGGGGCTAAAGATAAGCAGGTTCGATGGTATTTTGAAATGTAAGGTCACTTTTTAAGATCAATTATCCCTTTATCTATAAGATTTATGATGCTGTCTGCGACAATTTCACCGGATTCCTGAGTGTATCCGCCTGAAAGAAGCATGATGACAGGCACTTTGCGCTTAATGGCTTCCTGAAAAACTATCTCATCTCTTTTGATTATTCCTTCTTTACTTATTTTCAGCTGCCCGAGAGGATCAGCTTCGTAAATATCAGTTCCAGCGTTATAGATAACAAGATCAAAATCATTTTCTTTGTAAGCTTTTTCAAGCAGATTGCTTACAACTGCAAGATAGGCCTTATCTTCAGTGTTTTTGCTCAACTGTCCCGGATAGTGAATATGTTTTTCAACTTCATCGTCGTGTGGATAAATATCGTCATTATAAACATCTAAAATGACAACACGGAGATCTTTGCCCAGCATGGATTCAGGACCGTTTCCCTGATGTGCATCAAGATCGACGTAGAGAACTCTGCCGATCTTTTCTTTGCGCAGGAACTTATCAATTGCAAGCGCAATATCTCCGTAAACACAGAAACCGTCTCCCTCGTTACGTTTCGCATGATGATATCCGCCTGAAAGATTTATTGCCCAGCCGTGTTTCAGAGCAGCATCAACTGCAAGCATAGTTCCTCCTGTTGCAAGTCTCATCGGATAAAGAACGTTGTTATCAATTAAGGAGTAGGGAAGCCACGAAATTCCGGGTATTTCAACGATCTTTTCAACAGTCTCTGAGTCTTTTAAAGAAAGCAGGTACTTTGCGCTGTGAACGTAGAGTAAGGTCTCCGGTCTAACTTCGTCAGGATGATAGAAGTCGTCATAGCTCAGTGAATACTTTTTAGACAGTTTGTTAAAAACTTTCGCATACTTGCAAGAATCGAAAGGGTGGAAGTTCTCAATGCCGTAAAGCGTGATGTTGTAATCTTCGTGATAGATAATGGGAATGCTTCCTTCATGAATCTCTCCGTAATCTCTTTCACCGCTTCCGCTGAAAATAAAAAAGACCGCAGGAAGGATAATTATCACAGCAAAAATGATAAGTATTTTCTTCTTCATGAAGACCTCTCAAAAAGGTTTATCTATTGTATTGGATTATGACAAAGATTTCAACAGAGAAAGTTTAGAAGCTGATCTTTGCGGGAGTAGTCTGAGGGTTATCTTTCGTGCCGATGAATCCGGGAATTCCAAGAGCGGAATGACCCCAGCAGTAAACTTTTTTATCAGCAGAAATGGCGCAGGTAAAGTTATAACCAGGCGAAACTGCTATGAATTCACCGTCGATCTTCGTCGGAGCTGTCACCATGTCGTAGTTCGAGGGAAGGGTGGAGTAGACATCGCCATGCTCACCGTTTCCTATCTGTCCGTACTCGTTCTCGCCCCAGCAGTAAAGTTCGTTATCTGAATTGACAGCGCAGACATGATTTGTCATGCCTTCAACTGATACCCAGTTCGTTTCAGTACCAACCTGAACAGGTTTTGTGCATGTGGGCGGATATCTTCTTTCCTGAGAAGCTCCCTCGTCTTTGGAAATGAACTGTATTTCGCAATCGCCGTTATCAACAAGTGCCTGAAATTCAGCTGTGTATGTAACTTTGTCCTGCGGAGTTCCCGCTTCATAACTTTCATAGACATCACCGATGCCGAGAATTCCCCAGTCACCATTTCCCCAGCACCACAGAGTCCCGTCATCTTTAATTCCGCAACCGTTAGCGGTAAGAGCGGCAATATCTTTCCATTTTGAATCGCCGACCTTTAAAGGCTTGTCATAAACGCTGTAAAGTGCCTGTGAACGGAAAGAGTATCTGTCAAAACCGTCGCCTCTGTTTCCGTCACCGAAGTTACCCATATCGTAGCTTCCCCAGCAGTAAAGATCCCCTTCTTCAGTAATTCCGCATGCATGAACCTGTGAAACGGAGATCTTTTCAAACTTCGGCCATTCTTCAGCTGTTTCGTTAAGATGATCGGGAACATAGGCAGTTGCACTACCGCCCGGATAAGAAGCGTCATAACCGATCATTCCGTTTGCGAGCTGTCCCATTCTGTTACTTCCCCAGCCCCAGAGTTCATCTTCATGATAAGCAAGAATTGTAGTTCCGCCGCAGAAAAGAGGGCCGTACTGGTTGTCACTTGCTCCAAGAAGAATAGGGGAAGGAGTTCCGGTTGCCTGAAAAGTGAATCCGTCAAGACTGTTGGCGATCTGACCGTCAGCGTTATGACCCCAGCAGAAAGCTTCTCCGTTCTTTTTTATCCCGCAGGTGGAATCCACCATGCCGCATACAGTCTGCCACGCTTCATTTCCCACAAGCAGAGGCATCGTGTTGGGATTGTCTCCACCCGGAGTCTGGTTGTTACCAAGCTGACCGCGATTTCCCTGACCCCAGCAGTAAAGATGTCCACTCTCCTTTATCGCACAGACATGAGCAGTCCCGGAAGCCACAAGCTTAACAGTCTCAGTCTCCGGATCAGGAGTGTTATCTCCATGCCCTGAATTCCCGGTATTTCCTGTATTCCCTGTATTCCCAGTGTTCCCAGTGTTCCCAGTGTTTCCCGTGTCTCCAGTGTCCCCGGTGTCTCCAGTGTTTCCAGTGTCCCCGGTGTTTCCAGAGTCAGTGTCGGACATCTCCGACTGGTCCGACACGTCTGACTGGTTGTCCGACAGGTCAGACAGGTCTGAGTCGTCCAGGTTTTTCGTATCCTCAATTGCACAACCCCAGAAAAAAGCCGCTGAAACCAGAACAATTATCAATAGTCTCTTCATATCTTCACTCCTTGTCACAATAAGTTACACCATCAAGTCCAACACTTGAAAAGTAGTTGCCGATATCACAGTCAGCAGGCGCTTCAGTCGGATGAAAAAGTCCCACGCTGTAAGCTGTTCCGTCAACCTCCTCGCTCTTAAAGAACAGTTTTCCGCCTTCAGCTTTATCCAGGTCTGTCGCCTCGATGATCGTCAGATATCCTTCACAGCCGACTGCCATAACACACTTATCCTCAGAGTCATAAACAACAACACGCACATTATCGTTTCCTCCGCCTGCGTCAATTTTATCTCCCGTTTTTACTGAAGTCGGAAAGTAGGCATTTACCCAGAAACGTGCCTGAGTAGTAAGATCCTGAGAAAAAGACTGCTGTCTGAAGATAATAAGATCTTTCGAGCTGTCTTTTGTTGTGATCCCGGTTGACTTATAACCGCTTGGAGGAATGGTGAAAACAAACCTGTAAAGACCTGTCCCCATTTCATCGCTGTATGCGCCGATATTAAGTCCGCCATTGAACGGAGCAGGGGAGTAGTCGTTAAGTGTCCACACGCCCTCAGGGTGTGTCTCAGCATGACTCTGGTTAAAGTTGCCGTCAGGGAAAAGCTTTGTCTCATCAAAAATATAACCTGAAAAATCCTGAGCAGCTTCAAGTTTCGATCTGAAAAGACCGTAAGAATCAGGAACTCCCGGATCACAGTTTCTCCATCCGCCTGCGTTATTGCTGCATACACACTGCATTCCGTTTGCATCCTTGAGATATTCCGCGTCGTCATAAAGCACTATATTTCCTGCCATGTTCAGGTAATCAGGATCGGAATCGTTCAAACTCACGTAAGTATAGTCCGTGTTGCACAGATAGTAGCCTCCGTTGTCTTCCTGACCAGTCGGCACAGCTTCAAGACAGAGTTTGCGGATATTCATATCCTTATCTATAAGTCCGCTGTAAAGCTTAAAGTTCGTACCCATTTCACCTTCTGACATATCAAGAAAGTTATTACCGCCGCTTTGAGCATCCATAATATCGTTAAAATCAAGTGATATCTCTGAGTAGTTTATAATGCCTTTTTCCTCATCAACAATGCCGAAAGTTGAAATATAGATCTTGTAGGCTGTTCCCAGATAAGCTATGTGACTATCCGATCCGATATTGATGTTCTCTCCCCGCAATTTTGTTGAAAAAGTTCCTGTTCCTTCAACTGGATTCTCAGAATCACTATCGTTTATAAGGCCGCTGAAAGTGAACATGACAGTCGAAGGTTTGTCAAAAGGCTCCATGACATTTTCAGGCACATCGCAACCCGCTTCTACAGGGTCAATATCAACCATATAGTCCTCATCCACCTCAGTCTCACTGTCATAACTGAAATCATCATCAGAAGCAGTGTCTCCTGTATCTTTGTCTGACACCTCCGACTGGTCCGACAGGTCTGACTGGTTGTCTGACAGGTCAGACAGGTCTGAGTCGTCTCCACTGTCATTGTCGGACACCTCCGACTCGTCAGACAGGTCCGACTGGTTGTCCGACTGGTCCGACAGGTCTGAGTCGTCCAAGTTTTTCTTATCCTCAACAGCACAACCCAGGAAAAAAATAGAAAGTATCAGAATTATCAGTATCTTCATCACCACTCTCCACCTACAATTGTGCAACCGCAACCAACAACCTCATCCTCGATAACTGCATCATCGTTGACTTCTTCAGTCATGTCTGACATCTCCGACTCGTCAGACTGGTCCGACTGGTCTTTGTCAGACACCTCTGACTCGTCCGACAGGTCCGACTGGTTGTCCGACGTGTCCGACACGTCCGAGTCGTCCACTTCGTCCTCCGGTTCCTCATCCACAAAATAACACAACCCGCTCTCTACATCACATTTCTGATAGGTCAGGCAGTCCTCATCAGTTTTACAGCCTACTTCAAGGATACATAGACCGGTTTCCGTGTCACAGAACTGATCTTCAGGACAGTCTTCGTCGCTTTCACAAAGTTCCTGCTCGTAGGTACATTCATCGTTAAGAGCCATTCTCACCATCTCGTAAACATCAAGATAGCCGTAGCCGAAACAGTTGTTGTGCTGCATGGTCACGCCGAAATAAGTATCTTTGATATCCTTCCATTCGCACTGTCCGACCACCTGGCGGTCCTTGTCTATAATGTTGTGGTCATCTACCATATCTCCGTCTGCGATCCTTTGAGCAACACCCGCAGCGGCAGCTTTTTTAAGACAGTGAAGCGCTTCAAAGAACTTCATCTCAGGTTTAGCTGAAAGCATAAGTCCAATAGCACCTGAAACGACAGGAGCCGCTGCTGAAGTTCCTGTAAACGACGGATTGGTCGCATAGTTGCCGGCATCACCGCCAAGTCCCATTGAAATGTCAGTTGCGACAATTCCGGAATATGGTGGAGAATCGTCAGGATCACCTGCAGGAGCTATAACATCGATTGCATCTCCGTAGTTTGAATAAATTGATTTGTACCCTTTGAGGTCATCGAGAGTATTGTGCCTCAAAGCGGAAACAACGACAATATGTTCATTATCAAAGTTCTTAACTTTAGCTGTGTCACAGAAGTTATTTCCTGCCGCCCATACCATAAGAGTTCCTTTTCCGTCACGCCCGTTTTTAAGTGCATACTGCACCGCTTGCTCGACGTAGGAGTTAAATGGAACTGTTCCGCAGGTGCTCTGATTCCACCACACCCATGAATTGTTCACAACAGAAGCCCCTTTATCAACGGCCCATTTAAGTGCCAGATATGCTTTATGAAAAGTGTCCACATAACCTGTTCCGACATCAGTATCGATGAATCTTATCGGTATAATTCCGCAGTCCCAGCATATCCCTGCAATTCCCTTTCCGTTGTTGCCTTTAGCCGCTGCAATGCCCGCCACACTTGTTCCGTGAGCGGCCATAATTCTTGAAGCGTAGGCCGTTGTTCCTGTATGAAATTTATAGGATGCATCGGAATTTTCATCAACGAAGTTCCAGCCAAGATCCGGAAGAAGGTTGTCAACAAGATCTTCGTGTTCAAGGTCAACGCCGTTATCAACTATTGCTATTTTTATTTGAGGATCTCCCTGCTCAAGTGCCCATGCAAGGTTGGAGTAGATCTTTTCATGATGCCATCTTCCCACAGTGTATTGGGAATACCAGGTGTCGTCAGGTTCAACAGGTTCAGGCGAAGCCATGTCAGTATCAGGTGCTTCTGGATCAGTATCAATTAAAACATCAGCATCATCAATAGCATCAGCGTCTGTAGCGATCTCGAAATGTGTTCTGAAATCAGGCTGAGCCCATTTAAGAAGACCGCTGTTAAAGAGTTTCACCGAAAGTCTGAAAGGCTTAGCTCCTTTTTTCATCTTTGTCAGGTAGTAACCGGGATCAGTTTCATCGTGATAGATAACTTCAAGTCCATGCTTTTTAAGAAATTCTCCATGGATACGCTGAGGTACTTCCGCCTTGAAAACAAGACCCATAGTTCCGTTAAGATACATCGGTTTTCCGCCTTCAAATTTTACAACGGGCCAGCCGTTCTTTTCACCGGTCTTTTCAAAATACTGAGCTTTTCCTTTGGGGTCAGGATAGAAAACTTTCTGAGCTGTCAGGCTAAAAAAGATCATTAAAATAATTGTTGTGATCAGAACCTTTTTCATGGACTTATTCTCCTGTTATTAACAACACACAGTTAATTTTTAAGAAAGATGACATTAAATTCGCCCATTTTTGGAAAGAAGGTCCGGAAAAATGTATGAATTGTGGTGCGGTTTTATTAATCCGAACGGATTTCTTGAGAAAAAACGCTTAAATTGTATAGTCTTACAGATCTTGAGTCTCAGGAGGAAAAAATGATCGCAGTTGTTCAGAGAGTGGCAAAAGCTTCAGTAAAAGTTGATGAAAAAACGGTTTCTTCCATTAAAAAAGGTCTGCTCGTCCTTGCGGGAATTGAAAAGGATGATGAAAAAAAAGATATGGATTACATTATAAAAAAGATCACAGAGCTCAGACTTTTTGAGGATGGTGAGCAGAAAATGAATCTTTCAGTTCAGGATATTGACGGAGAACTTCTCGTTGTAAGTCAGTTCACGCTTGCAGGAAACGTTAACAAAGGCAGAAGGCCGTCTTTTGATAATGCTATGGAACCTGAGAAGGCTGAGAGAATGTTTGAGGAGTTTGTACTGGATCTTTCAAAAGTTCATCCAAAGGTTCAGACCGGAGTTTTCGGCGCTAAGATGGATGTTGAACTTACCAATGACGGGCCTGTCACATTTATGATCGATTCAAGGAAGAGGGTCTAGAAGCATCCTTAAGTCCTGATTTTCCAGAAAACATCTAATTAGGAAATCTGTACTGGTTTTAAAATAATTCAGTTAAAACATCTGGTTGGGCCTGCCGTGTCTTTTTGCATCAAAGTCCTTAAAAACTACTGCGTTCTCAATTGGAATTACGGTCGATAGTCTTTTTAGGGATGATAAATTCATTGTGTCTGTGTTGTTTTTTAATTTTTTTAAGGAGTCACAAATGAAAAAGAAGATGTTTTTTTTGGTCATGATCTTTCTTGTGTCATTTATTTCATGCGGAGATAACGACGGTAAAGTGGAAGAGAATGATATGGACAATGTAACAGGTAGTGATGATGATCAGGCCGCTGATGAAACAGTTGACGAAAATGAAGTCACGGATAATTCTGACGAGGAGACTGATGAAGCTGTTACAGATAATGAGAATGATTTAGAAAACGATGATGCTGATACAGTTGAAAAAGAGCCTTTAAAGATAAACAGCGGTACAGGTATCGGCGGTTTCGTTATAGGAATGACCTATGTTCAGATGAAAGAGAAGTACGGCGATCCGGATAGTCCCATCTGCTTTAACAGACTCGGAAGTGCAAAGTATAAGGACTTGGGTGTTGAGGTTGTCTTTGCTTCAAGTGATCAGTATCAGATAAGTGATGATGCCAAGCTTCTTGCCGTGGGAGCAATGGCGGGAGGCAAATTTGAAGGTGATGTCCTTCCGGATATGACAAGAACAGAGATCGAAAAGCTTATGAAAGATGCGCAAAAGGAAGATACCGGAGAGTATGTCTACTATACAGAGGGTTTTTCCGTTCAGTACGAAGATGATAAGGCTGTGATCATAGGAGTTTATCCGCCTTATGAACTTAAGTACGAAGTTCCGGTGATGGAAAAATGCGAAACCACAATAAATTAAGGGAGATAGATATGAAAATAACAGTGCTTGCAATAATTTTCTCAGTTCTTTTCACTTTTAATCTTTCAGCTGAGATAGAGATCGACGGCGAAACATACAAGGTAACTGATCCACATCTTCATACAGGTGAATACGGTGGAATGCCGTTAAAGGCTAAAGTTAACTTTACAGAAACAATTCAGATGGGCGTTCCTTATCTTCCCGGAATTCTTCCTAATTTTATTAATCCTTATGCTGAGAATATCGGAATTATCGGCAATATGGAGCTTGCAGGAGTGGAAAAGGGTATAATTCTTTCAGTTTACGCACAGAAAACGACCGGTTATGCGACAAACAGGTATCTTGAAGACCTTCTTACAGATGAAGGGAACAAAGATGAAAACGGCAATCAGGTCCTTTGGGGAATGGTGGGAGTCAACTTTGATGATTATGATAATGTTGCTCTGCAGGCTGAAAGAATGGAAGCTATAGGTTCATACTTTGAGCAGAGACCAGACCTTTTTGTCGGTATAAAACTTGCTCATGCTCATCAGGGAGTTGCCTTTAACGATGCTCTTTACCACAATGTCTTTGATGTTGCCGCCGAGTATTCTGTTCCCGTGCTAATGCACAGTGGTTTTTCTCCTTTTCCGGGATCAATGACAACTCCTGAATACTACAATCCTATCTATCTCGAAGATGTTATAAAAGCTCATGACGGTCTTGATGAGAACGGTGATCCCAACGATGAAAAAGTCGTGAACATGGTGTTCGCTCACTCCGGTACAGGTGACAAGCGGGCGGTAAATGATACACTGGACCTGGCTAAGAACTATCCGAACGTCTATATTGATCTCAGTGCTCTCTCGGGTGCCTTTAAGATCGATGAGAACGGCAGCGAAGTTCCCGAAGGCGAGGAGGATACTGTCGAAGGATACAGCAAAGATTACGGCCAGATACTCTATGTTCTCACAAAGGTGAAGGAAATGGGGATCGTTGATAAGGCAATGTTTGCAACTGACGGGCCTCAGTACTGCGGAATGATCGGAATGTACCTTGAAAAAGTTGTGAAAGTCATCAAAGAAGTAGGTTTCACAAAAGAAGAAATTACAAAAATTCTCAGTGGAAATGCTGAAAAAGTATATCTGAGCAACTAGCCGAGATCGTACTTGTTGATTATTTTATATAGCGCGACTCTTGATATTCCCGCTATCCGGGCCGATTTCATGACGTTTCCCGATGTCATTTTCAGAAGTGATGAAAAGTAGTTCCTTGTAAAATTCTCCACAGTTTTTTCCTTTTCCTCAATGTAACTGCTGAAATCCTTTATATCCTCGTAGACGGGTTCATCGACGACTTTTTCCTTTGTAAGCAGCTCTTCAGGCAGGTCATCGATAGTGATACTTTCGCTTTCAGACATAATGGCCGCCTGGTTAATGAAGTTGCGCAGCTGCCGGACGTTTCCGGGATAGTTGTATTGCATGAGAGCTTTCATAGCTTCAGGGTCGATATTTCTGATAGATGTCTTGTAGTTCGAGTTGGCATCTTTTATAAAATTTTTCACCAAAAGAGGAATGTCCTTCCTATAGTTTCTAAGACTCGGGACTCTTATGGGAACAACGTTAAGTCTGTAATACATATCCATTCTGAACTCGCTTTTTCTGACCATAGCCTCAAGATCACGGCTTGTTGCGGCAATTACCCTTACATTTACCCTTTTTGCCACCTTATTGCTTCCTACGGGCCTTATTTCACCGCTCTGAAGTGTTCTGAGCAGTTTAACCTGAAGAAGCATGGGCAGATCGCCGATCTCATCAAGAAATATCGTGCCTCCTTCAGCTTTTTCAAATTCACCGGTCTTGTTGTAATATGCACCTGTAAAAGCTCCTTTAACGTGTCCGAAAAGCTCACTTTCAAGAAGTTCTGAAGGTATAGCCGCACAGTTGACAGTTATAAAAGGCAGATCTTTTCTAGGGCTGTTAAAGTGAATTGCGTGGGCAAGGAGTTCCTTACCGGTTCCGCTTTCTCCCCGCAGAAGAACAGTTGCGTCGGTCCTTGATGCTTTTTCTATCCTCTTTTCGACATCCTTCCACTCGCTCGAAGTTCCGAGGATCATGATGCCGTAACCTTTCTTAGCGGTTTCCGCAAAGAGCTGGGCACGCCTGATGAACATTGTCGCTTCTTTTGCAAGGGCGGTTATGATATGAACATCCTCCATCTTGAACTCGTTCATGGTTTCAGATTCTATTGCAATAACGCCGATAGATCTTTCCTGGAAGGTAATGGGAACCACGAGAGAAGACTGAACTCCCTGAAAAAGAGGGTAGTAGTTGGGCTCTTTTTCAGTGTTGTTACAGAGATAGTATGTGTTCGTGCGGATAACTATCGATGCGAGACTTTTTTCCTCAAGTGAAAGTTTCTCGGGAATGATAGAAAGCGACTTTCCTTTCACAGCTCTCGGCTCAAATTCAAGTTCACCTGTTTTTTCATTGAGAAGAAGAACACATCCGCACTTCAGTCTTATCTTACGCAGAGCAAGCTCAAGCAGATTCTCAAGGAGTTTGTTAAGCTCGATGTTGTTGAGGTATCTTCCTGTGGTTTCAGATTGTAAGTCCTTCATCTTCCACAGCATTTCAGTTTCCTTTCCAGTGACCATCTTGAGATAGCGCTGAGAGAAGATGTCCCAGAACTGCGGCAGGATGGTCTTTGAGATAACTTCTGTTTTCTGAAGTTCCAGATCGGTATCATGAAAGCCGATAACGGCACCTCTGATACCTTTTTCCATCCTTTTCATGCTGTAAAAAATGCCTGAAGCTTTAATTGAGTTTTTCTTGATCTTAATATCCAGGTCGCTCATCTTTCCTGAAAACTGTGTGGTATCTGATTTGAGAAAATGGCAGAAAAGTTCCTTTACAGCGGACTCGGATGTTCCCGCAGCCTTTTTGGGGAACAGTTCTATCTCCTCGTCGTACTTATCCCAGATCGCAGCGTAAACTGTAGTTGTCGGCATAACGGTCTCAATGGATCTGTTAAGTCTGATTATCATATCGTCCATATCCTGTGCTTTGACCATTTCCATAATGATATCAAGCAGATCCTTGTAGATGTTCTTGTCAAAAAGTGTGTCCATGATAATCTCCGTTTACAGTTAGCTCACGGGATTTTACAGGTTTTGGGGGTAAAGGCAATTAATTCAACCGTAGGGGCGGTACCCATGTGTCCGCCCGTATTTATTAGATGGGTTGACACACGGGTCAACCCCTACGTCCATGATTCAGGTATTTGAATCAGTCAAGCAGATGTGTCATCAGACCGCTTCTGAGTTTAGGCTCGAACCATGTAGATTTAGGAGGCATAACCTTTCCTGCATCCGCAACGCTCATAAGCTGTTCGATAGAGGTCGGGAAAAGGCTGAAAGCCATTGAACATTCGCCGCTGTCAACTCTCTTTTTAAGTTCCTTTGTTCCTCTGATTCCGCCTACGAAGTCGATGTTCTCGTCACTTCTGGGATCACCGATCCCGAGGATAGGTGAAAGGAGGTTGTTCTGAAGAATTGCAACATCAAGGCTTTCAACAGGATCTTCGGCAGGGTATGTGCCTTCCTTAGCCTTTATGATCTGCCACTCACCGTCAAGGTAAAGTCCGAATTCCTTTGCAGATTTCGGTCTGTCTTCCATTCTTCCTGTGAACTCGAACTTCTCTGCAACTTTTTCAATGAACTCATCCTTTGTGAGTCCGTTCATTGTGAAGAGGACTCTGTTGTAATCGAGTATCTTAAGCTGTTTTGCAGGGAAGAAAACAGCGAGGAAGTAGTTGTATTCCTTCTCATTACTCGGGTTAGGATCGTTCTTTATCTTTTCTGATTTTGCTCTTGCGGCACTTGCACTTCTATGGTGACCGTCAGCAACATAGAGGAAATCAACATCTTTCCTGAAAGTTTCGTTGATCGAACCAGTGATATCTTCATCTTT
>CAZTKP010000070.1:0-13204 GCA_964614215.1 uncultured Spirochaetales bacterium | reverse complement strand
TGCTCTACCGACTGAGCTACCTGGGCACCAGCGGGAGAATAAGTACCAGAGTGCATAATTATTGTCAAGAAAAAAAGAATGAGACGGTTAATGAAGTTGAAATTGCTGGATATTTTCTAAATAACTCCCTCGATCCCTCTTTCAAAAAGAGGGAAGATAATGACAGAATTTAGTTCCCTCTCTTTGCGAACTGAAGCAGTTAGAAAAAGATGCCGGTGTGCATGTTTTTCCTGCTGAAGCCGAGGGCTAGGGAGAGTTCTGAGTTCTTACTTCTCTTCGGTTCCGGGTTTTCCGGGTGTGGGGAGCCATTTGAAGCCGTCAAGGACGACTGTTGAATCCCAGGAATGGTCAGGGCCGTACTGAACAACACCCTGTTCCCAGAGTGCGAGTCTGAGAGTAAATTCTTCGCCGGGCACAACATTTCCTGTGGTTTTCAGCCAGCCTGTTCCGCCGCTTCCGCTACACATTCCAAGAACGGTCTTGGCTTCAAACCCTGTTCCTGCAAGGATCTGGTCGCCTTCACAAAATCCATAGGGATTTGTGTTTGACAGTGCGCCGCCGCAAGTTGGGTGACATGCCTTGAAAAGTCCGGCAGGCGCAAGATCGACTCCTACAGGGTTTCCCAGATCGTCTTTTGCGAGATTTTTGTCGTACGGATTCATATATTCCGCTCCCGGATTCTGCTCATTATATTTAGAGTCGATAAGAGCGATGAAAAAGTCATTGTAGTTATCTGAGCTGCATACAGTTGTAGGATATTCGATCGACATGAAGAAAAGGTTGAACTCAAAAGCTCTTGCATTTGAAGGAGCTTTAAGAGTGAGTGTCAGCATGATCGGGTCCTGAACTGAAGGAATATCCTTGCCTGCACACTGGTTGGTAAGTCCATCCTGAGGTGCTGCTCCGCCACATGAAGGAGCCTTGGGGATCTCACAGTTGACCATCATGTTGATCCAGTCTTCGGGAACTGTGCTTGAAGTTTTCATGTCACCTGCATCAAGTGTTGCACAGGCGGCGTCCTGAGTAGGATTATCCCAGTCAGCTGTTGAAAGAATTGAAAGAGCCTTTCCTTCAAGAGGCATCATAGCATCACCGAACTTCGGCTCAACTGCAAAAGTCTTATATTTATTATCGTAGTAGGGCATTGTGAGACTCGGTCTGTCTGCCTTGGAATAACCTGATCCATCATCTCCGCCACACTGATCGTCCGCGATATACTCAGAAACAGGATTTCCGGCAAGAGAAAGTTCTGCTTTTATTAGTCCTTCACAGACGCCCATTCCCTTTGCGAGCTTTTCAGCATTTCCCGGATAATCGTCAACCTGAAGTGAAAGACCTTCGTCACAGATTATCGTTTCATCGATCTCTCCGTTACAGTTGTCATCAACAGCATTATCATCAAACTCGGTCGATCCGGGATTGATCCGTTCCGGTTCACCGTTGCAGTCCCATGAAGTTTCGCAGCAGTCGCCGTCGCAGTATGTGTATCCGTCACCATCGATATCAATTGCATTTTCAGCAGTCATATCTTCGCCGTCACAGTCCTGATCAATTCCGTCTCCACAGATCTCGGGGCTCGGAAGAACCTGACCTACACATTCAGACCAGTCAGTTCCGTCAACAATACAGGTGGCAATTCCCGCTTTGCATGCGCCGACTCCTTTTGCATTGCTCGGTCCTTCGTAGCATTCTCTTGTATCACCCGGTGTACATTCAACGAATATCTCAGTTTCATCAATATCAGGTTTTTCATCAACTTCCTTGTCAGAGGTTTCCTCCTGATCGTCAGTCTGTGTCTCACCACCGTCGTCATTGCCGGTATTGGATTCATCTTTGGCGGTGTTTTCAGAATCAGTCAGATCCTCGTCCTCAATTGTGCAGGATGCCGTAACGAGTGAAAAGACTGCAAGAACAGCTATCACAAAAAGCTTTTTCATTTTTTCCTCCGGAATGTAACTCTAAACACAACACTGATTAAGGATTATACAAAAGGCAGGTTAAATATCAATCGAAAATGAAATAAATATCAGGCAGATGTGATCTCTATTTGTTTTCTTGACACAAAATAAATGAATTTATACTCTTTCGTGGAATTGGTTCAGTTAACATTTTTTATAGATCCTAAGGAGAACAAAATGGCTAAAATTATTGAATGTGTTCCTAATTTCTCAGAAGGCAGAGACCTCACGGTCATTGATAAGATCGTCGATGAGATCAAGAAGGTGAAAGGAGTTAAACTTCTTGACGTTGATCCGGGTTACGATACGAATAGAACTGTTGTAACAATGGTCGGTGCACCGGAACCTGTTAAGCAGGCGGCTTTCAATGCTGTGAAAAAAGCGCATGATCTTATTGATATGAGCAAGCACAAAGGTGCTCACCCCAGATTCGGTGCGTGCGATGTATGCCCCATAATTCCAGTTAGTGATGTGACAATGGATGAATGTGTCGAGATAGCGAGAGATCTCGGAAAAAGACTCGGTGAAGAACTCGATTTCCCGGTTTACTTTTATGAATATGCCGCAACAAGTCCGGAAAGAAAGAACCTTGCAAAGGTAAGGTCAGGTGAGTATGAAGGTCTTGAAGCAAAGCTTAAAGATCCAAACTGGAAACCGGATGCAGGTCCGGCAGAGTTCAGACCGACAAAGGGTGCCACAGCAGTTTCAGCAAGAGAATTTCTCATTGCCTACAACCTTGATCTCAATACAACTAATCATAAAAAAGCCAACTACATTGCCTACAGGCTTCGTGAGCAGGGTTACCCTAAAAGAGACGACAAGGGAAATATAGTGAAAGACGAAAAAGGCAAGAAGGTTATGATGCCCGGTCTTTTTAAGAACTGTAAGGCTATCGGCTGGTATGTTGATGACTATAAAAGAGCGCAGATCTCAATAAATCTGACCAATTACAATGTCACAAATATGCACCATGTTTTTGATGCGGCAAGTGAAATTGCAACAGAAAGAGGCCTGAGAATTACAGGAAGTGAGATCGTCGGTGTTGTTCCTAAAAAAGCTCTTCTTGAATCAGGTATCCACTATCTTGAAAAAGCCGGAAGTTGCGCAGGACAGAGTGAAGAAGAGATCATAAAGATCGCCGCCCAGTCACTTGGCCTTAGTGATGTCGCAGAGTTTAAGCCTGAAGAAAAGATAATTGAGTATATGGTGAAGGAAGAAAAGGGCCTTGTTGATCTTAAAGTAAGTGAGTTTGCAGATCTTCTTGCAAGTGATGCTCCTGCTCCGGGCGGCGGTTCAGTTGCAGCTCTTTGCGGATCACTCGCAGCTTCACTTGGAGCTATGGTCGCAAACCTCACATACGGCAAAAAAGGCTACAAGAAGTTTAACGACCAGATGAACGAGACCGCAAGGAAAATGCAGGTTGCAAAAGCAGAACTCCTTGATCTTATTGATGAAGATACGAACGCTTTTAACATAATGATGGATGCTTCAAAGGCACTTAACAAGGCTAAAAAAGGTGATGACAAGATCGCGATTGAGACTGCTGAAAAGAAAGTTTACGAAGCTAATCAGTATGCTATTTCAATTCCGCTTAGAGTTCTTGAAAAGACCTACGAGCTTCTTCCTGCACTTGAAGTTGTTGCTGTGAATGGAAATTCAAATGCTGTAAGTGATGCCGGTGTCGGTGCTCTCCTTGTTCAGTCAGGAGTAAAAGGCGCAGCACTTAACGTCAAGATCAATCTCATGAACTTTGAAAAGAGCGACCCTTTCTATACGGAAACTGTTGAAAAAATGAACGCTGTCCTTGAAAAACTCGATGTAGAAGCAGAGAAGATCCTCAAAGTCGTTGACGAAAAGATCTCTTAAATATAAATCGTAGGGGCGGACCGATGTGTCCGCCCGTTGTAGGGGCGAAAAATTTTTCGCCCTTACCTGGGTTGACACACTGGTCAACCCCTACCATGAATTTCTGGATTTGCGGGGAGAAATGAACAAGATCTTAGCAAGAATTCCGTCACTGGTAGTCATCACTCTGATATTTGCCGCTGTCTTTATCCGGTTTGGTCATTTCGGGTCTGAAGATGAAGCACAGGTCTGTACTCTTTCAGTGGAAGATATTAAGCCGGTTATCGGAGATGTAACAAAGGTTGAAAAAGATGATGACAGTTGTGTTTTTGCTGTTTTCGGACAGTCGGGTGAGCCTGAAGCGAAAGCGGTTTCCGTTCTTCCGGGAGAGGATAACCCGGGAGGTTACGGTGGAAAGATCCGGATAGCTGTTATACTTGATCTTAATGATAAAGTTCTCGGAGTCAGACCGGTTCACCACAACGAGACGGGAAGCTTCATTGAAATGCTCACCAACAAAGGATTTTTTGACAGTTGGAAGGGTCATACAGCTAAGGAAGCGTTAAATAAGGATGTGGACACGATAACCGGAGCGACAATGTCTACTAGAGCTGTCATCTCAATGGTTAGATCAAATCTTTCCACTTACACAGGGAAAAAGTCTGAAGTTAAAAAAGAAATGGAGATACCTTTTGTAAGAATTGGCGTTCTTGCAGTTCTCATCTTTGCACTTCTTTCATGTTTTTTTCCTGCAAAGTTCAGGAAGTTCAGAACTGCGATGCTTGTTTTTTCAGTTATCTTTATGGGATTTCTCGGTGGAAAATCACTGTCTCTGGCTCTTTTCAGCGGATGGCTTCATAACGGAGTTTCCTCGGAAATGTGGGACAGTCTGCTGATAACCGGGGCCGCGATCCTCGTTCCATTCTTTGCGGGGAAAAATTTTTACTGTACTGCACTTTGTCCGATGGGAGCGCTTCAGGAACTTTTCTGTAAGATCCCGGTGAAAAAGTTCTGCGTTCCCAAAAAGGTTTCAGATATTCTGCTTAAATTAAAACCTGTCTATCTTTATGTACTTCTCGGACTGATGATACTTGGAACGGTGGAGGATTTTTCTCCTTTTGAACCTTTTTCAGCCTTTCAGTTCAAAGCTGCGGGAATGATAACATTAATAATAGCTGGACTGACACTGTTTGCATCGGTTTTTATTTCAAAACCGTGGTGCAGATACTTTTGTCCGACTGGGGAGTTAATAGATTCAATTAGAAGAGTTGAAATGACGATAGGAGGAAAAAAGAATGCGGTCAGCAAAAGTGTTAAGCCTGATCCTTGCGGTTGTGATTGTGATAATGGCTGTGGATCAGAGAACGGAGAGAAAAATGCATGAAAATGACAAAAAAGAACTGAACAAAAAGATCGAGGAAGCTGAAAGATCATGTGAAAGTCAGCAGACCCAGTGTGGAGACACAGCTTTGCAGACGATCTTTGCAAGAAAGAGCGTGAGAAAGTTTAAACCTGGGAAAGTCGAGAAAATTCAAGTTGATATGGCTGTTCGTGCAGCAATGGCCGCGCCGACTGCAAGGGACACAAGACCCTGGGAATTCATCGTGATCGAAGATAGAAAAATTCTTGACGAACTTTCAGATAAACTTCCTTATGCAAAAATGGGTAAGGATGCTCAGTACGGAGTTGTTGTTGCCGGTGATCTAAACAGACAGAACGGCGGAAAGGATTCTGATTACTGGATCATGGACTGCAGTGCGGCAATTGAAAATCTGCTTCTCACTGTTGAATATTTCAAGCTCGGAGCAGTCTGGACGGCAGTTTATCCCAACGAGGACAGAATTAAACCAGTTAGAGATATTCTGAAACTTCCTAAAAACATTGTTCCGCTCGCATTTATCCCGATCGGAATCCCTGACGGAAGTGAAACTCCCAAAAATAAGTATAATGAAGAGCAGATCCATCTGAATAAGTGGTAATTATTCATCCGTTTTTGCTATTGACTCTGCACTGCATCAGGAATTGACAATCAAATATTTTTTCGTAAAACCTGGCGTTAATGTATACTAAAATAAGTATGATGAGGAAAAGATGTATTGTTGTGGGTGTTTAGAATGTTTAAAGTTTTTGTTTTAGTATTGTCTATATTTCTTTTTATCAGTTGTGATCCGGGAGATGATCTGCAAAATGATGATGACATTCTTGAAGAAAAGCCGAAAATCTGTTCAGGGGATATTGAGATTGATACAGTTGAACAGTTAGAGGAACTTGAAGACTGCAACATAATCATGGGGGCTGTGTTTTTTGACAACACAGAATTGACAGAAATAGTTCTTCCTGATCTTCAGGAGGTGAGAGGTCATTTTATTTTCTGGGAAAATCCTGAACTTACAAAAATTTCTTTTCCCAATCTTGAATTTATCGGCGGGCATTTTCTTGTTTGGAGAAATAACAAGCTTGTGTCATTCACAATGGAAAGTCTTGAAGAGGTGAGAGAGGATTTTGTCGTCTGGGATAATGCCAGTCTTGAAACTTTCACTGCTGATAAACTCAAAGTTATAGGCGGTGATTTTCAGAATTATGACTATGAAGGTGTAAATCCAAAGCTTAAAAGTTTCTCAATTGCCAATCTGGAGACAATTGGCGGAAGTTTCCGTGTAAAAGACTTCAAAATGAAGACGCTTTCCATGACAAAGCTTAAAAGTGCCGGAAGTATAGGTCTCAGTGAGAGCAGTGAACTTGAAACTTTAGACTTTCCTGTTCTTGTAGAAGCTGGCATAAGTATAAGAGATCTTAGTGAACTTGAATTTTTTGAGTTTCCTAATCTTGAAACGGGTTCTGTAAGAGTAGTGAGTAATTGTGATAAATTAAAGACCTTTTCTTTACCTAAGTTAAAGGTAAAAGAAAAAGATGGTGGAGGTATTTCTATTAGGGATAATGACATGTTGGAGCGTTTTGAAATTCCTATGTCAGAAAATTCCTCAGGCATTTCTGTAATAGACAATAGCAGCCTTAAAGAGTTCTCTATCCCTTTTGTAGAAAATATCCCGAATTTGACAATTTGGAGAAATGATTCTCTGGAGTTTTTTTCAATACCTGATCTGGCAGAGATTAGTCGAGATTTACAAATAACCGAAAATCATAAGCTTGGAAATTTTGATTTTACTTCTCTTTCTATGGTCGGGTGTTTCTGGATATCAAATAATCGCCATCTTCCTATGGAAATAGCACAGGAGTTATGGGATCAGGTTGAAGAACGTGATGGAATAGGAGATCCGGAAAATTCATCAATAGCAAACAATAAGGATTAAAATGCGAAAAATATTCATACTTCTGACTTTATTTGTTTCTATTGTTGCAAATGTAAGTTGTGATCCGGGAGATGATCTGCAAAATGATGATGACATTCTTGAAGAAAAGCCGAAAATCTGTTCAGGGGATATTGAGATTGATACAGTTGAACAGTTAGAGGAACTTGAAGACTGCAACATAATCATGGGGGCTGTGTTTTTTGACAACACAGAATTGACAGAAATAGTTCTTCCTGATCTTCAGGAGGTGAGAGGTCATTTTATTTTCTGGGAAAATCCTGAACTTACAAAAATTTCTTTTCCCAATCTTGAATTTATCGGCGGGCATTTTCTTGTTTGGAGAAATAACAAGCTTGTGTCATTCACAATGGAAAGTCTTGAAGAGGTGAGAGAGGATTTTGTCGTCTGGGATAATGCCAGTCTTGAAACTTTCACTGCTGATAAACTCAAAACAGTTGGTGGTCATTTAAAAAATAATGATCGTGAAGGTACAAATCCTAAACTAAAAAGCTTTTCAGTTCCAGCTCTGGAAACTGTAGGTGGTGATCTCAGTATAGAGGACATCAAAATGCGGACGATTCCTATAGTTAATATAAAAAGTGTAGGGGGACGACTGTTAATTAACGATTGTGATGAACTTGAGTTTTTAGAGTTTCCAGCACTTGAAAAAGCCGGGGGTTTCGGTGTTGGTAGTTGTAAAAAGTTAACCACTTTATCTGCTCCATTGCTGAAAACAGTAGGTAATGAAAATAGTGAGGACTCTTTTCGTTTTATAATTATTAGTGGCAACGAAGTTTTAAAGAATTTTGAGTTTCTTCTTCTAGAA
Source organism: uncultured Spirochaetales bacterium (assembly GCA_964614215.1). Taxonomy (GTDB): domain Bacteria; phylum UBP6; class UBA1177; order UBA1177; family UBA1177; genus CAZTKP01. The sequence goes on along the minus strand of CAZTKP010000070.1, from coordinate 5,264 downwards.
AGTGTTATCGGATCTGTGCAGATAGATGGTAATCCATCACTTGAAGAGTTTAATATTCCTTTATTGAGTAACATAAGCGGTGTATTACGCATTGATTTAAACGACAGCCTTTTATACTTTTCAATTCCTGAATTGAAAGAGATCCTAAAAAATCTGGAGATAAGTCAAAATTTGGAGCTTGCTGATTTTGACCTTACTTCTCTTTCTTTGGTTGGCAGGAATTTCAATGTGACGAATAATAAGAATCTGCCTACAGAAATAGCACAGGAATTATGGGATCAGGTTGAAGAGCGTGAAGGTATAGGTCAAAAGGAAGATTCGCAGATATCAGGGAATAAAGAGTAGATATCTTTTGAATTAATTTCATAACTACCAATAACATTGACTAAGACCTTCTCAAAATTATAATCTCCTAGTCTGATCTTGCTGTGGAGGATAAATATGACCAAGCTGACAAAAGGAAGTGTTTCGATAAGCGTTTACAAACCGGATAAAATGCCCTCTGATATTACCGCTGTAAGGGAATCTCTGGAGCGTTTTGCTTTTAAAAAACTTGCTCCTGAGGATATCCGTGATGAATCTACAGGATGGGTTGATGCCATTCTGTGTTTTGATAATGAGAAGTTTAATTCTCTGATGCATGACCACTATTTTGTGTTTGCCCTGAGAACCGACAAATACTCTTTCAGCGCAGCTCAGATAAGGCCGTATCTTGAGGAAGCGCTCTACTCATTTCAGCTTGAGAATAACCTTGAATATGTTGCCGCTCAGCAGAAAAAGGAGATCAAAGAGCAGGTTGTAAGAAGAATGAAGATGAATTCCTATCCCAAAACGACCATTACTGAAGTTGCGTGGGATATGGAAAAAGGTATGGTCTATCTTTTTACGCAGTCCAGTCAGGTTACTGCAAAATTTGTTGATATTTTTGAAAAGACCTTTGAAACAAACCTTGAAGATCAGTATATGTTCGATTCGCTCAAGGACATGGGCGGACTTGAGAAAGTTGGTTCCGTAATTGATAAGATCTGGAGTTTCTGATGAAAAAGATTAATGATATAGGGCTGTTGGGTCAAGAATATCTCCTGTGGCTTTACTGGAAAAGCTGTGATGACGGTTATTTCAGTCTGACACATCTGGGACTTGGTGAGATAAATATTTCAGTTGAGGAAAATATTTCACTTGTTTCAATAACAGGTGACGGATACAGCGAAACCATCAAGTCTCATGATCTTTCTGAACTAGATTCTGTGAGACAGTCAATAAAGATAGGAAGACTGCCCGAATCTGCAAAGATAAGAATAATTTCCAATGAACTTGAATGGTTCTTTCAGTTAAAAACCAGTCCTCTTAAGATCAGCGCCATCAAACTTCCCATTACCGGAGAGAACGATGACGACAAGATGATTTCAGTGAGGCTTGATGCAACAGCTAAACTTGATCTTATAATGAAAGGACTTTTTAACACTTTTCTTCTCGAAAGGGAAAATGGTGATTATGTTCAGAACCTCAAGGATTTTCTGGGAATTTAATGAATAGACTGCACGTTGTCTCCAGCGGTTCAAAGGCAAATGCCTTTATAGTTGAATCCGACGGAGCAATGCTTCTCATCGATCAGGGCCTGAGCTATCGTGAATTCTGCAGAAGGTGTGAAAGTCTGGATGTTGATATCACAAAAATACAGGCAGTTTTGCTGACCCATGAACATCAGGACCATGCAAAAGGCGTGGCTTACACAGCTCACCAGCTTAAAGTGCCTGTTTTTTCGATGGAAAAGACACTTGAAGCGGTGATGGAAAAGAGCAAATATCATCTTGATCTGAATTATCTGGATGTTGACAGTGAGTTCAATGTAGGCAAATTTTCTTTTACTCCTTTTGACATAATGCACGATGCTGTAAATCCTATCGGCTTTATGATCTGCATGAAGGATGGAAAACTCTGTTTTGCGACCGACACTGGAAAAGTTACCAACAGGATGATGTCATACATAAATGAATGTGACCATATAATTCTTGAAGCTAACCACGATCATTCAATGCTTTACCGCAATAAAAAGTATCCTCCTGAACTTAAAGAGCGGATCCGCGGACCTAAAGGGCATCTTTCAAATGATCAGTGTCTTGAAACTATTGAAAGAATTGCCGGAAAAAGCCCAAAGACAATAATTTTCTCACATCTTAGTCAGGAAAATAACTGCCCGGAACTGCTGCTTACGATGGTGAATGATTTCAGGAACAGAAACACGATGGTCTTTAACTCGTTTATCGCCGATCAGACAAAACCATTTTCTGTTCTTCTGACATGAAGGTTGATGCTCACTTACACCTTTCAAAAATAGATGACGACTCTTTAAAATATATTCTCGAAAATGACATCTGTGTTATCGGTTCGTGCCATAGATCTGAAGAAGTTGAGTTCGCAGAAGAACTGAAAGCCAGAAAAGATGAAAAAACAGGAAAGATCTTCCTTTCAGCAGGAGTTCATCCTTTTGATCTGGATGAAAAGAAGCTTCAGATGGTTGAAGAACTTGCTCAGAAAAATGAAATAGATGCTATAGGGGAGATCGGACTTGATAAGTTCAGTCAGAAGGAAAAGATGAGCTTTGAAATTCAGAGAAAGTTCCTTGAAAAACAGCTTGAACTTTCTGTTAAACATCAGTTGCCAGTTATTCTGCACATTAGAAAGGCCATGAACGAACTCTTTGAATATGAAAAACTTTTAAAAAAGCTTCCCGCAGTGATCTTTCACTCCTATTCAGGCTCGTTAAATGAAGCGCAACATATCCTTGATAAGGAAATTAACGCTTTTTTCAGCTTCGGTACAACACTTGGCAACGGACATAAAAAAGCCATCGAAGTCGTGAAAGAACTCCCTCTTGAAAACCTGCTCACAGAAACTGATGCACCCTATCAACCATTTAAGGGAAACAGCATTACCAAAGCTCAGGATATTGAAAAGATCATAGAGAATTTTGCACAAATTAAAGGTCTTGAACCATATCAGATAGAGAACGAAGTTTATAACAATTTAAAGAGATTGCTCCAGATTTAATTTCAAGAGATTATTTGTTTTCTATCTTTTTCTTTTTGTCTGGTGGCAGGTAATTTTCATCTGTTACGATATTTTTTCCTGTTTTATGCTCCAGTTCTTTTCGTGCTTTTTTAGCAATACCGCCGCCTTTTTTTGCAGCTTTTTTATTTTCTTTCATTCCCGTGGCATCAACACTCTCCGCGATCTGTCTGGTAGATAGCTCTGCGAGAGCTGTAAAGATCAGCTCAGCTTCACTCATATGATCTCTGAGATTTTGGGTTTTAAGATTTTTTAGTTTTTTGTGTTCTTTTACATCCAATTCGGACCACTCTTTGTGAATAATATTTGTAAGAATCGCATATTCCTGCTCTTTAGTGACCTCGTGGGATTTCCAGTAATCTGTCAGTTTATTTCGTGTTTCCTGACCCATCATCCGTTGTTGTATCCACTTTTCACTTCGTCCCTGCTGTTGCCAGTATTCTCTTGCTCTATCAAGTGAGTTTGCGGGATCAGACATGTCCTTTATTCTTTCGTAACCAACTTTTGCGAGCCATCTTTTAAATGGTTCTGCTTTTGGTGATGGTATTGATTGAATAATTCTAAATAATGCCTCAACACTTGCTGCATCAGTACTTCGCATTTTTCCATCAGATGCCTTCATTTTCAACTGTCGACAAATTGTCGACAATTCAACTCCATCTTCACTTTTAACTCGTGTTTTCATTTTATACCAATAATCTCTAGCATTTACGCTGTCGGTGAGCGCTTCTATAACATCAACAACAGAAAAATACCATGTTTCCGTTTCTTCATCGAAAAATCTCCTTATCTCATATCCACCGAATTTAACTATATTTTTTTCCATGTTTTTTCTCCATCGACTTTTACTCAAAGCGTCTTTTAAAGATATTACAGATTTAACATAATTTAATCAAGGAATAAGAACTAAACTGAAAAAATCTTATGATGTTGTATCTACTCAAAACATTGACAAAAATCTTATAAAGGATACTTTCCTAAAGTCATTTTTGTTTGAGGTAACTATGGAACTGAAAGTAGCTTCGATAACTGAAGAAAAGCAGAATGTGAATAAGATCGAATTTGAGAATGGAAAGGTTCTCTATCTCATCGGGACAGCTCATGTTTCAAAGGAATCTGAGGAACTTGTGAGCAGCATGATCGAGGAGAATGAGCCTGATACGGTTGCCGTTGAGCTTGATCCGGGCCGTCTTGAAGTCCTTAAGAACAGAAAACGTTTTGAAGAGACGGATATTTTTGAGATATTCAGGAAAAAGAAGGTTCTTTTCTTTTCCGCGCAGCTTCTTCTTTCAAGTTATCAGAAGAAGATATCTGAAAAAACGGGAACTGCTCCGGGTTCAGAATTTAAAAAAGCCGTTGAGATGGCTGAAGAAAAGGGGATTAATTTAGTTACAGCAGACAGAGATATTGCCATCACGCTTAAAAGAACTATCAGAAGCATGACACTTAAAGAAAAGGCAAAGTTCGTCGGCGGACTTTTCCTTAGCGATGATAAAGATGTCGATAAGGAAAGCATTGAAGAGCTTAAAAAGGGCGATATGCTCATGCAGCTTATCGGTGAGATGGGTGATGAGTTTCCGACAGTGAAAAGATCGATCCTCGATGAAAGAGACACATATCTTGCGGCAAATATTGCAAGGAATCTAGGTGAAAAAACTGTTGCAGTTGTCGGTGCCGCTCACGTTCCTGGAATCTTAAGACATCTTGAACAGCAGAAAGCAATGAATGCTGATCTTGCCTCAATAGAACACATTCCTGAAGCTTCAAAAACATTTAAGATCCTTCCATGGATCCTTCCGGTAATAATTCTCGGAATGTTCGTCTGGGGATTTTTTACTGGAGATAGCGCCGCAACAGGAGAGGCTCTTATTTACTGGATACTGATAAACGGAATTTTGTCCGCACTTGGCTGTATTCTGGCACTTGGTCATCCTTTAACAGTTGTTGTAGGGTTTATAGCTGCACCTATTACGAGTCTTAATCCGACTATCGGTGCGGGAATAGTTACAGGTCTTGCGCAGCTTTATCTTGTTAAGCCGCTTGTAAAGGATCTCGAAAATGCCTCAGCAGATACAACGCACTGGAAAGGGTGGTGGAAAAACAGGCTGACGAGAGCATTGCTGGTTTCACTCTTTTCTTCTATCGGGAGTTCTATCGGAACCTTTGTAGCCTTTCCGTTCTTAATGAAAATTCTT
>CAZTKP010000069.1:0-13521 GCA_964614215.1 uncultured Spirochaetales bacterium | reverse complement strand
TTGAGAACAAGCCAGTCTGCCTGATTGTAGGCAAATTTGATCGAATTGCAGCTTACATTGAATAAAAGAGTTGACAGCACAAAAAATAAAAGCGGCAGAAGTTTTTTCATGATCTCCCTCCCAGGAAAAGTTTCGGATAATTCTAGCATGAAAAGTTAATTATTCAAATCATTGACAATCTGCTTTACAGTTTAATGTATTTCAATATACTTTTCAGGTTAAACGTTTTTTTATTTGGAGTTATCATGAAAAAGATCATTGTTCTGTTAGTCGCTGTTTTTGCTTTTGGTTTTGTTTATGCCCAGAGAGTTCATAAGCCCACTCCGGCATGGAACAACGGACCCAGAGTTGTCAGTCCTTTTAAGACACTTCCTCTGCTTGATCCACCGCCTGTAGGTAAAACTATCTACACTCCCGCTGAATTTGCACCGATGGAAGGTGTTCTCATTCAGGTTCCGGTGGGCTGGGATGATCTGTATCCCTATTACGCCAGCATGATAAAAAGCATAATTGCAGCGGATGCAATCCCTTATATTGTTGCTGATTCAAATTACAGATACATGGGAAAAACGTACAACGACATAGAGGATATTACTGACGAAGTTCTTACTCCGAATAATATCAGCACAGATGATGTTGTGTTTATAGATCTTGACTATGATGCCAATTGGACTCGTGATTACGGTCCATGGTACATCTATCTTGATGGAAAGAGGGCAATAATAGATCACGAATATTACGATGACCGGAAAGATGATAATGCTATAAACGGAGAACTGGCAACTTTATGGAGTGAGGAGATCTTTTCAACAGGACTTCATGTTGAAGGCGGAAACTTCATGACTGACGGTCTTGGAACATGCTGGACCTCGACAGGAGTTATAGCCGAGAACACAAACTACTACGGATGGACGCTTGCCGAGATCGATGCCGTTTACGAAGATTATCTTAACTGCTCGAACGGTATCTATCATCCGGAACCTCTTCCTAACGAAGGAACGACCCACGTGGATATGTTCTCTAAAGTTCTTGACCAGAACACAATTATTGTAAGTTATTCAACTACTGAATTGGGTGCGACACAGGCAGAGATAGATGCTCTTGATGCGGCAGCTCAGTTCTACGCAGATACTCCTAAACCGGATGGCGGAAACTGGAACATTGTCAGAATTCCGATGACATTCGGTGACTACAGCTATATGGGAGACAACTGGAGAGTTCAGTATACTCACTCAAATTCAACGATAATTAACGATCACGTGCTTATTCCTGTTTATGACAGAGGAACCGACGAAGAGGCTCTTGCCATTTATCAGGAACTTCTTCCCAGACATACGATCGTAGGTATCGATTCTAACGAAATGATCGTATGGGGCGGTTCGATTCACTGTACAACGATGCAGCTGCCGGTGAATGATTATTCCGAGTGCGGAAACGGTGTTGTGGATGATGGCGAAGAGTGTGATACCGGTTTTACAAACGGAGTTGAGTGTAAGGATCTTGAAGGATTTGGCTCGGGGTTGCTGAAATGTAAGAGTGACTGTACCTATGATACTAGTGAGTGTATCGAAGGTGAAGCTCCTGATGACGAAGTCCCTGACACTGATACAGGAGATACCGGTGATACCGGTGATACCGGGAATACTGGTGACTCTGGCAACACTGGAGATACAGGTAATACGGGTAATACCGGAAACACAGGCGACACAGCAAATACTGGTGATACAGGAAATACAGGCAACACGGGATCCGATACTGAGGGTCAGACTGACAGTGAAGAACTTCCTGACGACAGTTCAAAAGTCAAAAGCGATGGCTGTTCGCTCCTGATACTCTAATTAATTCAAACAGTTATACCCGGGAGGCACAATTTGGAAAGAAAGAGTGCGATAGAACTTTTAAAGAAAAATCTTAAGAATAAAAACCTCGTAAAACACTGTATTGCAACTGAAGGTGCGATGGCTGTTTTTGCGGATAAGGTCAATGCCGATAGAGACCGCTGGGGTATGGCCGGGCTTCTTCACGATCTGGATTACGAGTTTACGAAGGACGATTTTTCAAAGCACGGTCTTATGACCTGTGAAATGCTTGAAAAAGAAGGGTTCAGCGATCCCGAAATACTCGGTGCTATAAAAATGCACTCTGGAAACGTTGAAGCGACTACGGATATGGGAAAGGCGATCTACGCCGTTGATCCCGCAACAGGTTTTATCACGGCCTGTGTTCTGATGGCTCCGCATAAAAACATCTTTCAGCTTGACATGAATTTCATGATGAAAAGATTTAAGGAAAAAAGATTTGCGGCAGGAGCTGACAGAGATCAGATGAGAACTGCGACCGAAAACTTCAACATGTCACTTGAGGAATTTCTCCAGATCGTTCTTGACGGAATGAAGGAAAAACATGAAGAGTTGGGGTTGGGGAAACCATTATATTAAAAAGTGTTACTTGACAATTCATATGTTGAAAATATATTATAGAAAAGAACAATGAGGGTAAAAAGTGAGCAATAATAGTAAATTTCAAATTGAGCTGGATCAAAAATTTCCGCGTCTTTCAAAAGCGCCCATTACCGAATGTGTAGTTGAAGTGAGGGCTAGAGCAACAACAGATTGGAAAGAAGATATTATAACCGAACCTTTGAAACAAAAACTACCTGAGTATCCAAGTTTTAAACCTGAAACGGAATTTAAAGCTGAACTTACTATCAAAGAAAATACAAAAGCGGACCATTCCATTAAGAATATGGGTTTAAAAGGTTTGGTTTTTAATTCAGGAGATAAGTTGCAACTAGCTAGATTTCATAGAGATCTTTTTTCTTTTAATAGGTTGAAGCCTTACTGTGATTGGGAGAGATTTTCATCGGAAGCAATTCGCTTGTGGAATATTCATAATGATTTAGCAAAACCTGTTGAAGTGCAGCGAGTTGGACTTCGATTTATTAATCAAATTGAAGTCTCTAATGACAGCTTCGAGTTAGAGGATTATTTAAAAGTTTCTCCAAAAGAGCCGGATGGTTTAGATTTACCTTTTGCAAATTTTTACCATAAAGATTCATTTTTAGTGTCAGGATATAACTATATAATAAATATTATTAAGACTTTAAAGCCAAGTGCTGATCCTACAGATATATCAAAATATATTATAATAGACATTGATGTTTTTACCTATAAACCTATTGATATAAATAATATTTGTTTTGAAAATTGTCTCGACGAAATGAGATGGTTAAAAAATAAAGCATTTTTTGGAACAATAACAGAAAAAACTAAGGAGATACTTCTATGACAGCAATTGTTTGGGATTTCTCTGACAATATTGATGCGACAGAAGTTGTTAGCCAATACAATGAAGATTGTTATGGAAATACAGTAACGAGTGATGATTGGATTAAAAATAATGTTCTATCAGAATTAGAATTATTGTTTCATGACTTTTCTGTCTCTGATTGGGATGGATATAATGCTGAGCCGATAAAACATGAAACATTTATATCTGCAAAGAGATTAATTAGAATGCTTCCTACTGATATTCCTTTACCTGAAATTGGAGCAGAACCAGATGGGTCAATTACATTTGAATGGTATCGATCCCCTAACTATATAGTTTCAATGAGCTTAACCTCTGATAACAGGATATTTTTTGCCTCATTAATGGGTGAAAGGACTCAAAGAGGTAGCGATGTTTTTTATGATAAGTTGCCTTTTTTTGTTCATCGATTAATTAGAAGTTTAGGTGTGTAAATAGTTAGATGGATATAACTTTAGAAGATAATTTATTAAGATTCATTTTACAAAGTAAATGGGTTCGACAAGATAAGACAATAAGACCAAATGCTTTTATTCCCCATCCGCATGATAATTTTTCGGTAACTGTTCGTGGTGATTACTCAGATGAAGATGTTTGGGAAAAGGGAGAGTGTGTGGCTTTAAAAAGTGGAAGAACTTTATATGGTTTTGCAGATAACCTATCAAGGGATTATTTGTCATGTAATCTACAAGTTAAAAGCGATCCAGAAGATGATAATCCCAATCACGCTATCATTCTTGGATGGCCAACAGATAAATCAGCTCAAAAAGAGCTAGCAATTATAATTGCATCTAAAGCAATTTATTCTGAAAAAAAATAGTGTTTTATTAAAAATAAGGGTGAGTTACCACACCATATCCTGAAACTTGTCAGGAAATTCGTAACTATCCATTTCGTCTTCAGATGAAAAGAGTTTATAGAGGTAAAGTCCTTTTCCGGGCAGGGTCTGTTCTGCTTTGTCACGGTCCTTTGCGGCGATTATCTTCGGAATGTCATTTACTTCTATTCTTCCTCTTCCAACTGCAACTAAAGTTCCTGACATTATCCTGATCTGATGCTTTAAAAAACCGTCTCCGACCCAGTCCAGAACAAGATAGTTGTCCATCTGTTTAATACGTGCTTTTTTTATAGTCCGAACCGTTGATTTCACGTCGCTGCCCGTTGCCATGAAACTTTCAAAATCATGAGTTCCGATAAAATATTCGAGAGCTTTCTGCATTTTTTCAATATCAAGATCGTAGGCGCTATGCCATGAAAGGTCTTTTGCAAAAGGGGACGCAGTCTCATTTGTGGAGATAAGATAACGGTAGTGTTTGCCCTTTACAAAAGCTCTGCCGTCAAGGAATTCTCCCTCCGGCGTTGTTACTTCCTTTATCCTTATATCTTTCGGCAGCAGCGAGTTAACACCCTTTTTCAGAGCGTCCGGTGGAATTTTCACTATTTCAGGTAAAGTCGCAATAAAATCAAGTGCATGAACGCCTGTGTCCGTTCTGCTGCATCCGGCGGGATAGGGACATTCCTGCTTAAATATCTTACTAAGTCTGTGTTGAAGAATTCCCTGAACGGTAACGGCGTTATCCTGATACTGCCATCCGTGATATTTCGTTCCGCAGAATGTAAGTCTGAAAAGGTACATTATTTCTCCGGGTTTAAATATTCCTTTAAAGCCGCTCCTGTCTTAGTGCCGCAGTCGATAAGTTTTTTCACGCTTCCCTCAAAAACTATACTTCCTCCATTTATCCCGCTTTCAGGTCCCATGTCAATAATATGGTCCGCCTGCGAAATTATCTGCATTCTGTGTTCAGCACAGATAACGGTTCCGCCTTTATTCGTAAGGTCTTTAAAAAGAGCGAGAAAACCTTTAATGTCGCTGAAATGAAGACCTGTCGAAGGTTCGTCAAAAAGGAAAAAAGTGTTTTCTGGTTCTACTTCGGCAAGATCTGTAGCCAGCGTCAGTCGCTGCTTTTCTCCGTTGCTTAACGATCTTACTGTCTGATCAAGTGTAAGATAGCCGAGCCCGCAGCTGGAAAGGGTTTTGAGCATTTCAGTTATCTTTCTGTTTCCCGCGAGGAACAGCTGTGCATCTTTTACAGACATGGAAAGTATCTCGACAATATTCCTGTCATTGTATTTTGCGTCAAGGATACTTTTTCTGAAACCGGTTCCCTCACAATCCGGACACTGAACAACAGGATCGGAAAGGTGGTCCATCGGTATTGTAAGATACCCTGTTCCCTTACAGTTTTTACACTGGGAATCTTTCCAGGTTTTTATTCCTGAACTTTTTGATATCATTCTTTTTACGGCGTCCTTCAGTTTTGTGCAGGTTGCGACCGTTGATCCGCTTCCGCCTGAAAAAGCCGTGTTTTCATGAAAGATGACATTTCCCTTTAACTGTCTGTGCAGGACTTCTCTGAGCAGGGTGGTCTTTCCGCTTCCTGAAACTCCCGTGATAACGTTCAGGCCTCCCAGTGTAATATTGCAGGATACTTTTTTCAGGTCGTATATTCCGGGATGGCTGAAGCTGATCTTTTTAAGATCTTCCTCTTCTTTCGGGATCTTTTCTGATCTGAAAGCTTCAGATGTAGGGCAGTCTGAGTTGAGGAGTTCGGAAAAAGTTCCGTCAAAGATGACCCTCCCCCCGTTCATACCTGCGCCCGGACCGATGTCGATAATTCTATCTGCCTCTTTTATGACTGACGGTTCATGTTCAACCGCAACAACGGTATTTCCTTTTGAGGTGAGCTGTTTTATGAGTTCAGTTATTTTCCGGGAATCTGCCGGATGAATCCCTCTTGAGGGTTCGTCAACGATGTAAAGGATGTCAGTGAGAGCCGACACACTTAATTTTACCAGTTTCAGTCTTTCACGTTCACCCAGAGAAAGTTCAGACACGGGCCGGCTAATGTTCAGATGGGAAAGTCCCATGTTGTCAAGCGTTTTAAGCATAGGCTTCAGATGAGAAAAAAGAAGTCCGGACACAGCTTTATCCCTGTCATCTGAAAATGGATCAGACCCGATAAAGACCGCAAGTTCCCTTAATGTCATCTTAACAATATCTTTTACTTTTCTGTCTTTGACATCTACATCAAGGAGTTCATTTTTCAGCCTGTTCCCATCGCAGCTTCCGCATTTAACTTCCTTCATAAGGCTATAGAGTTTCGCCTCATTTTTATTGCCTATTGATTTTAAATATTCTTCGGTGAAAAGATGAATAAATCCAGGCCATTTCCCTGTAAATTCGTGAGTTCCGGAGCGGTTTCCTCTTGAAAATTTCCATGCTACGTGAAACTGCCTTCCTCCGGCTCCGTTTAAAGCGATCTCGAGAGCTTTTTCATCAAGTTCATTAACAGGTCTGCTGAGATCAAGGCCGAGTTCTCTGCCGACAGTCTCAAGGGTATGAATAAACTGTCCGTCACTGTCTCCGAAGTATCTGCCCGGAGTTGTGCCGAGCAGTGCTCCGTCAGAAAAGGATTTTTCCCGATCGGTGATTATTTTTTCTATATCTGCAACAGGGGTTGTCCCTCTTCCCTCGCAGACAGGGCAGGCTCCCGAAGCTGAGTTAAACGAGAAATCTCCTGCGGAGTATCCACAGTTTTTCCCATTGATCTTTCCGACCCTTGAAAAAAGCATTCTGAGAATTTCCCATATTCCGGAAGCAGTTCCCACCGTAGAGCGGGTTCCTGATACAATGAACTTTTCTGAAACGCCTATTGGAGCCATGAGTCCTGAACTTTTTATCACGGAGCTGGTTGGAGTCTTGAACAGAGACCTGAAGTAAGGTGAAAATCCCTGAAGAAAACAGTTGATACTCTTTGAGAACAGAGTGTCAAAGACCAGGGAGCTTTTTCCGCTACCAGAAACACCTGTTACAACGGTGAATTTTCCCTTTGCGATAGAGACATCAATATTTTTGAGGTTGTTCGTAGTGACCTGTGAAAGTTCAATTGTCTTAGAAACCGGCATTTTAACGGGGGGTGCAGGTTCATGATGCTCTGATATGTAGTCGGCAACAACCTTTCCTGTTAAAGTTCCGGACGTTGAGAGTTCTCTGACCGTACCCTGAAAAACTGTGTTTTCAAAATTGTCTGCGGGTTTGCCTGAAAGTTCTGTAACATGATCTCCGGCAAGTATAAAGTCCGGATCATGTTCAATAGCAATAACAGTGTTCCCTGAGTTTACAAGTGCTCTAAGTGTCGAAATGAGGTTTTCAACATCTTTGGGGTGAAGTCCGGTCGTAGGTTCCTCGAAAAGAAAGATAGTTTCTTTTGTGTTTTTCCGCAGATAGGATGCAAGTCTGACTCTCTGTGCTTCGCCTCCCGAAAGAGTTGAGGAGGGTTGCCCCAGCTTTAAGTATCCTACGCCGAGATCTATCATGATCTTTAGAGTTCTCAATATCTTAGGCCGGTCGCTGAAAAAAATTGCTGCCTGATTTACAGAAAGATCGTAGATATTAGAAATAGAAAGGTCCCGATATCTTATCTTAAGTACATCATCGTTAAATCTTTTGCCTCTGCACTTTTCACAAGTTGTTCTCACAACGCCGAAATGCTTCATTCCCGTCTCAATGACCCCTGCTCCTTCACAGACTTCGCACCTTCCTCCCTTTGTGTTGAAGGAAAAGGAAGACTTTGTCAGTCCGGCTTCTTCAGCCCCGTCAAGTTTTGCGAAAATATCTCTGATGTTGTCTGAAATGCCAGTGTATGTAGCGGGATTGGAGCGGGGGGTTTTTCCGATAGGTGAACGGTTTATGGTTATACAGTTTTTTTGTGATCCAAGATCGTCAATGTTTTTAAGCAGAGTTCTTTTTCCTGAACCCCCGGGACCTGTAATGATATTTATCGATGAAAAAAGAAATTTCAGAGATGTGTTTTCAAGGATAAAACTATCTGCGGAAGGTTCTGTTTCAGGAATTTTCTTTTCTTTTCTGATAGATTGCAATGTGGGAGAAGTAAAATGATCTTCAAGGTTTAGAAAATCTTTAAGGGTTCCTGAAAAAAGGATCTGTCCGCCGTCTATTCCCCCGACAGGACCGGTCTCTATAATATGGTCTGCCGCAAGTATAGTGTCGATATCGTGTTCAACAATAATTACGGTATTCCCTTTATCTCTAAGCTGTTTAAGCAGACCGATGATCCTGCGGGCTTCAGACCTGTGAAGTCCTACGGTAGGTTCATCAAGAATGAAAGTGACTCCGGTAAGTGAAGATCGGAGGAGTGCAGCGATCTTTATTCTCTGGATCTCACCGCTTGAAAGAGTTGATGACGGTCTGGAGAGCTTTAGATGTCCAAGTCCCGTTTCTACAAGGGTTTCAGCAGTCTCGATAATCTCATTTTTAAGTTCATCTATCTGCTCAGGAATGTTTATCTGCCTGAAAAAATTAAGAAACTCATTAAGATCGTAGTCGGAGAGCTCAGCGATATTAAGGCCTGAGAACTTTACCTGCAGAGCCTCATCGGAAAGCCTTGTACCGTTGCAGGCGGAACATTTTCTACTTCTTACAAAGCGCAGGATATTTTTATTTCTATCTCTTTTAAGGATCTCGAGCATTACGTTTATAAAGCCGCGGTAATAGCCTTCTTCTCTCGGTTTGGCCTTGATGCCTGTCCATTTCATCCTGCTTTCAAGAGTGTGTTTTCCAAAGGGGACCTTTATTTTTTCCGAACCGTAGAAAAGTGCATTAAGCTGCTCTTCGTTAAGGTCGCATAGAGGTGTGTCAACGGAAAAACCGTGCTCTCTACAGACAGAATCAAGAACATCAAGTGTAACCTGGGAATAAATTATATAGCCGTTAGGAGCGGTAATTTTCAGCGCTCTATCTCTGATGGACTTTTTCCAGTCATCTACGATCAGTTCAGGATCAATAAAGTCCTCTTCTCCATATCCACGGCATTTTGAGCACTGTCCCAGTGGACTGTTGAAAGAAAAAAGAGAACGAGTCAGAGTTCCTGAACTGTTGAAAAATTCAGGATGATCGTAAAGGTCGTCAGAAAATGATCCGAATCTTGAAAAAAGAAGCCGCAGAAGGTCGTAAATACCTGAAAATGTTCCGACAGTCGATCTGGCGCTTGTTACTGAAGTGTTCTGGTCAATAGCTATTGCTGCGTTTAGACCGCGGATGCTTTTCACATCGGGTCTGGAAAATCTCTGAGCGGTTCTTTTCCATGCCGGGAAAGACGAGAAATAGAGCCTCTGAGATTCTCTGTAAAGTGTGTCATAAACAATGGATGATTTTCCGCTACCTGAAACTCCTGTGATGACCGTCAGTCTATTCCTTGGAATTTTCAGGTCAACACCCCGGAGGTTGTTTTCCTTAGCTCCGGTAATTTCAATGTGGGAGATGTTTTCCAACTTACTTTCCAGCTTCGAGATAGAAATCCTTCAATTTCATTCCTGATTCCTTTTCCATTTTTCTAAGCAGCTCAATAGGCATCATGTTCATATCAGGAGATTTGACGGGAAAGAATTTGATCTGTCCGCCGTCACAGATACCGATATGTTCCGAGTTTTCCGTGAAGAAAAGACATCCGGGTATCTTTGAGGTGGGTATCGTAAGCACTGGTTTCTGGTCTTTTGTTTTCCACAGTTTGACTGAAAGATCGTTGGATCCTGTTGCGAGAAATTTCCCGTTTTTTGATGCGGCAGTTTTTAGAACAGCTCCTGTATGTCCTTTTAATTCATAAGATTCACCGGTTTTCAGATCGTATCTTATTACGGTCTTGTTCTGAGTTCCGACAAAGATCTCATTGCTGTCGGAAGAAAAATTAAGGCTAAGGACAATGATCTTTTTCTCAGGAATGATCGTTCTCACTTTATCCATTGAAGGAACAGCTATGATATCGATTTTTCCTTTATCGTCTGACACTGCCGCCAGCTTATCATCATTAGACAGAGCCATTCTGGTTATGCTTCCGCTGTTTAGTTTGAAAACTTCTTCAGGTTGATCTTCATTC
Source organism: uncultured Spirochaetales bacterium (assembly GCA_964614215.1). Lineage (GTDB taxonomy): Bacteria > UBP6 > UBA1177 > UBA1177 > UBA1177 > CAZTKP01. Next base: position 3,259 of record CAZTKP010000069.1, on the reverse strand, counting down.
ATGTTGTAAAGTCTGACAGTACCGTCCTTTCCACCCGTAAGAACATGCTGTCCGCTGCTGAGGAATCTCACTCCTGTAACTGCATTTTTGTTCCCTTTCAGAACAAATTCCTTTTTTCCGGTCCTGACATTGAATATATCAACATCAGTGTTCCATCCTCCTGAAACGACATAGTTTCCTGATGGGTCGATATCTATGTCGAAAATGGGAACTTCAGTTCTTATTTCAGCGCCTCTTTCTCCTGATCGGCTCATGCTGTTTAACGTTCTTGTTCCGGTTACGACAGAGGCCCAGTTGCTTTTGGAAAAAGCACCGTTCTTTATAATAGATGATCCGATATTCAGCCTTTCTATTTCCTTTCTTCCGTGTCGTTTCCACACTCTTACGATTCCTTCTTCTCCGGCTGTAATTATATGATCGCCGTCCTGAAGAACTGTCGATCCTGTAACAGTTCTGCTATGTCCTTCAAGAGTGAAAAGAGGTTCATATTTCTTTGAATCCCACACAACAGTTTTCCGGTCTTTCTCAGAAGAGATTATGAGAGTGTTGTCGCTGGAGAAGTGTATTGATACTACGGGACTTCTGTGATGATTGATCTTTTTCAGTTCTCTTAAAGATATCGGCTCAAGAACATAGATAGTTCCGTTTTCTGTCCCTGCCAGAAGAGTTTTTCCGTCAGGAGACAGCGCAAGAGTAAGAACTTCTGTGTCCAGATCCTTCACTGCACGTTCAGTTCCCCATATGCTCCACGACCTTAACGTCTTGTCACTGCCGCATGAAACGAACCTGCTGTCTGAAATAAATAGAGCGTCGTTTATTGTGGATTGATGTCCGAAAATATGCTTTTCCTTCTTGCTGTTAAGATAAAGAATTGAAACAGTGTCTCCCCCCTTGGATGTTACAACCATTGATCCATCCGGAGAAAAGGATGCGCAGTTAAAGCTGTATGTGCTTTCAAGTATATTTGAAAGCTTTTCCGTTTCCATGTCATACGAGAAAAGTATTCCGTTAGATCCCGCAAAAAGTGCCTGCCTGCCGTCTTTTGAAAAAGAGATGTCAAGGATTTCAGTTCCGACAGGGATGGTTTTTACTTTCCGGAAATTTTCCATATTTGTTACAATAACGTTTCCGTCGACACAGCCGGAAAAAAGATACCTGTTATCGTTAGTAGCCTCCATGGAACTGACCTTGCATTTAAGGTCGTAGGTCTTATCCAGGACAGCTCCTCTGTGAAAATGCCGGTGATAGAACTTTGATGCCGCATCGGCAAGGAGAAGGTCTCCTTCCGGCATGTTTTTTCTGAACCATTTTGAATATTCAGGACTTTTAGGATTTGCAGGATTGAAATAGAGTGACGCTGCTGCGTAAACCCTGGAGGAAAGATACTGTTTTGATGATTCCAGTCTTGCAGCTTTTTCATTAAATGCCTGTGCGGTCCTGAATTGGGAAACGGTCTTTTCTTTCTGTGCAGTTTTTTTTGCCTGCACCTCACGCTCATAATACCATGCGATAGTGAACGTTGATGCGAGCAGAACAAAAAAGATGAGAACAGAAGAAATAAGTACGGCCCGGTTCTTCTTTGCAAATTTTCCGAAAAGTTCAAGCGAGGAATACTCGTATCCTTTAACTTTTCCACCTGTCATAAAGCTGTTAAGTTCCTCAATAAGTTCCGTTACGGAGGAGTACCTGTCGCTTTTTTTCTTCGACATTGCCTTTTGGGCGATCGCAGAAAGTTCCGGAGGAGCAGTCGGTTCCAGTTTAATAGCAGGCACAGGCATTTTGTCAACGACTTTCCTGATGATCTCCGTAGCGGATTTTCCTCTGAAAGGAGGTCTTCCCGTAAGTATCTGATAGAGTATTGCACCGAGGGAGTAGATATCCGAAGTCTCATCGATCTCATCTACCTTCCCGCGGGCCTGTTCAGGAGGCATGTAGGAAGGTGTTCCGATCGCATAACCGACGACAGTTTTTCCTACATCGGCATTTAGAAAAAGTCTTAGTCCCGACTGGATAGTTTCCGCTCCTGCATCAAGCTGTCCCTTAACTTTTGCAAGACCCCAGTCAAGCACCACAGTTTCTCCGAATTCACCGATCATAACATTTGACGGTTTGAGGTCTCTATTGATAACGCCTTTACTGTGGGCGTATGCAACGGCGTTGCATATATTGTAAAAATGCTGAAGAAGTTCGATTCTGTTTTCAAGTTCCATAGCTTTCTTTATAGCTTTGGAAAGTGTCTGGCCCTTAACCATTCTCATCGTATAGTAGAAAACCCCGTCAGGATGCTTTCCTATCTCGTACACAGGCACTATCGAAGGATGTTCAAGCTGACCTGTAACTCTTGCTTCCCTAAGGAATCTGTTTCTGAGACTTACCGTGTGAGGGTCCATGCTCTTTTTGCCGTCACGCTTATCCTTAAGATCGAGCAGAAGCTCTTTCATTGCGATCTCACGCCCGAGATGTCTGTCAAGAGTTATCAGAACTCTTCCCGCACCACCTCTTGCAACCTCTCCCTGAACGACATATCTGCCCGGAGACTCGTCTGTTATAAGTCTGTCGGAACTATTATCCGTTTCATCTGTTGCCGGCTGAACGGCCATTTTTGTTTCTTCTTTTAACCGGTTAACACTGTCAATGAGAATATTGATCGATTCGCCATGGTTCAGATCTGCGGCCTCTTCATCGCCTAGAAGGTCCATTAAAGCCTTGTTTTCAGGAGGCAGGGCATCGGCAAGTTTCTGTTTTATAGAAGTTCCCGGTGCATTAACCCAGTCCGAAAAGATATGAACAAGCTTCTGAGGTGAAATTATACCGTTTTCTGCAGCAATTATTGCAAGTGCCGCCTCTTTGAAAGATTTTTCGAGACCTTTCATTTTTTCTCCCGTAGTTAATTACGCGCGGGTCATTATAAACAGATAATCAAAAAAAGTGAAAATTATTGGTTAATGATGTATATTTATCCAGTTAATCTTTTTCAGGAGTGAAAGATGCCGCTTTTTATCGGAATTGCAGGTGGTTCAGGGTCGGGAAAGACAACAATTGCAAAAAATATCAAGGCTAAATTCTCAAAGGACGAGAGGGTTGTCATAATTGAAATGGACAGTTATTACAAAGACTTCTCAGATCTTGAATTTAAGGACAGAGAAAAAATAAACTACGACCTTCCCAAGGCACTTGATTTCGGGTTGCTATACGAACACATGTGTCAGCTTAAAGAAATGAAGGCCATAGAAAAACCCATCTATAACTTTGTAAAACA